>JANXAD010000036.1 GCA_025062245.1 Thermodesulfobacteriaceae bacterium | reverse complement strand
ATTATATTGTAAAAATAAAAAATTCCATTAAACTTCTTAATTAACCCTTCTAAAATAAAAGTTTGCAAGTAGCCTCTTTTATATGAATGAGGATAACACTTCAGAAGGTGAAGGTTTAGATAGGTTCAGCAATCTCACTTTTTATAAACTCTGTGCTTCTGGTAACGATTTTATAGTTATTTTAAACTTTGAAAGAAAAATTCAAGGCTCAGAAGCTAAATTTTTAGCTCAGAAACTTTGTCGCCCTAAATTTTCTATTTCTGCCGATGGTTTAATTCTTTTAGAACCTCCTTTTAGTTCTGAAGCTAATTTTTCTTGGAAATTTTTTAATGCCGATGGAAGTGAAGCAGAGATGTGTGGAAATGGGGCTAGATGTGTAGCAAGATTAGTAACGGAATTAGGACTCTTTAAAAGCCCTCTTTGCTTTGAAACTAAAGCAGGACTTATTTGGGCTGAAGTGAAAAATTCTCGGGTTAAGGTAAATCTAACTTCTCCTAAGGACCTAAAGCTTAACCTTGAAATTAAAACCAATTTTGATAAATATACAGCCCATTTTGTGAATACCGGTGTTCCCCATGTAGTAATTTTCTTAGATGAAGAAAACCTTAAAAATCTATCCTTAGAAAAAATAGCTCCAGAAATTAGATTTCACGAAAGTTTTAAACCTTCAGGAACTAATGTCAATTTTGTAGCTCTCTCAAGAAAAAACCTTATTAAGATTAGAACCTATGAAAGAGGAGTAGAGGCAGAAACCTTAGCCTGTGGCACAGGTGCTTCAGCTTCAGCTTATATAACCTATAAATTAGGATTAACTAAGCATTCTGAAATAGACGTATTAACTAAAAGTGGGGAAATTTTGAAAGTTTATATCAATGAAAGAGAAAATAAACTTTATTTAGAGGGTGATACATCTTTTATTTTAGAAGGAAAAATAAAAAAGGATGCTTTAAAATAAACCAAGGGGGGGAATTAAAATGAAAATATGGGGTTCTATAGTAGCTTTAGTTACACCTTTTAAAAATGGTAAAATTGATGAAGATTCTTTTAGAAACCTATTAAAATGGCATCTTCAAGCTGGGACTCATGGAATTTTAGTTTTGGGAACAACTGGAGAAGCAGTTACCATAGAAAAGGAAGAAAGAAAAAGGATTATGGAAATAGCTTTAGAAGAAGTTAAAGGAAAAGTTCCTCTAATTGTAGGAACCGGAACTAATAGTACTAAAGTAACTTTAGAATATACTAAAATGGCTGAAGAAATGGGTTTTGATTATGCCTTAATTGTTACTCCCTATTATAATAGGCCAACCCAAAATGGACTTTATGAACATTATAGCTATATAGCTAAGAATACTAAAATTCCCATTATTCTTTATAATGTGCCTGGAAGAACCTCGGTAAATCTCTTACCAGAAACTACAGCTAAACTAGCTCAGATAGAAAACATCTTAGCTATTAAGGAGGCTTCTGGAGATATAAAACAGATTACCGAAATTCTTATGAAATCTCCTAAAAACTTTACTGTCCTTTCGGGAGATGACTTTACAGCCTATTCTACTGTTATGCTTGGAGGTAGGGGAGTAATTTCAGTTGCAGCTAATATAATGCCTAAGGAGGTTTCAGAACTTATGGAAAAATCTTTAAAAGGAAATATCTCTGAAGCTCAAGAATTAAATATGAAACTTTATCCACTTTTTAAGGCTCTCTTTATAGAAACCAATCCTGTACCTGCTAAATTTGCTCTTTGGCTTATGGGTAAGATAGAAACTCCTGAAGTAAGAGCACCACTTTCAGCACTTTCTGAAAGTTCTTTAGAACAGCTTAAAAATACCCTTAAAAGTTATAATCTGATTTAAACTTTTTAAAATTTTTAAAGTGACTCAGGAAAAAAAGAAAATTTTAGAACTTTTAAAGGAAAGTCCTTTCTTTAGAGAACTTCCTGAGGAAATTTTAAAAGAAATTGCTTTATTGGGAAAAATTAAAATTTTTGAAAAAAATGAACTTATATTTAGTGAGGGAGAAACTGCTTATGGTTTTTATTTAATTTCTGAGGGTTTAGTTAAAATTTACAAACTTTCCCCTAAGGGTAAGGAGCAAATTTTACACCTTTTAACCAAAGGAGAAGTTTTTGCTGAAATCGTTTTGATGGGAACTTCCTCCTATCCTGCTTGGGCTCAAGCTTTAACTAAATTAGAAGTGGTTTTTTTTGATAAAAATAAATTTTTAAATTTAGTTAAACAAAAGCCGGATTTAGCTTTAAACTTTATAGGAATTCTTATTTTAAAAATTAAAAACTTGGTAAAAACTATAGAAAATTTGGGATTAAAAGAGGCAGAAGAAAAACTAATCCATTATCTTTGGGAACTTTCCCAAGAAGGAAAAAAAGAAAGCTTTTTCTTAAAAATTCCCAAATCTCAATTAGCCTTACTTTTAGGAATAACTCCTGAAACTCTATCCAGAATTTTTAGAAAATTAAAAGAAGAAAATTTAGTAGAAATAAACGGAAGGGAAATCAAAATTTTAAATATGGAAAATCTCAGAAAATATTTGTAAAATAAAATCACTACTATGAAAGAGGTTACTTTATGAAAAACAAATTTTCTAATTTTCTTTTAATTGGGATTCTCCTTTGGTTTTTAATTCTCTTTACCTCCTGCAGTAAACCTAAAACTTTTCATTTAACTTCTGAGATGCCTAAGCACCTTAAGACCATTTTAGTTCTTCCTTGGGACACCTATCCTTCACGAGCTGAAGAAATTTTTTTCTCTCCAGTTAAAGGAATAATCTCTGGCCCCATAGAAACCTATGCTCAAGAAAAATTAGATGAACTCTTAAAGAGTAAACTCTTAAGTTTTAAAGTTTCCTATCAATTTATTTTTCTTTCCCCTACGGAATCTGAAAATCTCATAGGAGAGATCTTAGAACTAACTAAAAGTTCAGAGGAAGGATTAAAAATTTTAGCTCAAAAAACAGGAACTGACGGTATATTATATGGTAAAATTTACCGATTTAAAGAAAGAAAAGGTAGAGGTTTTGCTGTGGATGAACCAGCTTCGGTAGCCTTCATTTTAACACTTTATGATGGAAAAACAGGAAAAATTCTTTGGTATCATCCCTTTGATGAAACCCAAAAACCACTTAGCGAAAATTTGTTAAACTTAAGTCTTTACGGTAAAATTAAATGGCTAACAGCTACGGAACTATCAGAAAGAGGATTAAATAGAATCTTAAAAACCTTTCCTAAATAAAAATTGTTATGTGGTTAATTCCTGCTATAGACTTAAAAAACAATCAAGTAGTAAGGCTTTTTCAGGGAGATTTTTCTAAAACTACCATATATGGGACA
Organism: Thermodesulfobacteriaceae bacterium; assembly: GCA_025062245.1. Taxonomy (GTDB): domain Bacteria; phylum Desulfobacterota; class Thermodesulfobacteria; order Thermodesulfobacteriales; family Thermodesulfobacteriaceae; genus Thermodesulfobacterium. The sequence continues at coordinate 12,863 of JANXAD010000036.1, read as the reverse complement.
GACCCCTTAGAATATGCTCTTTTTTTTGAGAAAGAAGGAGCTAAAAGACTTCATTTAGTGGATTTAGATGGTGCTAAAGAAGGATTCCCAGTTCATAAAGAAATCATAATTAGGATAGCTCAAACCCTTACCATTCCAGTTCAAGTAGGTGGAGGTATAAGAGATGAAGAAACAATTAAACTTTATCTTTCTTCAGGTATTTCTCAAGTTATTATAGGAACAAAGGCTATTGAAGATTTAAACTGGTTAAAAAGACTTTCTAAACTTTATCCAGAAAAGATGATAGTTAGTGTAGATGTGAGGGGAGAAAAGGTAGCCACCATGGGATGGTTAAGGACCTCTGAACTTTTCTATTTGGATTTGATTAAAATTTTAAATGATTATCCCCTTTTTGCCATCATCTTAACTCTTATTGAAAGAGACGGAACTCAAAGGGGAGTGGAAACAGAAAGATTAGAAAGAACTTTACAAGTTTCTCAAAAGCCTATCCTCTTAGCAGGAGGTGTAAGTACCGTTGAGGACTTGCTTAAATTAAAAACCTATGAAAAAAAAGGATTAAAGGGAGTTATTGTGGGGAAAGCCTTATACGAAGGCACTTTAAACTTAAAGGAGGCTTTTAAAATTTTATCTTCTTAAATGCGTTAATTTTATGGAAATTCTAAAAAATCGGTTAGTGGAATTACTTTATAAGGAAAAAATAATAACCTGTTATGTAAAAGATATTAAAGAAAAAAGACTTCATGTTATTCTACCTACCGGTAAAGAGGAATTAATAAGTTTTTCGGCTACGGTTTATTGTGGAGAAAAGGTTCTCAATCTTAAAGACTTAAATCAAATTTTAACTCTTTTAAAGGAAAAAAATGAAAGGAGAGAAAGGTTAAAGGAAAGTTTCAATTTGGAAGAGGTATGGGAAGTTTTGGTAGAAGAAGTCTCAGAAATATCAGCTAAGGAATTAACAGAACTTTACTTGGGAAGAACTCCCGAGGAGGATGAAATAGCAGGTCTTTTAAGAAAGAGCTTGGAGGAAAGAACCTATTTTAAACTGAAAGAACCTGGAAGACTTGAGATTCTCTCTAAGGAGGAAGTGGAAAGAATCTTTCTTCAAAGAAAAAGGGAATTAGAAAGATTAGCTAAAATAAATGAAGGAGAGGAATTTTTAAAAAAACTTTTAAAAAAGGAAGACCTTTCTAATTTTTCTTCTGAAACTCAAGAGTTTTGGATCTCTGGTCTTAAAGATTATGTCTTATGGGGAGATGTTGTTCCCTCTACTAAATTAGTTAAAGAAGTTTTGAAAAGACTAAATCTGATAGAACCTTTTAAGGTTTTTGAAATTTTAGTTAAAAATCAAATCTGGAGTGAAGATGAAAATCTTGACCTTTTAAGAACCAAATTTCCTACTCAATTTTCAGAAAAGGCTTTAAAGGAAGTTGAAGAACTTCTAAAGTTAGAGGTTGATTTTAAAGAAAGGGTGGACCTAACCTATCTTCAGACCTTTACGGTAGATGCGGAAGAAACTGAGGATTTCGATGATGCCTTAAGTTTGGAAGAAACTGAAAAAGAAATCACTCTTTATGTGCATATTGCAGAAGTGGCAGGTTTTATAAAACCTGATTCAGCCCTTTGGGAAAGTGCCTTAGAGAGAGCTTCTACTCTTTATCTTCCCGATAGAATTTATCCTATGCTTCCTTTTTCCTTATCTAATGAGAAATTTAGTCTTAAAAAGGGAAAGAAGAAACCAGCCTTTACTTTTAAAATAGTCTTTAATCCTCACTTAGAGGTCATTTCTTTTGAACCCATGCTTTCTTTTATTGAAGTAAAACAGAGATTTGTTTATGAAAGGGTAGATGAACTTCTGAAAGTAGATCCCTTTTGGCAAAAACTTTATAGGTTGTTAAAAATCCAAGATAAGAAAAGGGAAGAAAAAGGAGCAGTGTTTGTGTCTCTTCCTGAGATTCAAGTAAGGGTAAATGAAAGGGGAGAGATTTTTTTAAAAAGAATAGAGATGACTCCTGCAAGGGAACTTATTGCTTCTGCTATGATTTTAACTAATACTTTAACTGCAGAATTTCTTTATAAAAATAACATCCCTGCTATTTATCGGTCTCAACCCAAACCCTTAGAAGTCATAGAAGGCCGAGAAAAAAGTTTATATTTAAAACTTCTCCAATTAAAATACTTAGCTAAATCTGAAATTTCTATGACTCCCTCTTTTCATTCTGGGCTGGGAGTGGAGTATTATACTACTATTACCTCCCCTATCAGAAGATTTTTAGATCTTTTTGTTCAATATCAACTAAAATGCTTTCTTCAAGGGACCTCCTTTCTTTCAGAAGAGGATACTTTACAAATTTTAGCTGAATTAAATAATAATTGGCAAAGAGCTGTTTTTCTTCAAAACAAGAGAGAAAAATACTTTTTACTAAAATATTTTCAGAAATACTTAAAAAACGAAATTTTAAAAGCTTTGGTTCTCGAAGTTCAGAATAAAAAAGCTAAGGTTTATTTAATAGATTATAACCTTTCAGGAGAAATAATAGGTTTTAAAGACGAACTTTCACCTGGAGAGGAAATAAAAGTTAGGGTTGAAAAGGTTCAGCCCCATCAAGAACTTCTAAGGTTGAGTTTAGCTTAAGAGTTTCCTCATCTATGACAAAGGAATTCCCTGGAATCTTTTTAGCTTCATACATGGCAGCATCGGCTCTATTTACTAAATTAGAAACACTTCTTTCTAAATTTTCCTTATAAATTAACTGAGCTATTCCTATAGAAAGGGTCACAGGTTCAAAATTAGCTCTTTCCCAAGAAGAAAAAATTCTTTTTATAATAGATAGAGAATTTTTCCAGTTTAAATGGGGTAAAATAATAGCAAATTCATCTCCTCCATATCTACAGACTTTGTCTATTTTTTTTCTGGTATTCTCACAAAGCATCTCACCTAAAGCTTTTAACAATCTATCTCCTGCCTGATGCCCAAAAAAATCATTATACCATTTAAATTTGTCTAAATCTATCATAAAAAGCACTAAAGGGTACTTTTGTCTTAAAGCTCTATAGGCTTCCTCCCTAAGGATTTCCTCAAAATATCTTCTGTTAAAAACTTCAGTTAAAGGATCCTCTACTATAAATTTTTGTAGAGTTTTTAATAGGTAAACCTCTTTTAAAAGTTTTGATAATCTTGCTTTAAACTCTTCTAAACTAAAGGGCTTTACAATTACTTCATCTGCTCCAGACCAAAAATAGGCTCCTAAATTAAGACTACCTAAGTATTCTAAAAAGGGAATTTCCAAAAGCACTAAAATTTTAATTTCTGAGGAAATTTTTTTAATTTTTTTCAAAAATTCCAAATTTTCTTCTAAAAACATAGCATTTAAAGATAAAAATAATATAACATTTGCCTTATCCTTAATTCTTTCTAAAAGTTCATTTTCTGAGGAAAAAACTTCACTTTCTACTCCTAAATTTTTAAGGATTTCAATTAATAAATTTTTCCAATAGGAATCTCTTTCTAAGATTATAAAATTTAGATCCTCCTGAATGAGATCTTCAATTTTTTCACAAAGTGTATCTATCTTTTTCATTTAATCCCCCCTCTTTTTTCTTAAGTAATCTTTTAAAATTTTAGCATGGTCAAAAGCCAGTTCATCCCATGGAATCTCATCTAACCTAAAAATTTTAGCTACTTTAGCATCATCTTGTCCTTTAAGCTCTCCCTTTCCCTTAGCTACAAAGACCGTAGTTATAGTGTGAAAACGGGGGTCTCTTTTGGGATCGGAATAACATCCTAAAAGGTATTTTATTTCTATCTCTAAATTAGTTTCCTCTCTGGCCTCTCTTATGGCAGTTTCTTCTAAGGTTTCACCATAGTCTACAAATCCTCCAGGAAGGGCCCAACCATAGGGATAATTTTTTCTATAGATAAGCACAATTCCTTCTTCTATTTCTATGATAATATCTACCGTAGGGAAGGGATTACGAAAGGGTCTGAAACTATCAGGATGAAAACGAGAGGTTATCTCTATTAAAAAGGAATGAATTTTAGCATTTGAAGCCACTATGGTATTTAAAAAAGGATGGTAGGGATTTCCTAAGTAATCTGTAACCATTCCTCCTGCTTCCTTTACCAAAAGAGTTCCTGCTGCAGTATCCCAAGGACTAAGATAGGGTTCCCAAAAACCATCATATCTTCCACAGGCTACATAAGCTAAATCTAAAGCTGCCGAACCAAATCTTCTTACTCCTTGAGTTTTACTCATAAATTCTCTAAAAAGAGGTAAAAAATAATCAGGTTTTTCTAAAATTTTAGACACTGGAAAACCTGTAGCCAGAAGAGAATCTAAAAGATTTTCTGTGGAAGAAACTTTAATAGGCTTTCCATTTAAATAGGCTCCTTCTTCCTTTTTAGCCCAAAAAAGTTCTCCTACTATAGGGTTAAAAACTACCCCTAAAAGGGGTTCTTTTTCTTGCATAAAAGCTACTGAAATGGCAAACCAAGGAAGTCTGTGAGCAAAATTAGTGGTTCCATCTAAAGGATCAACTAACCAATAAAAAGGAGAACCTATTTCTTTTCCCAAATTAAAACTTTCTTCAGAGATAATTGGAAAGGAGGAACTAATTTTTTCAAGTCCCCTTTTAAGAAGCTCTTCAGATTTCAAATCCGCCTCAGTTACTAAGTCTATTTTCCCTTTATGATAAACTTCATTAAAAGAAAGATAGGCAATTTTAAAATAACTTCCTACCTCTTCTACCAGTTCAAGAAGGTCCTTTAAAATTTGGTTTAAATTCATATAAAAATTACCATTTATTAATAAAAATTTTTGTTAATTTAATAAAAAAGATTAAGCTGTCAAGAGTATAAGAGCCTGTTTAAGAAAAAAGGGTAAAATTGAAAAATTGGAATTTTTACTATACTACTTAGCGAAATATAGGAAAAGATTAATTCTTGAATTTATGACTTACTCAATTATTATAAAAATTATGAAGCTTCCTATTGGGATACAGAGTTTTGAGGAAATAAGAACTGGAGGATATTATTATGTAGATAAAACTCCTTTTGTAGCTAAGCTTGTAAATGAAGGAAAGTATTATTTTCTTTCCCGCCCCAGAAGATTTGGAAAATCCCTCTTTTTAGATACCCTTAAACAGGCTTTCCTTGGAAAAAAGAAACTCTTTGAAGGACTCTATCTTGAAAAAAACTGGGACTGGGAAAGACACTATCCAGTTATTCATATCGACTTTGGAAGAGCTAAGATTGAAAATATAGAACACTTTAAAAAAGTCTTTAACTCCATCCTCTCTAAAATTGCCCAAAAATATAAAATAGTCCTAACGGAGGAACTCTTAGAAGGAAGATTTATAGAATTGGTAGAAAAGCTTTATGAAAAGTATCAAGAAAAAGTGGTGGTTCTCATTGATGAATATGATAAGCCTATTTTGGATAAAATTGAAGAGAAAAAAGAGGCAGAAAGGATTAGAGAAGAGCTTAAAAACTATTACGGAGTTTTAAAACCTCTGGATAAATATCTCAAGTTTGTGTTTCTAACAGGAGTCTCCAAATTTTCTAAGGTCTCCCTTTTTTCAGGACTTAATCAACTTCAAGATATTACTTTGAGTCTCAAATATGCTACTATTTGTGGATATACTCAGGAGGAACTTGAGAGAGTCTTTGCCGATGTGCTTAAAGATAAAGATCTATCTGCTATTAGGGAGTGGTATAACGGTTATTCCTTCTTGGGTGAGCCCGTATATAATCCCTTTGATATCTTACTTTATCTATCAGAAGGACAATTTAGACCTTTTTGGTTTGAAACAGGAACTCCAGAGTTTTTAATCAAGCTTCTTACCGAAAAACACTTCTTTTTACCTGAGCTTGAAGAGCTTATTGTTACCGAGCACCTTCTTGATACCTTTGATGTGGGACATATAGAACCAGAAGTTTTGCTTTTTCAAACAGGTTACTTAACTGTTAAAGAGTATGAAGCAAGTAAAGAAGGAGTCTTTTATAAACTCAGTTATCCTAACCGAGAGGTAAAGGAGGCTTTAAATAAAAATTTAAGTGCCTATCTGACAGGAAGCTGGAGAGAGGTTGAAAGAGGAAGTTATGAAGTAAGAAAAGCCCTAAAAGAAGGAAATTTGGATAAATTTGAAAGGATACTTAGGAGTCTTTTTGCAAGCATCCCCTATGAGTGGTATAGAAAAAATGAGCTTGAAAGATTTGAGGGTTATTATGTAAGTGTGGTTTATAGTTTCCTTTGTGGAGCAGGCCTTCCTGTAATAGGAGAAGATTTCACTAATAAAGGAAGGATAGACCTAACTATACTTCTTCCCGATAGGGCTTACCTTCTTGAGTTTAAGGTTGTAGAAGAAGATGAAACTCCCAAGGCCATAGAAAACTTAAAGAGTAAGAACTATCAAGAAAAGTATAAAGAAAGATGTCAAGAAATTTATTTAGTTGGAATTGAGTTTAGCAAAAAAGACAAAAATATTTCTACCTTTAATTGGGAAAAATTATAAAGATAGGACTTATGCAAATTTTTGCTTGACTGAAAACCAATTCTTAAGTATACTTCTTGAAAATGATTCCAGCAAGGTTCTATTTTTTCTGGTTTTTTTTAATTTTTTCCTTCTTCGGAGGAGGTATGAATTTAGAAGTGGGTGCTTCAGAAAGTCTATTAAATAAAATAATAGAAAGAGAATTTTCTCATGGATTAAAGGTGCTCTTTTATCCCTATGAAAGAGAAAAGGTGATAACCGTTCAACTTTGTATAAAAGTAGGAAGTAGCTATGAAGAGGATTCCTTAGCAGGAATTACCCATCTTATTGAACATATGATTTTTAAAGGAACAGAAACTAAAAAACCTGAGGAAATTGCCGGAGCTATTGAAGCTAAAGGAGGATATATTAATGCTTTTACTTCCTATGATTATACTTGCTATTATGTAGCAGGACCTTCCGAAATAACAGAAACAGCATTAGAGGTACTCTCTACAGCAGTTTTTAATCCCTATTTTGACCCTCAAGAACTTGAGAAAGAAAAGGAAGTGGTAATAGAAGAAATGAAGATGCGCTTAGACAATCCCTTTACAGTTCTTTTTGAAAAAGTTTTAGCTACTTCATATCAAAATTATCCTTATAAACGGCCTATTATTGGTTATGAAAAGACTGTTCGTTCTCTTAAAAGAGAAAACCTATTGTCCTTTGTAGAAGAGTTTTACACTCCAGAAAATATGGTATTAATTATAGTTGGAAATTTTCCACCTGTAGAACTCTGGAATTTAGTAGAAAAATATTTTGGAAAACTTCCTCTGAGAAAACTTAAAAAAGTATCTTTCCCTGAAGAACCTTATGTTTCTAAACCTTCTTTAGTGTGGATAGAAAGACCTGTGAAGGAAAGTTATTTTGTATTTACCTTTCCTGGACTTTCTATAAAAAATGATGAAGCTCCTCTTTTTGATCTTTTAGCAGAAATTTTAGGAGGCGGTGAGGCTTCTAGGCTTTATCTTAAACTTAAAAGAGAATTAAACTTGGTAAAATCTTTAAGTGCCTCAGCTTTTACCCCTTCTGGTCCTGGTCTTTTTGAAATTTATGGCACTGGTAAATCAGAAAATTTTAAAGAAATTTTAAAGGTTTTATTAGAGGAATTAGAGAAAGTGAAAAGAGAAGGAATAACCCATAAGGAATTGGAAAGAGCTAAAATTCAAGTTCTTTCAAATTTTATCTTTTCCCAAGAAACTTCTGAAGGATTGGCTAAAACTATGGGAATTTTTCAACTCTTAAGAAATTCTTATAAAGATATCCTTTGGTATCAAGAAAAAGTACAAAATGCAACTCCTGAGGATTTGAAAATTTTAGCTCAAAGATTATTTGATTATCAAAAATTAGTGGTAGGTTTTCTTTCAGAAAAGAAACTTTGGGAAGAAGAAGAACTTAATAAAATTATATTTTCTATAAGTCCTCCTTCTGTAGAAGTTTTTACCTTAGAAAATGGTCTGAAAGTTATTTTCTATCCTATAAAAGACCTTCCCACAGTTGGGATAACCCTTGCTTTTCCTGGGGGATTAAGATGGGAAAAACCAGAAAACAACGGTCTTTTTCAAGCTCTTTCTCTTCTTTGGAATAGAGGAACTAAAAATTTCACCGCAGAAGAACTTGCAGAAAATTTAGAATCTATTTCTGCTACTATAAAGGGATTTTCTGGAAGAAATACCTTTGGTCTAAAGGGTCTTTTTCTTTCTAACTATCTCCAAACCGGTTTAGAATATTTTAAAGAAATTCTCTTAAATCCTGCTTTTGAAGAGGAAGAGTGTAAAAAGGCTAAACCTGAATTAATCTCTGCTCTTTTAGTTCAGGAAGATCAACCTTTAGCCTTAGCTTTAAAAGAATTTTTAAAAGAACTTTTTCCTAACCATTCCTACGGCTTAAACTTGGCTGGAAGTTATGAATTTTATCAAAAATTAAGCTGTGAAGAACTAAAAAAAGCTTATCAAAAATTTGTAAGACCTGAGAAGGGAGTTTTAGTGGTAGTAGGAGATTTTGATCCTTTCTATTTAAAATTGGAACTAAAAAGATTATTTAAAGATTGGAAACCTTCTTCTTCTGAAACTTTAAAGGAAGAAAGCGAACCCTTACCTCCCCATTCTAAAATTAAAACTGTTATTAAAGAGACTCATCAAACCCAAATTTTGTTGGGATTTCAAACTCCAGGTCTTCTTTCTAAAGAAAAAATAGCCTTAGAAGTATTAAATTATGCTCTTTCTGGTCAAGATGGAAGACTTTTTAGAATCCTAAGAGATGAAAAATCTTTAGCCTATGCAGTAACTTCTTTTTTGGTATTTTATCCTAAAAAATCAGCTCTTGTATTTTACTTAGCCTGTTCTCCCGAAAAAAAAGATTTAGCTATAAAGGGATTTTGGAAGATTTTGAAAGAAATTTCCCAAAAGGGTCTTTCAGAAAAAGAAATTACCAGAGCTAAAAATAGAATCTTAGGAAGATATAAACTTTCTTTACAGAGTAATCTTGGAAAAACCGAAGATATGGCTGTAAATGAAGTTTTAGGACTGGGTTGGGATTATGGAAAAAAATTTGAAACTCTATTAAAAGAAGTAGGGCAAGAAGATTTAAAAAAACTAATAAATGATTCTTTAACAGAAGAAAAAGCCTTTTTACTAATACTTGGAAAGTAAAATTGGAATTTAATTTAATAACTAATAAAGAAGAAGAAACTATAGCCTTAGGAAAAAAATTAGGAAAACTTTTAAATCCTGGAGATTTAGTTCTTCTTAAAGGAGATTTAGGAAGTGGAAAAACTACTTTAGTAAAGGGTATAGCAGAAGGTCTAGAGGTTAATCCAGAAATTTATATTACTAGTCCCACTTTTTCTCTAATTAATATTTATGAAGGAAGACATACTCTTTATCATGTAGATCTCTATCGTTTAGAAATAGAGGATATTGAGGAGTTAGGAATTTGGGAATATTTAGGAAGTGGTGTAGTGGTTATTGAGTGGGCAGAAAAATTGCCCCAAATCCCTAAAAAGGACTTCATAGAAATTATTTTAGAATTTATAGATTATACTCGAAGAAAAATTATTATAAGCGGTTACGGAGAATGGAAAGAACTCCTAAAAGCCCTGGAAAGGGATGGGTTATAACATAAACTGGAAACCTCTCTAAAAGATACTTCATTTTAAAATTTTCTAAAAAACCTCTTTGAAAGAAAGAATAACCTTCTTTATCTATTAGAAAATTTTTAATTCCTAAAATAACTCCTCCTGCTAAGTAAATTCCTCCCCAAGGTAAACTTGACAAAGCTGTCTGAGAAATTTTTCTACCTATCAATTCTAAAACCTTAAAAACTACTTTTAGAGAAGAAGAATCTCCATTTTTAGCCAAAAAAGTAATTTCCTCAGGTGATTTTTTTTCTTTATAAAAAAATTCATACCATAAAGATAAAGCCTTTCCTGAAATAACTTTTTCCCAACTAAGTTCTTCCCCCTTTTCTTCTAAGAATTTTAAGAAATTCCACTCCTCTTCCTTTAAAGGAGAAAAAAAGGTATGTCCGGCTTCAGTGGGTAAAATAATCAGAGGTCTTTTTTTAATTAAAGTAGCTTCCCCCAAACCTGTTCCTAAAGCTAAAAAACTTTTAGGAAATTTTCTAAAGGTAGGACCACTTTTTAATAAAATTAACTCCTCTTTTTTTAAAAAATCTATACATCCAACTAAGGCTTCAAGATCATTAAAAAGTAAAACTTTTTTAAAATCAAACTTCTTTTTAAGTTCCTCAGAAGAAACCTTCCAATTAAGATTAGTTAGATAAGCCTCTTTATTAAGAACAGGACCTGCAACAGCCAATACGGCTATTTTAATTTTTTCTTCTATTAGATTTGAAATTTCCTTTAAATAGTTTTCAATTACTTCATAAAGATTTTTAAATAGACGACTCTTATAAACCTTAAGAGCTATAAATTTCTTCTTCTTGTCTTTAATAAGAACTAATCTACAATTTGTACCACCTATATCCCCTAATAGAATCACTAAAACTTTTAATAAAAATTATTTAGTTTTAGAGGGTGCTTTTTCTTTAGATTTTTTTTGTAAATAATAATGATCAAAGAGTTCTACAATTTTAGCTGAAAGATCTATTTGGGAGGAAGCATAGTATATACCAGGTTGGTTCTTTTCAAATATAAGGTCATATTTTTCCTTTTGAACAAAATCCTTTAAAACATTTTCTAATTCTTTAAAAACTGGGTCTAACATCTTTTTTTCGTATTCTTGCATTTCGTATTGTGAGTCTTCTTGAAGAGTTCTAAGTTCCCTTAACATTTTTTGATATTCATTTTGTTTTTTTTCCCTCACTTCCGGTGACCAAAGAGTCCCTTTTTTCTCTATTTCTTCTCTTAAAGCCTCTACCTCCTTAGCTTTAGCTTCTAGTTTAGTTGAAAGTTCACTATACTTTTTTTGAAGTTGTTCCATGACCTCTTGCCCATATTTAGAATTGTTGATAACTCTTTTTATGTCTATAACTCCAATTTTAATAGAACCAGAGGTTTCAGCTTTTAAATAAGAAATTATAAATAAGGTAATCAAGACGGATAAAAAGAATATTCCATTAACCTTTTTAAAGGTTTCCATAAAACCTCCCCCTTCTATTTAGTTATAATAAAATCAACTCTTCTATTTAAGGACCAACATTCTTCATTACTTTCCTTACACAGAGGTCTTTCCTCTCCAAAACTAATAGTTGAAATACGGGCTTCATTAACTCCCAAACGGATTAGAACCTTTTTAACTTCTAAAGCCCTTTTGCTCCCTAAAGCCATGTTATATTCGTTAGTTCCTCTTTCATCGCAGTTTCCTTGAAGTTCCACTTTAACTTCAGGATGGGCTAAAAGATATTGGACATTTTTTTTAATTCTTTCCCACATATCTTCTCTTATATTAAAAGCATCGAAATCAAAAAATATAGCTAACAGAGGTGCACTACCCCTTCCATATTTTTTCCAATAATCTAAATCTTTCCTTTCTTCCTCTTTCTCAGGTGCTAAAACCTTTGAAAGTTCAGCAGGAACTCCTACTTGCTCCTTTTCAACTAAATCCTTAGGTTTTTCAAATAAAGTCTGATTTTGAGAAGGAGGAAAACCTATAAGTGGAACTTCCTTTTTAGCACATCCAACTAAAAATAGAACTAAAATTAATAAAATATTTCCTATTACGAAATACATGTTTTACACCTCTATTTAAAAATTATTCTAACTATATCCAGTTATATCAAGTTCCAACAAAAATTCTCCCATTAAAAATTCCAACAAATTTCTAATATAATGGTTTATTAAATAAAGTAAAGTGAGTTCCTCATTTAAATACTGAGTAATGATAGCATAATCCTTTTGAGAGAGTTTATCTAAAATTCTTTTGCAAAAGAATTCTCTACAAAGATAAGGTCTTCCGAAGATTTTACACCCCAGAGGTCCTACAAAAAAACATCTTCCAGGAACTTCTCTTTCTTTCGGAATTTCCTTTTTTAAAAACATATTTAAAAGTAAAATATTGATCGTCATTTCATTTTCTAAACCAGCTTTACAACAGCCTTTTCCATCTAAAACTGTGCAAATATAGCATTCTTCAAAGGTTTTTTTTTCTTCCATTATCTGATTGGAATATAAGACAGAGGTTTCATATTTTTTTAAAAGTTTTAAAAATTCTTCGTCCTTTAAAAATACCTCTTTCCAAAAATTATAAAGCTCTTCTGCTATTTCAATTTTTTTTAAAATTAACTCCGTAGGATCTAAATCTAATCTTTTAAAAAATTTTAACCTACTAATCATGATCTATTTGCATTATTATAATATACTTTTTTAAAAATAATCAAAGATATAAATTTTGTGTTTTGAAAAAGGATCGTTAATAAAAGATAAATTCATTCTTGGAAATTTAAAAATTCTGGTAGAAAAAAAGTTTAAAATTGGTTTAAACCTTACTTAAATTTTTTGTTCAAAACTTTTTAATTTTTGAACCTATTTTTAAATCTACTTCCTGATATCCCTCACTCTTACCAGTATCTCCTTAAAATTTTTAATCCTTCTCAAAAAAAGCATCTCTCCCCCTTGATTACTTATTTAGTAAATCTCCTCTATACTTCCCTTTATGGCTGAACCAAAACCCTATGAACTCTCCCAACTTGTTCTCGTCCCCGAAGAACAGGTTTCTCTCTCCAAAGAAAAACGTTTTTTTTCAGATATAATCGTCCAAGTCTCCCTCCTTAAAAAAACCTCTTCATCTTTACATTCTTCTTGAACACAAGTCCTATCAAGATGTCTCAGTTTATGCTCAAATCTTAAACTATATTTCTTCTCTTTTTGATAAATC
>JANXAD010000035.1 GCA_025062245.1 Thermodesulfobacteriaceae bacterium | reverse complement strand
AGAGACCTTTTTTGGAGTTCTATCGGAAAATCAGCGAGAAATATGTAAAAGTTCTACCCCCATACCTGTATAAGTTCCGTCTCCTTAGGGAAAATAATCTTATCAAAGAGGCTAAAAGGTTAGAAAGACTAAGGGTTATAAAAGAAGCTTTCTTAAGAGAAGAGGTTCTTTTTAGGCTTAAAGTTATAGAGTTTTACGATGAGTATGGCATTAGAGCAACTAAAGCTACCTTGGGAGTTTCAAAAAAGGAAGGAGGCATCATGGATTAGATAATTAGCTACTGTTAAGAGGTTATTGGGAAGAATTTGAAAAATAACCTTCAGTCCAAATTATATGGTCTCATACAAGTTCTTGACAAAATCAAAAGAAGTTTTATTTTAAGTATAAAAAAGAATTTAAGTTGGAGGGAAAAATGCCGATAAATAATATAAACAATAATTTAGGGGTAATTTATATGAAAATTGATGAAATTGGTGGAAAGGGGGTTCAAAATTTAGGAGAAGTTCAAGAAAGAACTCGTAGAGTGAGAACCGAAAGGGTATCCTCTGAAGAACAAAATAATTCTTCTGATAGAGTTGAGTTTTCTACCAAAAACTTAACAGAAACTGCTATTCAAAAAGCTTCTTCCTTTCCTGAGGTAAGGGAAGAAAGGGTAGCTCAGATTAGAGCTCAAATTCAACAGGGAACCTATCAAGTTTCTAACCGTCAGATTGCCAGAGCTATGTTAGGAACCCTAATTAATGAAATAGTCTAAAGGTTTTAGAGGCTTTTTAATCTTTCAATCATTTTAGTAGTTGAAATTTCAAAGGTAAAGGGAATTCTTACTACCTTACCTCCGTAGCTTTTTACTAAAGAAGCCCCTACAATTTGTTCTTCTTCCCAGTCAGCTCCTTTTACTAAAAGATCTGGTTTTAATTCCTGAATAAGTTTTTCTGGAGTCTCTTCTTCAAAAAGAATTATATAGTCCACACAGGAAAGGGCACTTAAAGTTTTAGCTCGCATTTCCTGCGAAAGAATGGGCCTTGAAGGTCCTTTAATTTTTCTAACAGAAGTATCGCTATTTAGTCCCACTATCAAAAAATCTCCCAAACTTCTTGCTTTTTCTAAATAAGCTACATGTCCTGCGTGTAGCAAGTCAAAACATCCGTTAGTAAAAACCATAAGCTGTCCTTTTTTTCTTCGAAGATCAGCTATATCTTTAACTTCCTTTAAGCTTTTTATTTTAGAAAGTTCTAAAAAGGGGGTTTTGAGGGGAACCCCTTCAAGTCCTTTCCTTCCAATTACTTGAACTTCTATAAGATTTTCTGCTTCAGTAAAAGCTAATTTTTCTCCTTGAGGGGAAAAAAAGGATGAGTTTCCACCCAGTTCTAATCCTTTAAGCTCTCCTAAAGCATTTACTCCGGCTACATAGACCTGATTTTCTATGGCTCTAGCTTGAAGTAAGGTCTCCCAATGAGAAATTCTAACCTTAGGCCACTGAGCTAAAACCACCAACAGATTTATTCCTTCCCTAATTAAACTCCTTGCTATTTCAGGACTTCTAAGTTCAAAACAAATAATTAAGCCTATTTTAAACCCCTTTAAAGTTAGTTCCTTTCGTAGAGTTCCTGAAGAAAAACCAAAAAAATCATCTATGCCTGGGAAAAGGGTTATTTTTTCAGCCACTACTTCTGCCTTTTCAGAGCTAACTAAGTAAACTGCGTTATATACTTGATCGTTTTTAAAAAAGGGTGCTCCGAGAAGAATTTTTTTAGAAAATCTCTTAGCAAACTCTTTTAGTTCCTCTAAAGCCCTTTCAATTTTTTCCCTTTCTAAAAATTTTTGATATCCCGTTAAACTAAGTTCTGGAAAAATAACTATCTCTCCTTGAGACTTCTCAGTAAAGGCTTTAATTTTAGCTAAATTTTTTTCTAAGTCAGATTCTATTTTTTGTTGAACTAAGGTAAGTCTTAAGCCCTGGCAACTACACACCCGTATACCTCCTTAGCACCTGCTTTTTTAAGGGCTTTACTGGCTTCATTTAAAGTAGCTCCAGTAGTCATTACATCATCTATCAGCAAAATTCTTTTTCCCTCTACTTTATCTCTTAGAGCTAAAAAGGCATCCTTTATATTTTCTACTCTTTCCTTATAAGAGAGTTCCATTTGAGGTTGGGTTTCTTTGGTTTTGAAGAGAAGATTTAATTCTGGCTTTTTTCCCGAAAATCCATAGGCAATTAAAAAACTTTGATTATATCCTCTTTTTTTCAGTCTTCCTTTGGAAAGAGGCAAAGGTATAACTACATCTACAGAGGGAACTTTTAAACTAAGAGTTTTATTTAGAAGTCTTCCCAACTGATAAGCTAAAAGAAAATTTTCTTTAAATTTAGCTTCTAAAATCCAATTTGAGATGGGTTTTTCGTATTTAAATCCAGCTATAAATTTATCAAAGTAAAATTTAAGACTTAAACACTTTCCACAATAGGAGACTTCAGAATAAGTTAAATCCACATTTCCACATTTTTGGCAGTAGTTTTTTAAAAAAGGAAGTTTAAAGTAACAAGAATTACAAACCAAGACTTCTAAATCATCTAAGGGTTTTTGACAAATTTCACAAAAGGAGGGAAAGAGAAAATGGATGACTTTCCTAACTAAGTTCACCTTTTAATTTTATAATTTCAAGCACTAATTGGGTAGCTTTTATTAGGTCCTTTACTTCTATAAATTCTTCAGTAGTGTGAACCTTTTGCATTCCAGTTCCTAAGATAAGAGACTTTAAGCCTTTTTCGTTAAAAATATTGGCATCAGAGCCTCCTTCGTGTCTTTTAAAAGTCATTTCCCATCCTAAGCGTTGACCTGCCCTTTGAACTAATTGACAAAGGGCGTCAGAAGGAGGTAAGTAAAAAGCTTGAAAAATTTTTTTAAACTTAACTGTAAAAGAGGGAAGACCTTCAAGTTTGACAGGATAACTATCTATGATTTCTTGAGCTTTACTTTGAATTAGACTTTGTAGGGTCCCTAATTTTTCTTGGGAATGGCTTCTCATTTCCCCTTCTGCTAAGGCTAAATCAGGAACAATATTAAGGTACATTCCTCCACTTATTTTTCCTAAGTTCATAGTTGTTTCTTCATCAACTCTTCCTGTGGGAAGCTCAGCAAGAATTTTAGCCAAAAGATAAATAGCATTTATTCCCTTTTCAGGTTCTATCCCAGCATGGGCAGACTTTCCTTTAGTTTCTATAGAAAATTTAAAAGAAGAGGGAGCTCCATTTATAATAACTTGAGGAGATTTGGAATCTAAAACTAAGCCTTCCTTAGCGTCTAATAATTCTAAATCTAAGTATTTTGCTCCCAAAAGACCGATTTCTTCACAGGTAGTAAAGACAAATTCTAAAGGAGGATAGGGGAAGTAGTTTTCTTTTAAAACCTTTGCAATTTCTATTAGAATAGCAATTCCTGCTTTATCATCTGCCCCTAAGATAGTTTTTCCGTCAGTTCTAAAGATACCGTTTTCATAGATAATAGTTGGATTTTCACAGGGACCAACTGTATCTAAGTGGGCACAAAAAAAGAGAGGCTCAGAGGGTAGGGTGCCTGGAATTTTAACTATAAGATTTCCTACCTCAGAACCGGTATTTTCAGCAGATTTGTCAAAAAAACACTTAAATCCTAAGGCTTCAAAAATGTCTGCTATATAATGGGCTAATTTTCCTTCCTTTTTAGAGGGGCTTTCTATGTAAAGAAGATTTTGGAACTCCAAAATAAGTCTTTCTGGGTCCACCAAATTTAATACCTTATTTCAAAGGTAGAAAATTCACCTTTATAAGGTTCTTCTATGACTTCAACCTTAGTAACTATAGCTCCTGGGGAACCTTGGTGACACCATCTAATCATTTTTTCAACTGCTAAATCTTCACCTTCAAAGATAGCTTCTACTCTTCCGTCAGGAAGATTTCTAACCCAACCCTTTAACCCCAGTTTATAAGCCTCTTTTTGAGTATAGGCTCTAAAAAATACTCCCTGTACTCTCCCTGAAACAAAAACATGCACCCTTTTCATTATTTAAAAACATACTAAAATTTATAAAAAAGTCAAGCATTAGAGGTTGAATCTATGATTAAAGTTCCTAAGGTTATGTCTACTCAGCATCCAGACAATGTAAACATACCCTTCTTTGCTGAAACTTCCGATATGTCTGGAGAAGATGAAGTTCAAGAAGCTTATTATGCCTTTTCTCACTTAGGTTGTGATGAACAAATGTGGGACTCTGAGGGAAAGGAAGTGGATGATTTTGTAGTGAGAAAACTTCTAAGTAGATATCCCCACTTTTTTAAACAAAGGAGATTAGGAAAGGATGTTTTCTTAACCTTAAGGGTGCCTAATCCATCTATTGAAAAGGCTGAAGCCAAGATTTTAGTAGAGGCTTTAGAAAGTATTCCCCGTTCAGCAGATGCTGCTAAACTTTTTTATGACGATACTTTCTATCCCCCTATTTTTGAAGTCATTCTTCCTATGACTACTTCTGCTGAGGAACTAAATAGGGTTTATTATTTTTATAAAAACTTTATTTCTGGGAAACAACATCAACCTATTTATTTTGGCGATATTAGTGTGGCTGAATGGGTAGGAGGTTTTTTCCCTGAAACCATAAATGTTATCCCTCTTATAGAAGATATAAATACTATGCTTAATGCTGATAAAATAGTTATTTCCTACTTAAAGGATAAACCTATTAAATATTTAAGAGTATTTTTAGCAAGGTCTGATCCAGCTCTAAATTACAGCATGATAAGCGCTATTTTGGCTAATAAATTAGCTTTAAAGAAACTGGAAAGGGTTTCTGAAAAACTTGAAGTAGAGATCTTTCCTATTATTGGAGCAGGTTCTCCACCTTTTAGAGGAAACCTTACTCCCTATACCGTAGATAGAGTTTTGGAAGAATATTCCTATGTGGAAACCTTTACGGTTCAATCAGCCTTTAAATATGACAATCCCATAGAAGATGTGATAGAGGCTACTAAAAAGATCAAAAACTTTGTGCGTTACCCTATAAAGGATTTTGATGAAAACTTAGCTTTAATTTTAATTGAAAAAGCCTGTGAGGAATATCAGAGAATTATTGAAGATTTGGCTCCAGCTATAAATGAATTAGCTGCTTTTATTCCTAAAAGAAGAACCAGAAAGCTTCATATAGGATTATTTAGTTATGCCAGAAAGCTTGGTAAGGTTAAACTACCCAGAGCTATAAATTTTTGCGGGGCCTGTTATTCCATAGGTCTTCCTCCTGAAATTATAGGATTAAGTGCTTTTACTAAAGAGGAGTTGCAAGATTTAAAGGAGCTTTACCAAAACTTAGAGTTTGATATATCCTGTGCTATGAGATACTTTAATTCTAAATGTTTAGAATTACTCTCTAAGGAATTAAAGGAGGCTCTTATAAAAGCTTTAAGTTTAATTAATTCCTTAAATTTAGAGGTAAATCCCCATTTAGAGCACAAAGAAATAACAGATAGAATAATCAGAAGGCTAAAAACAGGAGCTACAGCTAATCTTACAGACTTGATTGTAGAGGCAGCCCACCTAAGAAGATTTTTAGGTTAAAAAAATTCAGGAAACTTAAGTCTTTTTTGAAAGGCAAGATTAGACAGCTGTCTTAGAAGATGATCTGCCAAAACAATTCTTACCATAGCAGAAATAACAGGCACAATCCGAGGTATAGCTGAAATGTCATGCCTTCCTTCTATACTGATTTCTACTTCTTCTTTATGAAGATTTATAGTTTTTTGAGGTTTTCTAATACTGGGAATAGGTTTTACAGCTACTCTCATGATTAAGTCCTGTCCAGTAGAAATACCTGCTAAAACTCCTCCAGCTGAATTTTTCAAAAATCCCTCTGAAGAGATAGGATCATTATTTTCTGAACCCTTCAAATAGGAGGCTCTAAAACCCTCTCCTATTTCAAATCCTTTAACAGCACCGATACTTAAGAGAGCTTTTCCAAGATCTGCTTCCAATTTATCAAAAACCGGTTCTCCAAGCCCAGCAGGAACCCCTTTAACCAAAACCTCTACCACTCCCCCCAGTGAATCCCCTTCTTTTTTTACTTCCTCAATTTTTTCGCACATTTTTTGGTAAGCTTCAAGGTCAGGGCAAAAAAGATGATTTTGATAAATAATCTCTAAATTTCTTTTCTTAGCCTCTATTCCTCCCAGAGCTATAGTATAAGCTGTCACTTCTATGTGGTATTCTTCTAAAATCCTTTTAGCTACAGCTCCTGCAGCTACCCGGGCTACCGTTTCTCTTCCGCTACTTCTTCCGCCTCCTCTATAATCTCTAAAACCTCCGTATTTTATATAATAGGTAAAGTCTCCGTGCCCAGGTCTGAAAACTTCCCTAATTTTTTCGTAAGCTGAAGAGGAAACATCCATATTATAAATAACTAAAGCAATAGGAGTCCCGGTGGTAAAGCCTTCAAAGACTCCAGATAAAATTTCTACTTTATCTTTCTCTTTACGAGGGGTTTCTCCAAGAGCTTTGCCAGGGCGACGTTTTTCAAGTTCCTCTTGAATGTAAGCCTCATTAAGAGTTAATCCAGGAGGACAACCATCAATCACTGCTCCTAAAGCTCTTCCGTGGGACTCTCCAAAGGTGGTTACTCTAAAAAGTCTTCCCCAGGTATTACCACCCATACACATACTTTTTTAATCAAAATTTTTAAAAAAACAAGGGTTAAAATCTTTTACCTTTTTAAAGTTGTATTATATTATCTTTCTGTATGAAAAAACCCATTACCATTTTTAGAAAAAAAGAATACGATCAAGTTGAGACTAAGCTAAAGAGAAAGCTTAATCTTTTTGACTTAGTTTTTATCGGGATTGGAGCTATCATTGGAGCAGGAATTTTTGTTCTTACTGGACAGGCTGCTGCTGAATATGCAGGTCCAGGAATTATCCTTTCTTTTTTAATTTCAGGAGTGGCTATAGGAATTACTGCGCTGGTATATGCAGAATTTAGCTCAGCCTTTCCTGTTGCTGGAAGTGCCTATAGCTATACCTATGCTACCTTAGGAGAAATTATTGCTTGGTTAGTAGCTTGGAATATTCTTTTAGAGTATGGTATTGCTACTGCTGCTGTAGCTACAGGCTGGTCGGGTTATTTAAGAGCCTTTTTAGAAAATAATTTTAACTTTACTTTACCTTTAGCTTTATCTGGAGCTTTTAATCTAACCAAGGGAACTTACTTAGATCTTTTTGCTTTCTTAGGAGTTTTAGGAGTTTTTATTTTATTAACCTTAGGAATAAAAGAAAGCGCCCGAGTGAACGCAGTTATAGTGGTTCTAAAACTTTTAACCCTTTTAATTTTTATAGTCATAGGTCTTAAATACATAAATTGGGAAAATTTAAATCCTTTTTTACCTTATGGTTGGCAGGGAGTTTGGAGAGCCTCTTCTCTAATTATTTTTGCCTATTTGGGCTTTGATGCAGTGTCCACTTTAGCAGAGGAATCTAAAAAACCTCAAAAGGATTTACCCAGAGGTCTAATTTTTTCCTTAGGAATAAGTGCCTTTCTTTATATGGCAGTTTCTTTTACCTTGGTAGGGATGCTTAATTATAAGGAATATGCTGGGAAACCTGACTCTTTAGCCTATGCCATGTATAAAGTTAATGAGGTATGGGTAGCTAATTTTATTTCTATTTCAGCAGTAATTACTATTACCAGTGTAATGTTAGTTATGGGTCTTGGTTTTACCAGGGTAGTTTATGCTTTAGCCAGAGACGGTCTTTTATTTAAAACCTTAGCAGAAGTTCATCCTAAGTTAGGAACCCCTTATAAGGCTTCTCTTTTAGGAGGTCTTTTTTTATCTTTGATGGCAGGCCTTTTACCTCTTAAGGTTTTAGCTGAATTAGTAAATATAGGAACCCTTTTTGCATACTTTATAGTAGGAATAGCTTGTATGGCTATTAAACAGAGAAAGGATATTCTTCCTACCTTTAGATTGCCCCTTCCTCAAGTTCTTCTTCCTTTAAACCTTTTATTTTTGCTTTTCATCATGGCAGGGCTTCCTTGGGAAACTTGGAGTAGATTTATTATCTGGAGTTTTTTAGGAATTCTTATTTATGTTTTTTACGGATTTAAGCATAGTGTTTTAAATGGAAAAACCTTGACAAAATAGGAAAAAAAATCTATATTTGAAATATTTGGAAAGTTAGGGAGGTTTTTTTAATGGCTCGACATAAAAAGCGCGAAAGAGAAAGGGAAATTGAGAGAAGGAGAAGAAGAAGGTCTAAACTGGCTAAACTTAGAGCCAAGGGGCTCTTCCCCAGACCAGAAGGTTATGACACTAAGGTCTATTCCTATGTAGCCTATGCGGTAGCCAAAGGTATTATGAGCTTAGAAGAAGCTTTAGCTCGTCTTGAAAAAGCTAAAATTTCTTAACCTTAAAAATCTTCCTAAATTGTTCCTTTTTATCAAAGAAAGAGTTTTTTCTTCTTATGGATGTCCTTCTAAAGGTAGAATCCTTAGGTAAACATTATCAGAATAAATGGGTTTTAAAAAATATCTCCTTTGAACTTTTTCCTTCTGACATTTTAGGTATCATCGGTCCTAATGGAGCAGGGAAAAGTACTCTTCTTTATATTCTTTTGGGTGTTGTAACTCCTTCCTTGGGGAGAGTTTTATACTTTAATCAAGATTTATCTAAAAAGAGGAGTGAAATTCTTTCTCAGGTAGGTTTTGCCTCCCATTACTTAAGTTTGCCCTATTCTCTTACAGTATGGGAGAATTTAAAGGTCTTTGCCTGTCTGTATAAAGTAAAAAAACCAGAAAGTAAAATAGAGGAACTTCTTGAAATTTTTAAGCTTAAGGACAAAAGGAAGTCCTTAACTCGAACCCTTTCTTCTGGAGAGATGATGAAGTTAAACTTAGCCAGAGCCTTTCTAAATGAACCTAAAATTTTACTCTTAGATGAACCTACTGCAGGTTTAGATCCGGAATATTTAAAGTATCTAAGAGAGTTGTTAAAAAACTATACTCAAGAAAAAAAGCTTTCCATTATTTTAACTTCCCATCAATTAGGTGAACTGGAAAGAATAGTAAATAAGGTATTCCTTCTTAGGGAGGGTGAAACCTTAGTTTACGGAAGAATAGAAAGGATTTTCCAAAATTTTAAGGTCCGTTCTTTGGAAGAACTTTATTTTAAATTCTTTTCTTAAAAATGAGAATTAATTTTAGTGTGCATAGAGTTTGGGGAGTATTTCTTCGTTATCTTTATCTTTTTAAGCATAGCTTTAGCAGATGGTTAGATCTTCTTTACTGGCCTACAGTGGACCTACTACTTTGGGGTTTTATTACCCTTTACCTCCAAAAAGGTGTGCCCTCTTATGGAGGATGGATTTTTCAATTCTTGGGAGCTCTTATTTTTTGGAACATTCTCATTAGAGCTCAGCAAGGCCTTGCGGTAGGATTTTTAGAAGATATCTGGGCTCGTAATCTGGTGCACCTTTTTGTTTCCCCTCTTACCCCTGCAGAATACTTAGCTGGTTTATTCATCTATAGCCTCTTTAAAGCTTTTTTTGCAACTCTGATTATGAGTCTTTTAGCTTCCTTAGTTTTTGATTTTAACTTCTGGTCTCAAGGAGTAGTTCTTTTTTACTTAGTCTTAGCTCTTATTATTTTTGCTTGGAGTATAGGATTAATAACTATGGCTTTAGTATTATATTTTGGGCAGGAAGCTGAAATTTTAGCTTGGGCTTTAGCTTTACTTTTTCTCCCCTTTTCGGCAGTTTTTTATCCTATAACGGTTTTACCCCCTCTTTTTCAAAAAATTTCTCAACTTGTCCCTCCTTCCTATGTCTTCGAAAATTTGAGACTTCTTATTTTACAAAAAGACTTTAATTTATCCTATTTATTTAAAGCTTATTTTATAACCTTTATTTATTTTATTATCAGTTTAATTTTCTTTTTTTGGTGTTTCAACTTAGCTAAAAAACAAGGTAAGCTTACTAAAATAGGGGAGTAGAACTCTTGCTTTTTCAAAGAGTTTGGTTATTTTTTAAATTGCCATGAAACTAATACCCCAAGAAAGGATAAGAAATTTTAGTATCATTGCCCATATAGATCACGGAAAATCAACCCTGGCAGACCGTTTACTTGAATTTACTGGAGCTGTCTCTCAAAGAGAAATGAGGGATCAGTATTTAGACCGCTTAGATTTGGAAAGGGAAAGAGGAATTACTATTAAAGCTCAAGCTGTGAGACTTTATTATCAAAGAGAAAACGGAGAAGTGTATCAGTTAAATCTTATAGATACCCCTGGACATGTAGACTTTACCTATGAAGTATCTCGAGCGCTCTCAGCTTGTGAAGGAGCTTTATTGGTAGTAGATGCCTCTCAGGGAGTGGAAGCTCAAACCTTAGCTAATGTTTATTTGGCTTTAGAAAATAATTTAGAGATTATACCCGTAATTAATAAAATAGATCTTCCTCAAGCAGATATTGAAAAAACTAAAAGAGAAATTGAAGAAATTATAGGACTTTCTGCTAAAGAGGCTTTATTAGTAAGTGCTAAATATGGTATAGGAATAAAAGAGGTTTTAGAATCTATAGTAGAAAAAATTCCTCCTCCTAAAGGGAAAAAGGAAGCTCCTTTAAGAGCTTTAGTTTTTGACTCTTGGTATGATTCCTATTTAGGGGTAGTTGTTTTAGTAAGAGTAGTAGATGGAAAACTTTACCCTGGTCAGAAAATAAAGTTTCTCTCTACTAATAGGGTTTATGAGGTTTCGAAAGTAGGAGTTTTTGCTCCTGAAGCTACCTCTATAGATCTCCTTTCTACAGGAGAGGTAGGCTTTATAGCTGCTGGTATAAAGGAGGTAAGGGAAGCTAAAATAGGAGACACCATTACTGAAGCCTCTTCTCAAGTGGAACCCCTTCCTGGTTTTAAAGAACTAAAACCTGTAGTTTTTGCAGGAATCTTTCCTGTAGACAGCGATGACTATGAAGACTTAAGAGAAGCTATTGAGAAGCTCTGGTTAAATGATCCAGCCTTTTCCTATGAGATGGAAACTTCTTCAGCTTTAGGTTTTGGTTTTCGTTGTGGATTTCAAGGTTTACTTCACCTGGAAATAGTTCAAGAAAGATTGGAAAGAGAATTTAAATTAAATCTAATTTCTACAGCCCCTTCGGTTAGATACAAAGTAAGACTTAAAAATAAAAAGGAACTTGAAATAGAAAATCCCGCTAACTGGCCTGATGCCCCTCAAATTGAAGAAGTTTTAGAACCATACATTAAAGCTGAAATATATACTCCTAAGGAGTATATAGGGGCCCTTATAAATCTATGCGAAGAAAAAAGAGGTATTCAGAAGGAACTAAAATTTTTAACCCCTGAAAGATGTCTTTTAGTTTACGAACTTCCCTTTAGCGAAGTAGTTTTAGACTTTTACGATAAACTAAAAAGCTACTCTAAGGGATATGCTTCCTTAGATTATCAATTTATAGGATATAAACCAGGAGATTTAGTAAAGATGGAAATTTTAATTAATAAACAGCCTGTAGATGCCCTTTCATCTATTGTTCATAAAAGTAAAGCCTATTATAGAGGAAGAGACTTGGTTTCTAAGCTTAAAGAGGTTATTCCAAGACAACTTTTTGAAGTGGTCATTCAAGCTACTATTGGCAATAAAGTTATAGCCCGTGAAAGAATTCCTCCTTTAAGGAAGGATGTTTTAGCTAAGTGCTACGGAGGAGATGTTACCAGAAAGAAAAAACTTTTAGAAAAACAAAAGGAAGGAAAAAAAAGACTTAAAGCTATTGGTCAGGTAGAAATCCCACAGGAAGCCTTTTTAGCTCTTTTAAAAATCTAAAAGGAGTTTACTAAATGTCTGAGAATAGCTCTCAAGTTAAAAATAAAATTTTAGATTGGATAAAAAGCCTTCTAATAGCTTTAATTTTAGCCCTCTTTATAAGAACTTTCATAGTTCAAGCTTATAAGATCCCTTCGGGGTCCATGATCCCTACTTTACTTATTGGTGATTACCTTCTGGTAAATAAGTTAGCTTACGGCCTTAAAAATCCTTTTACAGAAGATTTTTTTTATCTTTGGAAACTTCCTCAAAGAAAGGAAATTGTAGTTTTTACCTATCCCATAGATAAAAAACTTGACTTTATAAAAAGAGTTATAGCTATTCCTGGAGATAGGGTTGAAATAATCAACAAAAAAGTTTATGTGAATGGAGAATTATTAGAAGAACCTTATGTACAAAAAAATTCTCAAGAAATCTATCCTAAAAATCTTTCTCCTCGAGATAATTTTGGTCCGGTGGTGGTGCCTCCAGGTTATATCTTCGTTTTAGGAGATAATAGAGATCACAGCTATGATAGTAGATTTTGGGGATTTGTTCCTATAAAGTTCCTTAAAGGTAAAGCCCTAATTATTTATTTTTCCTGGGATTCTGAAAATTTCAAAATTAGACTTGACCGCCTAGGCAAGTTCATAAACTAAAGCTTATTTCGCTATCATAGCTCTCATTAGGTCTGCAGCATTTTCTCCGTGATGAGATATACCTAAAATAATATCTACCAATTTTAAAGTGTAGAAAAGTGATATGGGTTCTTGAATAGTTTTAAAAATATCCTTTTTAAGGGAATATCCAAATTCTTCGGTTAAATGTTGTTTATACCTTATGTCTCTTATAATTTCCTTAGAATTTTCGCGGGCATCTTCATCTCGGGTAATTAAAAAGGAAGCTGAAAGCTCAATCATTTTTACTAAAGGTCTTACAGCTTCTAAACTTTTATTTAAAAGTCCCATAATTTGAGACCTAAGATAGGAGTCAAAAGAAAGGTCTCTAAAGGAAAGCCAGTATAAAAGTTCTTCTCCAGCATCTACAATAGCATCTTGCTCTTTTAGATAAAGAAAAAGTTCAAACTTCTCTACGGGAAGTAAAAGCCCCTTAGGTAAATGTCCCCTAATGTTTCTCTTTAATTTATCAGCTTCTTTTTCTATTTCTATAATGTGTTTAGCGATTTCTTCTAAATGACCCTTGTTACCCTTAAAGTAGGCTTCTAAAGCCAGAGGGAGTCTTTCTACACACTCTAACACTAAATTAGCATGTTTTTTAAGCAATTCAAACACAGGAACCTCCCTAAAAACTATTCCTCTAAGTTCTTCCCTAAATTCCACTCCCTTAGCCTCTACCTTAGGCATTTTTCCCTGAACGGTAAAAATGACCTCTTCGGCAAT
The DNA here is from genome assembly GCA_025062245.1 of Thermodesulfobacteriaceae bacterium. Classification (GTDB taxonomy): domain Bacteria; phylum Desulfobacterota; class Thermodesulfobacteria; order Thermodesulfobacteriales; family Thermodesulfobacteriaceae; genus Thermodesulfobacterium. The sequence goes on along the minus strand of JANXAD010000035.1, from coordinate 3,471 downwards.
GTTGGTGGCTAAGTCCGCAATTCTTTCTAAATTTTGAATAATTATAATATATTCCAGTCCCACCTCTATTGACTCCACATTATGCATCATACACTCCTTAACCTGTTCCATATAGTCATCCTTGAACTTATCCACTATATCGTCATAGGCTATTACTTCATAGGCTTTTTTAGTATCCTCAGTAACAAAGGCATTAATAGCAGACTCTACCATATAAAGTGCTTCCTTAGCCATCTCAAATAGATTTACCTTACACTTAGGAATTAGTAAATCTTTATTTTTATACAAAATGGGAACCCTTTCAGCTATATTTACACCTTGATCCGCCAGTCTTTCTAAATTTCGAGCAATACTTATGGCACTAATCACAAATCTTAAATCCTTAGCTACCGGTTGTTGTAAAGCTATAATCTCTAAAGCTGTTTTGGTAACTAAGTGTTCGTAGTAGTCTATCTCGTCATCAAACTTTACAATCTTTTCCCCTAAGGGAGGATCTAACTTTTCTACAGCTAAAATAGCTCCATTTACCATTTCATCTACAGCTTTAGCCATGTCTAAAAGTACATTTTTTAAAACTTGAAGTTCCTTCTCTAAAGCAATTCTAACCATAAACTTAATCCCCTTTTATTTTAAGTTTTACTAAGTTTTCAAAATCCTTTAGATTATAGGCTTTAAATCCCATCTTTCTTGCCCTTAGGGTAAATAAATAACTCAATTTCTCAGAATAACAAGTAAAAAATAAAATTTTCTTTTTATAGGGTTTAAGAAATTTATAAAATTTTTTTTCTCCCTCAGAAATTAAAGAAGATGGAATCCAACAAGCACCTTTAATAGGATGCCTTTCAAAATCCTCCTTTTCTCTTAAATCCAAAAGAACCCAGTTATGATCTTCAAGTTCTTTGGTTTGTTTCAGAAATTCCTCTGCTGTAACCTCTAAGGTTTTCTCAGAAACCTTTTCTAAAAGAGAAATCCGTTTACATCTGGCACAAATTTTACTACTGGAAGAAGTTATTTCTCCGCAAGTTAAACAGGTCTCTAAAACTTCTTCTTCCGATGGTTTTAACAAAGGAATTAGCCTTCTGTTAAAAACCGAAAGAAGTTGATACTTAATTTGAGGATTTACCTTTTCAAGCTCTTCTATGACTTTTTTATATTTCTTTATGGGAGTTAATTCTCCATGAGGACAAGGGGAAGTTTCGAAGGGAAGTTGATTTAATTTTGCATAATATAAAATTTCCTTTTCTGGAGTTTTATAAAGAGGCTTTACCTTTTTGGCCTGTCCTGAATAAAGAGGAGGTAAGACAGGAGAGAGTTTGATTAGAGAAGAAAAGTCCCCCTGAATAAAAAGGGTAAACATAGTGGAAACCGTATCATCCAAATGATGTCCGGTAGCTATAACCGTTAAACCAAGTTCCTTAGCTATTTTAGAAAAAAGATTCCTCTTTATGGTTCCACAGGCAGAACAAATTTTATCTTTAAAGGAAGTAAAGATAAAGTCATCTATAAAGTAGCCTTCCCTTTCTGGAAGATTGTAAACATAAAGAGGAACCTCTAATTTCTGGCAAAGCTCTTTTACTACCCCTTCAACCATTTCCGAATGATATCTAATGCCTAAGTTAAGATAGATTCCTTGTAAGTGAAGATCAGGATAAAGTTTTTTTAAGACCGCCATTAAAGTTGTGCTGTCCTTTCCTCCTGAGAGAAAAACTCCTACTCGGTCTTTTAAATCAAACATCCGGTATTTTTCTATAGTCTCTTTAACCTTTTTTTCAAAAAAATTGTTAAAACAAGGAGCACAAAGAAAAGTTTTAGTCGTGCTCAAAGTTATAACCGAAGGTTCCTTTTTACAGGATTTACAAAGGATTTTATGTGGTTTAAATTCTAACTCCAAATTTACTCCACTCCTAATATTTTTTAAAAAATATTTTTTAAAAAAAATAAAATAATAGGATTTCTAAAAAGAAAAAGAGCCCCCTTTTAAATTTAGGGGGCTCTTAAAAAGAGATTTAAAGAGATTTCTTAAACTCTTAAGATTTCTTAAAATTTGGTCTGGAAGTAAAGATACCAGTTAGTTAACTTATCTTCTAACCCTTCATCTTTAAGAAAAGCTTTAGCAGCATCTTTGTAGGAAACATTATCAAATCCTAAGCTTACTCTGGCAGCCTGTCCCTTAAGATAGTAATTTAAGACCACTCCCCAGCGTCTAACTTTAGTATCATCTTTTCCATCATAAGAATCATCTGCTTTAACATTATCATATCTTAGAGCTAAAGCAGGTTTTCCAAAACCCACCATTTGGTCATAGAGAAGCTGAGCCTGAACATACCAAGCATCGGTATCTCCTTTTTTAATACTTCCTTTCCAATAAAGATGAGAATCATTCATTCCGATGTATCCAAGCTGTAAGTTAGGAACCCAAAGTCCATACTTCTTTTCAACTAAAGCATCTACCGTCCAAGATTTTCTGGTTAAACCCTTTGGAAGAGTAAAACTCACTCCATTAATTTTTATTGTTCCGCCTTTATCACCAATTTTTTCAGAATTATAACCTAAACCAATAGTTAAGACATCTTTAGTTCCAAGGTAGGTATCCTTTACTCTTCCGGTGATAGAATCTCCCTCAGGCTTAAAACCAAGCATAGTAGGTGTAAATTCCAATCTTATAGAATACTCAAAATTCTTTTTATCTTTTCCGATTCTATCCTCATTAAAAAGTCCTAAAGCGTATCTAAACATACCCTTTTCAAGAGAACCATGAATTACGACTCCAGCATCAGCCTTTCCATCATTCTTAGGTGAAAAAGCATAGGGATTTTGGGGAACCAGTGGAAAGTAATCACTAAGACCCTGAGGATCTAAGGTAGAGTCTATAAAACTACTTCCAGTCCAACCTACACCAGAAGGAATAATTTGAGCATAATCACTGGTTACTTGATATCTACTAAAGGGAACTCTAATCTGGCCTGCTCTAATCTGAAACTCAGGAGCAAAAGCCAAATTTACTCCTGCCTCAGAAAGTTCAGCATTTCTGTTAGTTCCACTATCAATTTCTCCATAAAACTGAACTAACTTAGTAATTTGTCCCTTAGTATAAAATCTCATGTTACCTACATAAAATTCATTCTTAGACCAATCACCTTTCTTTTCTAATTCGTCAGCTTTAAGATACCAGACTTTTAGATTAACTCCGATCTCTCCGAAGGTTTCGTCACTTACCTTAATTTCTGCAGCTTGAGAACTTACTGCATAGCCAAGAGCTAAGGCTCCAGCTAAACTTAAAACCTTCCACTTTTTAAAACCCATACCCCACCTCCTCTAATTTTTTTCTTTTTTAAAAAACTATTTTTAAAAAAATATTAAAAAATTAACTCCCCATTAACAAACTTTCGCATACAAAATAAGTTTACATAACTTTTGCTAATTGTCAAGTTTTAAAACTTAAAAGAAAAAAATATTTTAATAAATTTTTTA
>JANXAD010000034.1 GCA_025062245.1 Thermodesulfobacteriaceae bacterium | reverse complement strand
GGAAGGGTTATGAGACCACAGAATTTGAGATTGCATATTATTTTTTAAGACAGGATTGCTCCACATTTTTGGACACTTTGCATGTTAGGGTAAAATTAGCTTAAGCACCTAATTAACTCCCTTGTGGCTTTTGAAAAAAAAAATATGGTTATCTCAAAATAAACCTCATCTCTCCACTTTATTCTTAAGGCCTATGGTTAACCACAAGAGGGTTTTGAGGATAAGGCGAGAGGAGAATATGTCTTTCCTGCCTTAGTAGATTTTATTTTAAGAGGTGAAGATATGGTGAAACATTTGGAATGGACATTTGAGATGAACGAAGGAATATGAGGAAAGCTTCTATTATACGCCAGTTAGTAAAAATATGCCTCAAACTCAAAAATATAGGCCCTTACCAGAAGAAGTATACTTAAGTCAATCCTTCCTTTGTTTGTAAAAAATGGGGAGTAATCCATTAAATCTTAAAAATTATTTTTTAAAACATAATAAGAAGATATTAAGCCTGGGGAGCTAAGTGCAGATTGATTGTATAGAATTTAGCTTTACCTATAGTCATATAATTTGACTTTTTCCTATTTAAGACTTAAAATTATAAAAAGATGCTTAAAAATTTTAAGGGAGGTGTAGTTAAGTCATGAAAATAAAAGTTTCAATTCATGGTATAGCAATGGATCCTGTAACTAACAGTCCTGTTATGCTTTTAAAAGAAGTAAATGGCAATAGAATTTTACCCATATGGATAGGAATTTTAGAAGCTACTTCTATTGCAGCTAAATTAGAAAATGTAAAATTTCCAAGACCTTTAACCCACGATCTTATGACCCACATCTTTGAGCAATTAGGAATTAAAATACCTAAGATTGAAATAGTGGATTTAAGAGAAAATACCTATTATGCCTTAATTACTTTGGATATAGAAGGTAAAATTTTAGAACTTGATGCTAGACCAAGCGATGCTGTAGCCTTAGCTGTGAGAACGGGAGCTGAAATCTTTGTAAGAGAGGAAGTTTTGCAAAAGAGTCAAACTTTTACAGATAGTCCTGTGGAAGAGAAGGGAGAAATTATAGGGACCACTGAAGAAGAAAAGGAAAGACTTAAAAAACTTCTGGAAACCCTTGATCCTAAATACTTTAAGCACAAAATGTAAGAAATGTTAGATTTTCATTGCCACTCCGTACTTAGTGATGGTGAACTTATTCCTGCTGAAATTTGGCAAAGAGTTCGTAAGCTAAACTATAAAGCTATAGCCATTACCGATCATGCTGACCCTTCTAATTTAGAAATGATTATTAAAAATTTATTAAAATTTAAAAATCTATATAAAAATTTAGTTCCTACCTTTATAGTAGGAGTTGAGTTAACCCATGTTCTTCCTGAGTTTATTCCTGAACTCATCAAAGAAAGTAGAAAATTAGGAGCAGAGATAGTAGTAGTTCATGGAGAAACTATAGTAGAACCCGTTCCTGAAGGAACAAATTTGGCTGCCATTCTTGGTGGGGCAGATATCTTAGCCCATCCAGGACTTATCAAAGAAGAAGAGGTAAAGTTAGCTGCTGAAAAAGGAGTCTTTCTTGAAATTTCTGGCAGAAAGGGACACTGCTTTACCAATGGACATGTGGTAAGTTTAGCTAAAAAATATCAAGCTCCCTTAATTATAAATTCTGATGCCCATAGCCCCTCAGATTTTTTGACTACCGAGATAGCTTTGAAAGTAGGTATGGGAGCAGGTTTATACTATAGGGAAGTTTTATCCCTATGGGAAATAGTTCAAAAGAGATTTCTTTAAAAGAAAAGCTTCCCCTTCTTAAAGCTCAATTTCTTAGAAAAGGTTATCCTTTAAATTCTCTAGAAGAAAACCTCCTTTTGCACTTTACTTATCAAAATCATTCTTTCTTAATTTCATTACCTTTAATAATAAAGGAAGATTTACAAACCCTTTTAGTGGTGGACCTAAAATTTAATCCTTCTTTAATTTCCTTAGAAAGAGGAATTTTAGCTTTAGCTCGTTTACTTTTTAAACCCTGGCCTTATTTTGCCCTTTTAACTAATTTTGTTAACTATCATTTAATAGAGGTCTCCTCTGGAAAATGTTTAAGAGGTTCGGAAGAAGTAATACCCAATTATTCAGAAATCAAAAAATGCTCCTTTCTTAGCTTAAAATCTTTTCCAAAAGAATTGGAAGAAAGAATTTTAGCTATTTATCTTAGTGAGGGTTGAAGTCCAACTTTATGTGAGCCATTTAGGTTCACACCTTAAAAACTTTTTCTCAACACTCTCTTATCCCCTATCCTTAAAGTTATCTTTTGTTTGTCCAAATATTCTAAAAGGGGAATAAGATATTTCCTACTCACCTTATTTTCTAATAGGTTTCGAAAATCTGCTAAGGTTAGTTCTTTATTATTATTAAAAAAATTTCTAACCCTGTTTTCTACTTCCTTCAATATGAAGTGATGATAGATGAGCTTTTCCGAAACCTTAACTAAGGTTCCTTCTCTTAAAAGACTTGGTAAAATTTCTTTAACTACCTGGTAGTTGTCTTTAAAATCTAATAAAATCTCTTCAGGTTCTCTGGGGCAAAATCCTTCTTCTAAAAATTTTTTTTCTAAGGCTCTTTTAAGTCTCAAAACTTCTTCACTATCTATTCTCTTAAAATCTTTAAGAGCTAATAGTTCTTTTTCCTTAATTAAAAAACCTTCTTTTATAAGCTCTTCTATAGTAAAATGATAAAAAATTTCCGATAAAGGAGAAGATATCCGAGTTTTTAAGAGTTCTTTGGTAAGTCCTAAACCTAAGGGATTAGCTTCGTGATATTTTTTAAGTTTATTTATAATTTCTTCTCTTAACTTTTCTTGAGCTTTCCTACTAAAATAAATTACCTTTTCTCCCTCTCTTAAAGAAATTATTTCTTCTTTTAGTTTGGAAATTAAGTTATAAAAATCTTCTCTAAAAGTAGAAAGCATTAACTGGAGTTCATCTTCAGAATATCCCAAAAAACCTCTCCTTTCTAAGAGGTATTTTAAAAGTTCTTCTTGATTAAGGGAACTCCACAACTCAACTTCTTTTCTTTCCCAAGGTTTAGTTCTTTTTCTTCTAAAGGAAATAGGATTTAAGATTTTACCTCCAGCAACGGTAGTATTATCAGAAGGTCTTCTTAAAATAAATCTATCTCCTCTCCAAACTACTACTGGGTTTTGCAGAAAAAGTTGAGCTACATCCACTTCCCCTGCATCTAATTTTTCTTTACCAAATAGAATCATCTTCCCCAAAACTTCAGTAGTTCCTACATAAAAGAGAAAGTTTTCAAAATTTTTCAAAGGTAACTTTATATCTTTTAAAACTTGAATTTTAACATCTATCCATTGAGAGGGTTTTAAAACTCCTGGTTCAGCTAAAACATCTCCTCTTTCTAACAGTTCCTTTTCCACTCCTTGAAGGTTTAAAGCAGTTCTCATACCAGCTAAAGCTTCCTCAACATTTTTCCCATGAACCTGAATGTTTCTAACTTTACATCTTATACCCTTAGGATAGACTTCCAAAATTTGATTCAAGGTCACCCGACCAGAAATGGCTGTTCCTCTAACTACAGTTCCAAATCCCTTTATAGTGAAAACTCCATCAATAGGAAGACGAAAGGGAAAAGAACTGGGTTTCATAGGTATTTGGGTAGCTTTTTCATCTAAAGCCTTTATAAGCTCTTCCTTTCCCTCAAGAGTTAAAGCAGAAAAAGAAAGAATGGGAGCTTTTTCTAAAAAGGTTCCCTTTAAAAATTCTTTAACTTCTTGTTTTATCAATTCAAGCCACTCTTCCTCTACTAAATCTTTCTTAGTGATAACCACTATTCCGTCCTTTATTCCCAAAAGTTCACATATTTCTAAGTGTTCTTTAGTTTGAGGCATAATTCCTTCATCTGCTGCCACAACTAAAACTACAAGATCTATTCCAGTAGCTCCAGCCACCATGTTTCTTATAAACCTTTCATGTCCAGGAACATCCACAAAGGCTGCTAAAGTTCCCGAAGGAAGGGTTAAATTAGCAAAACCCAAATCTATAGTAATTCCTCTTTCCTTTTCCTCTTTTAGACGATCTGTATCTATTCCAGTTAAAGCCTTAACTAAGGCAGTTTTTCCATGGTCAATATGACCAGCTGTTCCAATAATTACTCGTTGCATTTTTTAATAAGAAATAATAGACTTTTTAAACTAAATAACTAAAATCTCCTAATTGATTAAAACAAAAGACCACCTCTGCTAAAAGTCTTAATCTATTCAATTTCAAAGTCTCATCTTCTACCATCACAAAAACATGGTCAAAGAATTGATCTATAGGTTCTTTAAAAGATAAAAGCTTTTCCAAATACTGATGATAATCTCTTTTTTGAGAAAGAAAGGAAAGTTCCGGTTTAACTTTCTCTAAAAGTTGAAAAAGGGCTTTTTCTTGAGGTTGAGTTAAAAGAGAAACTTTAAGCTCTGGTAAATTTTTTACCTCTACAGATTTTAAAATTTGATAGGCTCTTTTAAATCCCGTGATTAAATCTTGAAATTCTTGTTTTTCTTGAAAATCTCTTATAGCCTTAAGTTTCAAAAAGATTTCATAGGGATTTAAAGGAAGATTTATAACGGTAAAAATTAAGTTTTTTTCCACATTCAAACTTAGAAATTCACTTTCCAGTCTCCTTCTAAGAAAAGTTAAAATTTCTGATAAGGCATTTTCTTCTATTAAAAAATTTTGGCTTTTCAAAAGTTCTAATCCAAAGTTTACAATTTCTTCTAAATTGAGAAAAATTTCTTTACCTATTAAAATTTTAATAATTCCGTAGGCTGTTCTTCTTAAAGCATAGGGATCGCTTTCACCGGTTGGTTTTTCCCCTATTCCAAAAAGGGCACCAAGATGATCTATTTTATCTGCTAAAGAAAGACAAATTCCTTCAAAGGTTTCAGGAAGACTCTCATCCTTAGGAGAAGGTAGATACTGTTCAAAAATAGCCTTAGCAATTTCTGAATATCCAAAATATTCGGTATAGATTTTCCCTATAACCCCTTGAAGAGAAGGAAATTCCTTTACCACTTCACTGGCCAGATCAGCTTTTGAAAAGTAACAAGCTTTCTCAACCGAGTTTAAGTCCTCTTTAAAATCTATTTTTTTAGCTATAAAAAGACCAAGTTTTACTAAACGCTGAGTTTTATCCCAAAGGGTTCCACAGTTTATGTGATAAACTATACCTTTTAATTTTTCTACCTTTTTTTCCAAGGGTTCCTTAAGGTCTCTTTCATAATAAAACTTAGCATCTTCTAACCTTGCCTTAGTTACCCTTTCATGTCCCTTTTTAACTACTTCCATGTTTTTAGCTAAATTATTATTTACAGCCACAAAATAGGGTAAAAGTTTACCTTCCCCATCTCTTAAACAGAAATATCTTTGATGTTCCTTCAAAGCTGTAATAACTAAGGGTTCTGGAAGTTTAAGAAATTCTTCTGGGAAACTTCCTAAAATAGGAAAGGGATATTCTACCAAATTGGCATTTTCTTCTAAAAGTTCAAGTTCTATCTGAGGATATCCCACTTTTTCTCCAATTTTTAAGATCTCTTCTTTAGTTTTTTCTAATCTTTTATTAGGATCTACTATAACCCAGTTTTTAGCTAGAACTTCTTCATAGGTTTCCCAAGCTGCAGAGTCTAACTTTAAAGGTTCCTTAGTTAGAAACCTATGACCTTGCGTTATATTACTTGCTCTTATATTAGCTAATTCTAAGGGAACTACTCTATCTCCAAAAAGACAAAGCATCCATCTTATAGGGCGGGCAAATCTAATTTCATAATCCTTCCATCTCATAGTTTTAGGAAAGGAAATTTCTAATAAAATTTCCTTTAAAATTTCAGGAAGAATTTTAAAGGTTTCTTCTCCTAAAATCTTTCTTTTTAAACAGAAATATTGACCCTTTTTGGTGTCTTTAATAATTAGTTCTTCAGGAGGGACTCCATATTTTTTGGCAAATCCTATTTTACCTTCTTCTCCAACTGAAACAGGAGGACCTAAGACTTCCTCTTCTAATTCTTTTTGCCTTTCAGATAGATTTTTTACAAAAAGAACCAATCTTCTGTAAGTTCCTGCAGTTTTTAATTCTTCATAATCCAAGCGGTAAAAATTTAATTTGGTTTTAGCTAAAAGACTTAGATTTTCTAAGGCAGGTTTGACAAATCTTGCCGGTAATTCTTCGGTTCCAATTTCCCAAAGTAAATTTTTAGGCATATTTAACTCCTTTTTCAAGCCAAGTTTCAGCAGCTTTTTTAGCTAAGGCCCTAACCCTGGCAATATAGTTAGCTCTTTCTACAGGAGAAAGGGCTCTTCTTGCATCAAGAAGATTAAAGGTATGAGAACACTTAATTACAAAGTCATATCCTGGAAGAGCTAATCCTAAGTCTAAAAGCTTTTTTCCTTCCCTTTCATATTTATCAAAAAGGTCTTTTAAAAGTTCCACATCCGCCTCCTCAAAATTGAAAATACTATATTCTACTTCTCCTCTAAAATGAATATCTCTATAGGTAAATTTTTCATTCCATTTTAGATCAAAGACATTTTCTACTCCTTGAAGATACATGGCTATCCTTTCTAACCCATAAGTTAATTCAACGGTCACTGGAAAACAATCGATTCCTCCTATCTGTTGAAAATAGGTAAATTGAGTAATTTCCATACCATCTAACCAAACTTCCCAACCCAATCCCCAGGCTCCCAGAGTAGGAGACTCCCAATCATCTTCTACAAATCTTATATCATGTTCCTCTGGATTAATACCTAAGGCCTTTAAACTATCCAAATAAATTTCCTGAATATCATCAGGAGAAGGTTTAATAATTACTTGATACTGATAGTAATGCTGTAAACGATTAGGATTTTCTCCATATCTTCCGTCCGTGGGTCTTCGTGAGGGTTGAACATAGGCTGCTGCAAAGGGTTCTGGTCCTAAAGCACGAAGAAAGGTTGCTGGATGAAAAGTTCCTGCTCCTTCCTCTATATCATAGGGTTGTAAAATAACACACCCCCTTTTAGCCCAAAAATCACTAAGAGTTGCTATAACATCTTGAAAGTACATTTTTAGTTTCCCCTCCCTTAAAAAATTTAGATAAGAATTACCTGAGGTTCATTTTCCTTAGCTTTTTCTATCTGACCAATAATATAATAACTTTCTCCCAAAGCTTTAAGCAAGGTTTCAATCTCTTCCAAAGAATCCTTTCCTATAATTATTACAAACCCTATACCACAGTTAAACACTCGATACATTTCTTCCTCAGAAATATTACCTAAATCTTTAATAAAACTAAAGATAGAAGGCAGATTCCAAGAATTTTTGTTAATCACAGCTTTGGAATTTTTAGGAAGAATCCGAGAAAGATTATCTACCAAACCACCTCCAGTAATGTGAGCACATCCTTTTATTTTTATTTCTCTATTTAAAAGGGTTAAAAGAACGGGAACATAAATTTTGGTAGGAGTAAGAAGAATTTCTCCCAAGGGTTTACCAAGTTCTTCGGGTATGGATTCTAAACTTAACTTGTGGTCTTCAAAAAGCACCTTTCTTACTAAGGAAAATCCATTACTATGAAGGCCACTTGAGGATAAACCAATAATTAAATCTCCGATAGAAATTTCTGAACCGTCAATTATTTTATCTCTTTCAACTATTCCTACCACAAACCCAGCACAGTCATAATCTCCAATTTGATACATACCTGGCATTTCAGCTGTTTCTCCTCCAAGTAAACTACATTGAGAAAGAGCACATCCTTCAACTATACCCTCTATAAGTTCTTCAAAAATTTTTTCGTCAAATTTTCCAAAAGCTATGTAGTCTAAAAAGAAAAGAGGTTTAGCCCCACAGGTAATAATATCATTTACACACATAGCCACTAAATCTATTCCAATTCCCTTATGCTTTTTAGCAGAAATAGCCACTTTTATCTTAGTTCCTACACCATCAGTAGAACTAACTAAAACAGGATTTTTATAGGAAGAAAGATCTAAGGAATATAATCCTGCAAAACCACCTATTTCATAAAGTGCTCCCTTTCGGGATAATTTTTGAACATGCTTCTTAACTATGTTTACTAATAAATTGGCCTTTTCTAAATCTACCCCAGCTTCTTTATATCTTTCGGCAAAATTCATAAGTAATAGGTCAACTTTATTTTTCAAAAATTTTATAATATATTTTAAGAAAAACAAGTTATTTCTAATTTTTTCCTTACTAAACATGGATACCAGAAAAGTAAAATTTCCTAAAAGGGTTTCAGAAGAGGAAAGAGAAGAAGTTCTTTCCTACTTGGAAGAACGATTTGGTATAGAAAAATTTCATTGGAGATCCTATGAAATTTTAAAAGGTTCTCTTAATTATTGGTTATTTCCTAAGAATCCTTACTTAGAACTTTTAGCCAATCTTCAAGTTCAAACCGTAGGATTACTTTTTTTAAGAAGGGTTTCTAAATATCTAAAACCTACCTCTGCCTTTTTACAAAGATTTGGATATTTAGCCAATAAAAATATAGTGGAACTTACCTCTGAAGAAATAAAAATCTTAAAGGAAAAGCAAAAAATCAAAAAAGATCTTTCTTTAGAACCAGGCTATATAATCCTGAAAAAAGGAGACCTAATCTTAGGATGTGGCCTCTGGGTTTCGGGAAATATTATAGCCTATTTAGAAACTAAGGTTTTGAAAAATATATAATTTAATTACACTTTATACTTATCTTAGGTTTTTCTTTTTGATTAAAGATTTCACCAATGATGTCTTTATTTTTAACATAATCTCCTAAATTAACTTTTAAAACTTCTATTCCTGAAATATAAGCCTTACATTTTTCTCCTTCAATAACAATATTTATTTTATTTTCAATAAAGTTTATTTGTTTAACTATACCTTCAATAGGAGATTCAATAAAATTAAATTTAACAATATTATTTTTATTATAATCTAACTTTTCCTGTTTTAATTTATTAATTTTACTTAAATAAAGATCTTCTTTGGCTTTTAATTCTTTTTCTTTTTTTAATAATGATTTTATCAAATAATTTAATAAAAATTTTTGAAATAAATCTCTATCTTCATATTCTTTTAAAGTCTCTAAAAGATTTTTTTGGTTTTTATCAGTTTGCATTATTTTTTCTTTGAAATTGTTATAAATAAACAAATTAATATACAATTTTAATAATTTTTTTTTAGTTTCTTGAATATTTTCTAATTCTTGCTTAGTTTTAATTAAATTTTTTTGTAAAAATTTTATATTATTATCTTCATAAGAAGATGTTGCATTTAAACTTTCTATAAATAGAATTAACCAAAAAATTAAAAAAATATATCTAATTTTCATTCATCCAAAAATTTAAAAATAATATTATCAAAGTTGGGAATAAAATTATAATAAAAAAAAGATAAATTAAAAAGTATAAAAGATGATGAACATCTTTAATATTAGGATAAACTTTGAGAAAGCTAAAAATAAGCAATAAATTTTCTATAAAATAAGAATATATAAACCACGAAATAATGAAAGAAAGTCCCATTGTAATAATAAAAAGTATTATTCTAATTAAACTAAGTCTTATAAAAGAACCACCTAATAAAATAAAAATTTTTATATTTTTATTCATTAAAGAATTAATGAAAAAATTTAATAATAAAAGAAAAACTAAATAAAAAATAAACCAAGTTAAAGCTAATCCCCAAAAAATTTTCTTAAAAAAGAAAAGAAAATTTAAAATATTATTGAATTTAGAATTTTCATAAGTTATATCTTTAAAAACTTTTGAAACAAGAACAAATTGCTCTTGAAAATATAGAAAATGTTCAGGAGAGGATAAATAGATCCTTATAAGATAGGGGAAGTTTTTAAGAATTTCTTCTTCCCTAAATAGGGAAAAAACTTCAGGAGGTAAATCCTTTTTCCAATTTTCTAATAATTTTAGGGGAGGAACAACTTCTACTTTTTTGACAAAAGGCAAGGTTTGGATTTCAGAAATCAAAGAACTAATAGTTTTATTACTCGGTTCTGAAGAAATAAAAATATTTATGCTTAGTTTTTCTTGATAGACCTTTAAAAAATTTTCTAAATTTTTAAATAAAAAAAAGGATAAAAGGGAAAAAAAATTCCAGAAGATAAAAAAAAGGAAAAGTAAAATATAAAAGGTAAAGGTTTTTTTAAATTCAACCTTAGCTAAAGAAAATAACATCCTTCTATCAATTCACCCTTTTCCAAGGTGATTAACTTTCCTATTTTTAGATTTAAAATAGTAGGATCATGGGTAGCTAAAACTATAGTAGTTCCTTTCTGATGAAGTTCCTTTAAAATATTTATTATTTCATAAATACTCATAGGATCTAAATTGCCTGTGGGTTCGTCAGCAATTAAAAACTCAGGATCTTTAAGAATGGCCCTAATAACTCCCACCTTTTGTTGTTCTCCTCCAGATAATTCCTTAATTTTCTTATTAATTTTCAGAAGTAGATTAAATCTTTCTAAAAATTCATAAATTCGATGTTTCATATCTCTCATCTTTTTTTCTGCTAATACTAAGGACAGTTTAATATTTTCATAAACACTTAAATCCTCAAAAAGCTTTCCATCTTGAAAAATTATTCCCCATCTCTGTCTCAATTTTCTGAATTCCTTTTCTTTAATTTTGGAATAAGGTTTGTTTTTAATAAAGATCTCTCCATGACTCGGCTTTTCTTCTCTATAAATTAATTTTAAAAGTGTAGTTTTCCCCGCACCCGTAGGACCAGTAATAAGAAGAAAATCTCCTTTTTCAATTTCTAAATTTATATTTACCAAAGCTCTAAAATAGGGAGGATAAATTTTATTTATTTTTTCTAATCTAATAAAACTCATAAATTGGTTTTTATAGAATGAAGTTCCTTTTTAAAATAGGAAGAAATATAAAAGCTTACCTTTTTAAAAGGTTTTATTTTGATCTCCTTCTTGGTTTTAAGATTTCTTCCTATTCTTTCCTGAGTTTGGCGAGGAAGAAAAACTCCAAAACGAACAATTTTTAATTCTTCCCCTAACTCCAAACTTTTTTTAATTTCCTCAAGCAGGGACTCTATTATTTGAAAAAGAAGTCTTTTAGGAAGTTTGGTTCTGGTGTGTAAAACTTCAACTAAGCTTTTTTTATTAAAAGATTTCATAAAAATTAACGAGGTTTAGCTAAAAATTTAATTAAAATTTTTTGGACTAAATCCTCTTGGATGCTATTTACCTCCTCATCTCTTAAGGTTCTATCCTCTGCTCTATAGATAAACCTTAGACTTACACTCTTTTCTCCTTTAGCAATGGGAGGTCCTTCATAGATTTTTAAGCATCTAACTTCCTCCAAGTAAGGCACTTTTAATTCTTCAATATATTCTAACATCTCTCCTATTTTAATATTTTTATTAACTATACAGGTCAAATCTCTAAAGGTAGAAGGAAATTTGGGAGGCCTTTTGAAGGCCTTTGTTTCTAAGGAAATTTTTTCTAAAATTGGATCTAAGATTATTTCAGCAACTAACACCTGGGTTTTAAGATCAAACTCTTTTAGAACTAAATTTTTCATTTCTCCAGCATAACCAACTTTATGTCCCTCCAAAATTAAATCATAGGAAAGACCCTTTTTAAGAAAGGGTTCAGAAGAATTAAGTTTGAATTGAATCGGAAGATTTAAAACCAAAAAAAGTTCCTCTAAATAACCTTTTAAATCAAACAGATCAAACCTCTGAACCTCTTCATACCACACTTCTTCTCGTCCTCTATTTCCCATAAGAAGAATTCCTAAATTAGTAATTTCTTGAGCTAAAGTCTGAGAATCTCTAAAAAAAACTTTTCCAATTTCAAAAATTTTTAAAGAATTAATTTCTCTAAAAAAATTATAACAAGCAACTTCTATTAAACCTGGAAGAAGGGTAGTTCTCATTATAGAGAGATTGGCTGAAAGGGGATTAGCAAGCTCTATAAAGTTATTTCTAAAATCTTCGTCAGAGAAATTTAGCTTATTAAGACTTTTAGGATCTATGAAACTGTAGGTAATTACTTCTAAAAAGCCTAAGGCTGTTAAAACCTCCTTTAATTTCTTTTCTAATTTAAGCTCTTTTGCCAGACCCTTAGCCTTTAAAACCGATTTAGGAAGGGTGATAGGAATTTTCTCATAGCCATAAATACGGGCTATCTCCTCAATGAGGTCTTCAGGAATACTTAAGTCTTGACGATAGGAAAAGGGAATAACCTCTATTTCCTCTTCTGATTTTTTATCTATATTTCCAATCCTTTTAAGTATTTCTTCAACCTCCTTAAAAGGTATTTCAAATCCTAAATATTTTTTAAGTTTGGTCTTAGTGAGAAGAATTTTAGGGGGCTCAAAAACCTTAGGATAAACATCTAAAACTTTAGAAAAGGTTTCAACTGAAGTTATCTTAAAAATAAGTTCGGTAGCCCTTAAGAGAGCTAAAATTACTCCTTCTGGATCAACCTTTCTTTCAAATCTATAAGAGCTTTCGGTAGTAATTTTGTGCCTTTGAGAACTTCTTCTTATATACTTAGGATTAAACCAAGCTGACTCTATAAAAATATTTTTAGTCTCCGAAGAAACTCCTGTAGTTTCTCCTCCTATTACTCCTGCTATAACCATGGGTTTAGAAAAATCTGCAATAACTAAATCTTCTTCACTTAAAATTCTTTCTATCCCATCTAAGGTTAAAACTTTTTCTCCTTTTTTAGCTTTTCGAACAATAACGGTTTGATTTTCTACTTTTTCCCAGTCAAAGGCATGAAGAGGTTGTCCAAGTTCTAAAAGTACATAATTAGTAATATCTACTATATTGTTAATTGGTCTTAAGCCACAAAGCCAAAGCCTTTTTTGAAGATAAAAAGGTGAATCTTTGACTTCTATCCCCTTTATATATCTTCCTGCGTATCTAAAACATCCTTCAGGGTCTAAAATTTCAATTTTTCCTAAAAAATCTTCCCCTTGAGAATAAAAGGGATTTATTTTAGGAGGATTTAGTTCCCAATTAGTAAGTAAAGAAAGTTCTCTTGCTACTCCAAAAATAGAAAGCACATCCCCTCTATTAGGAGTTACAGCAAGTTCTAAAACCTTTTCTTTAAGATTTAAAACCTCGTAAATAGATACTCCTATAGGAGTATCGGGTGTAAAGATAAGAAGTTTACTTTTTTCTTCTCCAACTCCAGCTTCGTAGGGAGAAAGAAAAGTTCCCAAGGATTTATAACCCTTTACAGTTTTTACCTCTACCTTATGATACCCAAAGGTCAAACTTTCTGGTTTGGCAAGACCTACTATTAGACCAGGTCTTACCTCTTCTTTAGCTGTAGTAAAAACGTTAAAAACCTCCTTACCATCTGTAACTTTACAAAGAACCAAATCCTTCAAATCTTCAGGAAAACTAATTTCTAAGATTTCAACCGTTATAAGTTCGCCTAAATTTTTATAAGGTTCATCTATATTTTCAACCTCAATTCCTCCCATAGTTAAAATTTCAGCTACCTCTTCAGGACCTAATCTTAGGTCTATAAATTCAGAAAGCCAACTTATAGGGACTCTCATTTTAAGGACCCCTTTTAGTTATTTAAAGCTGTTTAAAAAGAGGAAATGATTTTCAAAAAAGAGACGAATGTCCTCAATTTCATACTTTATCATAGCTACTCTTTCTATACCTAATCCAAAGGCAAAGCCTTGCCATTTTGAAATATCATAATTTACTGCTTTAAAAACTTCAGGATGAACCATTCCAGCTCCTAAGATTTCTAACCAGCCACTTCCTCCACATACTCTACAACCCTTAGTTTCGCAAATTACACATCCTATGTCCATTTCCAAACTTGGCTCAGTAAAGGGAAAATAACTGGGTCTAAATCTTACCTTAGTTTTTTCTCCGAAGGTTTCTTGAGCAAAATAAGTAAGAATCCCCTTTAAATCTGAAAAACTCACTTCCTCATCCACCATGAGTCCTTCTATTTGATGAAACATAGGAGAGTGTCTAATATCCGCATCACAACGATAAACCTTTCCAGGTGCAATAATGCGTAAAGGAGGGGTCCTCTCTAACATGGCTCTTATTTGCATAGGTGAAGTGTGAGTTCTTAAAAGGGCTCCATTTTTTAAATAAAAAGTAGCTTGCATGTCTCTGGCAGGATGCCACTCAGGAATATTTAAAGCCGTAAAATTATAATAATCACTCTCGATCTCAGGCCCAGTTACAACTTCAAAACCTAAACGAATAAAAATTTGACTAAGCTCCTCTATAACCTGAGTTAAAGGATGTAAGTTACCTAAATCCCTCTTCTTCCCTGTTAAAGTTAAATCTATTTCTAATTCCCTATCCTCCTCTTGAAAAAGTATCTCCCTTTCTTTTTGTTTAAGAAGTTCCTCAAGTTTTTCTTTAAGTTCGTTTAATTCCCTTCCTAAACTTTTTCTTTCTTCTAAAGGCAAATTTTTAAGTTCTTTTAAATAGGAGGTAAGAAGTCCCTTTTTACCTAAATATTTAACTCGAAAGGCTTCAAGTTCAGATAAATTCTTAATTAAAGAAAATTCTTCAAATATTTCTTCTCTTAATTTTTCTATTTCCATTATAATTTATTGCCACTTAAGTTTAGCAATTTCTACCAATTTATTAAAAACTTCAGGTTCCGTAATGGCTAAATGGGCCAAAACTTTTCTATCAAGAATAATTCCTGCTTTTTTAAGCCCTCCCATAAATTTACTATAATTCAAACCTTGCATCCTCGCAGCCGCATTAATTCTTATTTGCCACAATCTACGAAAATCTCTCTTTTTTTGTCTTCTATCTCTATAGCTGTAAACTAAGGCCCTTTCTAAAGTTTCTTTAGCTCTTCTAAAAACATTTTTTCTCTGTCCCCAGTATCCCTTAGCTAATTTTAGCAATTTTTTATGTCTTCTTCTGGTTTTATATCCACCTTTAGTTCTTGGCATAAAACTATACCTCCTTAAAACTTATAGGGTATTAGTTTTTTAACATGGGATCTTAGCTCTTGAGGAACTTCAACCCATTTGCTAAGTCCTCTTTTTCTTTTTCTGGTTTTTTTTCTTAAAAGATGACTGGCTCCTGACTGTTTTCTTAAAACCTTTCCTGTAGCTGTTACCTTCAACCTTTTAGCTGCAGAACGATTGGTTTTCACTTTAGGCTTGGCCATTTTTTCTCTCCCTTTTAAAAATTTTTGTAATTTGAACACTTTAATATATTTTTCATTAAAAACAAGTCTTTTTACAAAAAGACCTATAAAAGCCATTTTAAATTTAAGAATTAAAAAATCAACCTTGGTATTTTTTGCATAAGTTCCGCCTCTTATTGGAATGTAAGAAAGTAGTAAAATTAAAAATCAAAAAATCAATCCCAGGAGAGCCTCTCCATGAAAAAGGGGAAAAAAGCCAAAGGTAAGTGTGGAATTAAGATCCAAAAATGTTTGAAAGACTCAAACTCTATTAAAGAACTTCTTCCAGAAAGGAGGTTCTCCTTAGGTTAAAAGTCATAGAATTTCATAACAAATAGGGCACTCAAGCTACTAAAAGAAGCCTAATGAAATATCTAAAAGGACTGTTTAAAGGTGTGGGTATCCAGATCGAGAACACCAAAGAGGAAGGCTCGAAAAGCAGAAGAGACTGCAAATAGGTAAGGAAAATCTTAAGCCTTTTGTGAATAGATTTTGGTAAGAAGGGAATGAGGAAAGGTGTGGGTATTGAGGATAGGGAGAATAATAAGATATTTGAAAGAAAGGGGGGTTAATTTGAGGGCAGGAGTGAGATTAAGCTTATAGGCAAGGATAGAAAAGCTTGTAAAGATATTGAAAAAGAAGAGGAACAAGAGGAAATATAAGGGGAAGAGAAGGAAAGCGTCTGAGGAGCTAGTGCAGATAGATAAAGTTTTGAAGGGTTGTGACTTTTGATCCTATACACCCTCTTGACTTTTTTTTTGAAAAGTAGGTTTATAGAGAGGAGAAGATAGAAGGTTCTTTGACAAGTGAAAATAGATAATTGTATAAAAATGTATAAAGTTTATGATTTTATAATGAATTTCTAAGGACCTGCCAGATCTGATGGATATTGGGTTTTAGGGGGTCAATTTACAAAATATAATTTGTTCTAAACAATCACAAGGATTGATTGATGAGGCTTGCATGGGGTTAGGTTGCAACCTGCCCCGCTTCAATCTTCCTCCATTCAAAAAATCGCCTATTCCCAAAACACATACCTAAAATATCTTCATGGTCCATTCCTCCTTTCCCTTTGACCAAACCTTAAAAAAAATTTTTCCAAGACTTCCCTTCAAGGTCATTTAAATCCTTTTTAGCTCCAAGGTCTCAGAGGTCCTTAGAAGCACATTTACTGCAACCAAAGAAAGAAGAGCGGAGTTTGTGGGAAGGCTTAAAAAAGGCACCCTTATCCAACTTGAAATCCAGAGCACTTTTGATCCCACTTTGCCTCTAAGGCTCATTGAGCTCTACTTAAGGATTTATGAAAGATACAGGGCTTATTCTTTATAGGTTTTACTTTGGGTAGGAGACAGGAAGTGTCCCTACGGAGAGAGTTATCCTTTGGGGAAGCTTGAGCACAGAGTTAGGGTTGTGGAGATGAGGAAGATTAGTTATAGGGAGCTTCTTGAAAGTGAGGTGAAAGAGGATAAGTTGCTTGCTATTTTGTGCAAGAAGGACAAAGACTTTTGGGATAGGCTAAGGGGGTGAGGTAGGCTAAGGGGGAGAGGATTGAGAGGCTTGAAGAACTAAGGAGAAGGGATTTTTTGAGAGAGCTTTTGATACTTGATAGAACTTAGGAAAGGATGCTTATAATGAAGTAGTAAGGCT
>JANXAD010000033.1 GCA_025062245.1 Thermodesulfobacteriaceae bacterium | reverse complement strand
ATGAGGTTAACGAAAGAGGTGTCCAAGAAAGGGGGCCGAAAAACAAACCCTAACATTTTAGTTGTCCAAAATTTGGGAGCATCCCAGGCCGGCCCTTCCCAAAAAAACACACACAGGCAAAAAAGGCGAAAAAAACACCAGGGCAGACCAAAACACACGGCACCTTCCTCTATCCCTTACTTAGGACTTTTTTCAAGTTTTTTGGTCTTTTGGAGGCTATAATAAAATTTTACTCTAACATGCAAAGTGTCCAAAAAATGGGGAGCAATCCAATCCTCTCTAATTAACAATTTTAGGAGTCAGAAAAAGGTTGACAGAAAATAAAAAGGTGAATTAACTATAATGTATAAATTAACAAATTTTCAAAAAAGGTTTTAGTTTGTTTTTATTTTTAATATTATTAACAATAATTTTATTATGTGGTTGTAGTTCCAAATTTGACCTAAGTGAATTATCAAAATTAGGTAAAATTGCTATCACCAGCGAAAGTAGTTATCAAATCGTATATGTTCCCAGTCCCTTTGCTAAGGATAGCGAAAAAGAGGAAATAGTAGGTTATTTAGAAAACATTTTAGAGGAATTTCCCTTAGCCCAAATACTAAGACAAAAGATTTATAATGCTATGACAAGTGCTTACACTTTAAACTTGGTTGATGATTCAGTAGTAGAAAAATTAGGTAAAAGGTCTTTACAGGACTTTATCTTTTGGGCTAAAAAAAATAATCTCCAAGCCATTATCCATCTTGAAAGTATAATTGAAATTTCCCATGTTTATAGAATCCATAGTTTGCCTTTGAAAAACTATCCTAAGATATGGACTAAGGTTAAAATAATAAAAGTAGAATCTGGAGAAATTATATGGATAAAAAGAGTCTGGACTCACATGTTTGATGGAACCATTTTTGAGGTAAAGTCTTCTTCCGTTTATGGTAATGTGGTAGAGCGAAAGGAGCTTGAATTTCTTATACATAAAAAAATTGATTATATTGTAAACTCTATTTTGAAATCCTTTACTTTTAAACATACTACTTAAGGACCTTAAAAAGGTGCTATTTAAAAGTCAAAGCTTTACTTACTAAATTTAGAGAGGCCTAAGGTAAGATAAAAATTGGAAAAAAGTTTTTTAAATAAAATTTCCTTAAAAAGTCTTTTATTCCTCATAATTATCCTTACAACTATTCCTTTAATAGTTTCTGATACATTAGCTTCTCAAGAAGAAATCGAACTTTTGGTAGAAAAATTAGAAAAAAATATTTTTGTTTCTATAAAATTATTATTAATAACTTTACTCTTTTCTTTAGTACTTAAAATTTTCTTAAGTTTTTTAAATTTAGAACTTCCAAAGGGATGGTGGATTTTTACTGGAATTATACTTACTTTAATAGAAATAGTTATAGTTATAATTTTTAAAGTTAAAAATCCTATGGGAATCCTTTTTATTTTTCCTTTATTAATTGGTTTTGCTATGGGTAAAAGCAATATCATTCCAGTTCCTTGGCCTCCTTTTAGGGAAACACTAAATCATGAGGTGGAATATCACCTATGGGCAGAAAAAATACAAGAGTTTCCCTATACTCTCTTTGGAAGAGCAATTCAATTAGATCCCTGTCTTCCCTATCAACTTAAAATAAAATGGTTGAACCAAAGTAGATATTTTTCAATAAAATTTTTACACTCTGGTTATTTAAGTCTAATTACGGTTCTCATATTTTTTGGAATCCTGTGGTTTACCCTAATGTTTTACGATTTTAGTCCTCTGTTAGGAATAACTGCCTTAGGTATAGTTAGTTGGATTTTAGGAGATTTATTGGGAAACTTAAAAAAATATATGGATTCAGAAAAGTTAAAGAACAAATTTATAGTTGAAGCTCACCAATTTTGGGAGGAATTTGAAGATAGACTTTTTAATTGGGTTAAAACCCAACCTTGGGTAGGAAAAGGCTTTTTTAAAGAAGAAATAGATGAAAGGGAAGTAGAAATTTCTTTAAGAGAATTAGGACTTCAAGGGATAACTAACGAAAGGCAAATAAAAGAAAGATATTGGGAACTAATAAAAGAATACTATAGAAAGGAAAAGCTTTCACCGGAATCTCAAATTGAAGATAAATTTAAAAGAATTTTTTATGCCTACCAAATTCTCCTTAGAATTTATTCTAAATCTTAAAAAGTAGCTTAAAGTGAAAAGACTTTAAAACTTAAAAAAACTTCTTTGACAAGCTATTTTGGGTATGGCTAGCTTAAAAGCAAAAAATGGGAGAAAAGGTAATAGTAGGCTATAACAGAGAAAGGATATATTTTTAATTAGAATAGTGAAAAATTAATTTTTATTGATAAACTTATAATGGATTATGAAAAAAAATCTTATTAAAATCATAGCTACCTTAGGACCCTCTTCTAAGGATGAGAGAGTTATAACTGATATGGCTATGGCAGGGGTTGAAGCCTTCAGGATTAATATGAGTTATGGAGACCAAAACTACTGGGATCAGCTTGTGGAGGCTGTAATAAAAACTGAAAATTTTTTAGGTTATAACTTGGGTTTAATAGCCGATCTTGAGGGACCTAAAATTAGATTGGGAGATTTTGAGACCTTTTATGTCAATCCTGGACAACTTATAACCTTTTCTCTAAAACCTCAAGAGGGTATTCCCTTACCTCATCCTGAATTTTTTGAAATTATTAGAGAGGGGGATGTGGTATATCTTGGAGATGGTTCGGTTAAGCTTCTTGTAGAAGCTGAAGAAGGTTGGAAAATAAAGCTCAAAGTTCTTCAAGGTTCTAAAATTGAGCCTCTAAAGGGAGTTGCCGTTGCTGGAAAGGAAATCGAGGCTCCTGCGCTTACCTCAAAGGATATAAGGTGTCTTAAATATATAGTGGAAAGACCCTTTAGTCATGTGATGGTAAGTTACGCTAAAAGTCCTGAACAAATAGAAGTTACCAGAGCTTTTATAAGGGATTTTGGAAAAAGAGATCTTAAGATTTTGGCTAAAATAGAAACTCCCACAGGAGTTAGAAGAATAGGAGAAATTGTTCAAGTGGCAGATGGAGTTGTGGTAGCTCGGGGGGATTTAGGAGTACATTTTAACTTAGAGGAACTTCCTATTATTCAGAAAGAACTGGTTAGATTAACAAGATCAGCCAATAAACCTATAATATTAGCTACAGAATTTTTATCCAGCATGATTGAAAGAGATGTTCCCACCAGAAGTGAAGTGGTAGATATTTATCAGGCTGTCAATCTTTCAGTTGATGCTCTAATGCTTACCAATGAAACAGCTATTGGTAAGGATCCTGTAAAAACCGTTCAGTGGATGTATAAAATTCTTTTAAAGGCTCAACAAGAGGCTGTATCCGATAAACCCCAAGCAAATTTACCAATTTTTAGGTTAGCTAAAGGCTTGGTAGAACTGGTAGACAATTTAAACGCTAACCTCATCTTGTATTCCAAAAGTGGAAAATTTGTAGAAAGAATTGCCTCCTTTAGACCAAATAGAAGATATTATGTAGGTGTGCCTGATGAAAGAGTAGCCAGGATAGTACGAATACTTTGGGCTTCTGAACCTATAGTATTGAAGGATCTATCTTATGAAGATCTATCTTATGAAGAGGGTTTACGAGAAACCAGCAAAGTTCTTAAAGAAAAAGAAAAATTAAGTCCAGAACAAAGCCTGGTTGAAGCTGCTTGGTCAAGAGATAAGGAAGTATATATTATCTCAGTGAAAAATTTAATATCACCTGATTGGTAGTTTATTGATTACTTATAGAAGTTTGAAAGCAAGGATTTTAAGACCCTTTAGAATTTTAAAATATTTTTAAGGATTACACTTACTTGTTTAAACCAATTTTTAAAGTATAATTTCTTTTCTGAAAGATGAGAGTAGCTATTCATATTACCCACGAAGCTCTCTATAAAATAGGAGGAATTGGAGAGGTCATAAATGGACTCTGCACTACTCCCAGCTATTTGGGATTTTTTGATCAAACCCTTCTTTACGGTCCTCTTTTTGAATACATAGGTTCTCCAAGTTCTCGCTTAGGAAAGGACGGAATAGTCTATTTCTCAAGTAAAGACCATTATGATACTAAGGATTATTATTCCCTTTTTAAACCTATTTTAGAAACCTATAACATTCACCTGGTTTACGGAAAAAGACAAATCGTAAGTGAATATAATTCCCATCGCAAAACCGAGGTAGAAGTTTTATTAGTAGATATAACTCAAATCAATAAAGACCTTCTTAATCTCCAAAAATATCTCTTTTGGGAAAATTTTGGGTTAGCTTCCCACAGATACGAACATGATTGGGACTACGAACAATATTTTAGAATTGGACTCCCCTACTTTGATTTAATTTCTCTTCTATATTCAGAGGCTCAAGAATTTTACCATTTTTCCCATGAATATATGGGAATTCCCTCTTTGTTAGCTTTAGAGTTGCATCGTGATTTTAACCATGCTAAACATAAACGTATTTTTTATGCCCATGAAGTGGCTCCTGTTAGAAGATTGGTTGAAAATCTGCCGGGACACGACATAACCTTTTATAACATTTTAAAAAGAAGTCAACCTCAAGGTATTGCCTTAGAGTGCGTTTTCGGTTCTCAAGAAGATTGGTATAGAACTCCTTTGGTTAAACTTTCCCAAAGATTTGACAGAATCTTTGCAGTAGGAGATTGGGTAGCTAAGGAGTTTGAGTTTCTCTCCCCTTCGGTAGATAAAAACAAAATCAAGGTGGTCTACAATGCCTTACCTCTTGACCACTTTAGTTGGGAAGACAAACTCAGATCTCGTGAAAGAATTGAAAAATGCTTCGCTTATAAAAATGGCTTTAAACCTGATGTAATTATTACTCATGTTTGTAGATTGGTAGTAAGTAAAGGTATCTGGAGAGACCTTGAGCTTTTAACCTACTTAGATAACTATTTTAGTAAACATAATTTGAGAGCCATTTACATTTTACTCTCCTCTTTAATTGCTCATGGAAGACCTCCGCAAGAAGTAGAGAAAATGGTTAATGCTTATGACTGGCCTTTTGAACACAAAGAAGGCTGGCCTGACTTAGTGGGTTATGAAGTAGATATTTATAGACTAATTCAAAAATTTAATGTTAAAGCTAAAGCTATAAAGGGAATTTTTATTAATCAGTTTGGTTTTACTAAAAGAAAGTGTGGTTTCTACATTCCAGAAGATATTAGTACTATAGATTTAAGGATGGCCTCAGATATAGAGTTAGGACTTTCTATCTACGAACCTTTTGGAATTGCTCATATAGAAGTTCTTCCTTTGGGGGGATTATCTATTCCCTCTACTTCCTGTGGAGTTTACTTTTTTTTAGAAAAAAACTTTGCCGAAAATTTTAAACCCTATTTTGCCTTAGACTTTATTTCTACTGGAGAAGATCTTTCTACCGAAAGTATTTTTAAAATTACTTCGGAAAAAAGAGAAATCTTAGAAGAAAAACTTATTGCCGAATGGGCTGAAGAAATCTTTCTAAAAATTCCTAAAACCTGGGAAGAAAGGGAAAAAATTTTTTTAAAAATGCAAGAAAATCTCTATAAGTTAGATTGGGAATACGTAGTAAATCACTACTTTATTCCTTCCCTACCCACTAAACACATTTTTCCCTAAAAGACCTTTGAAAAATTCGATCTAAAAATTTTTTGGTGTTTCTAAATTTAAATTAAAAATCCTTCCTTTAATCCTTCTCTTAACTCCCTACTAACTTGAAAGCCTCTTTTAATCCCTAAGCCTCTCTCTTTGCTATATTCCTAAATGAAGCTTAACAGGAAACTCCTGATAAAAAAGATTTTCTCCTATTAACCATTAAAAAGTCTTTTTTCTATAACCTTGAAAAAACTTCCCTGTTTCTTCTGTAATTTTATCTTAAAATCTTCTTTAAACAGTTGAATTTTTCAAAGGTTTCCCTAAATACATTATAGGACTATATTTTTTCTCCCACTCTTTTATAAAATCTAAAGTTAACTTTTTTATAATTTTTTCGTATGCTTCAGTTGTTATTTCAGCTCCCTTTATTCCTCCTTTTAAATTTATTTCAGAAAGATAGGGACCCTCTCCTTCAATATAAATAAGATCTAAATGGGCATGGGGAAATTTTCCTCTTTCTATGACTCTTTTACAAAAATCTAATTCCTCTTCTGAAAGTTTATACGACTTAGCTTCCCCCCCTAAAAACAGATTTTGTCTAAAGTTATAAGTATTAATCCTCTGGTAAGCCTCTATATGATAATCTCCTAAAATTATGACTCTTATGTCCTTAGAAATTTTATAAAAGGGTTGTAAAACAAAGGGAAATTCTAAAGGAGGATAACCTGCAAAGTTAAAAACCTCTTCCAAAGAGTTCCAAAGATGAACTCCCATCCCACAATTGGCCCTATCTTCTTTGGTAATTACTTTATCAAATTTATGAGAAAATTCTCTAAAAATGGAAAGAAGGGAAATTTTGTCTCTCACTACTAAGGTATAGGGAGGCATGAACTCCCAAAGAATTTCAGCTTGTAAAGTTTTAGAACTGCTTAAAATTTGGGATAAAAAAGAAGGAAAAGCTTCAACTTTTCTATAAATTAGATCTACTATTAAACCTATTTCATTTTTTTTAAAGGGAATTCTCAAAACTATTAAATCCCCTTCCCTAAGTTCAAGATAATACTTTTTAAAATTTTGATAATTAAAAACTATATAATAAGGTCTCATTTCTTTACTTCTCCCTAAGGTAGCTCAAATCTGCATGACAATTTCCGCAAAAGAATCTAATAGGACCTAAAATTTCTACTTCCTCTTCAAGAGTTTCTAAAGTTCCATTTTCATTCTGAAAATAGTGAATTATAAAGGTTGCGTTTTCTATTAATTCATAAAATTCTTCACTGTTTTTGCAATAGGGACATACTATTTTTTCTTTATATTTTATAGGAAAGGGTTTTTTAACCGTAATTTTATGAATCCTGAAAGGGGAGGAAATCGTTTTTTCAGCCATCTAAACCTCCGAACTTTTTATCTACCGAAGTAAACTGTAAATTCAGCCTCACCTATCACCTGAGGCTTTATAGCCTTTAAAATTTCTTCATAAGTTGGTTTTTCCCCTATTTTTATTTCTGAAACCTTTAAAGCCCAGAGTTTAAAGACATAGGGATGGTCTCCTGTGCCAGGAGGGGGTTGAGGTCCTCCGTAACCCTTAAAACCATAAGAATTAATTAATTCTTTAGCTGGGGCTTGAATCTCCTTTAAACTTGCTCCTTCTGAAAATCCTTTTACCGTAGAAGGAATGTTAATTACACACCAGTGAATCCAATTTCTGGCTATAGGATGAAGATCTACACACACTAAAACTAAGGATTTAGTATTTTCAGGAATTCCTTCCCACTCAATGGGAGGAGATAGGTTCGCTCCTCCAGCACCTGGCATAACATACTTTAAAGGAAATCTTTCCTTTAAAACAGGTGAATATACTCTCATAATTTTTTCACCTCTTTTTTTCTATTTTTTCTATAAATTCTTTAGCTTCTAAATACATTTTATCGGTTTTAGATAAAAAAGAAAGGGCCTTTCTATAATGAAAAAGGGCTGTCCTAAAGTCTCCTTTGATTTCATAAAATTTTCCAAAATAAAAGTGAGCTTCTCCATCCTTAGCTAAGGAAGAACAAATTTTACCCAAATAAAAATAAAAATAGAGATTATTTTTTAAGATAGATTCTAAAGATAGATCTTTAAAAATTCTATAAGCTAAGGTAAGCTTTCCGGTTTCTCCCAAGGCTCTGGCTAAAAGATATTGCTGTTTTAAATAAAGAACCTTTTGTATTTCAGAGGAATTGGAAGTCTCAAAATTTAAGTCTTGAAGAATTTTTATAGCCTCTTCCCATTTTCCTGCCATTAGATAAATTTCTGCTAAATCAAGTCTCAAGTAGTTTTTGGGAGGTAGTTGGGAAAGAACTTTTAACATTTCAGTGATAGCTTCAGAATAAAATCTTTTTTGAGCTAAGGTTAAGGCTAAGGCATAGTGAACCCAAGGATCATAACTTTGACTAAGCTGAAGTTTATAGCGAGGAATTAACTCTGAAGCCTCTTCAGACCATATTTTAGCTTTTATTTTTATTCTTTTAAAGTAAACCTCATCAGGAGAAACTAAAAAAGTTTTTCCTTGATTTGAAGAGTATTTTTCTACCAGGCTATAAAGGTAACTTAATCTTTCAGAAGGTAAGGGATGGGTAAGTAGATATTTATAATTTAGTGCTATAGCTAAGGAACTTTGTCTGGATAATTTTTCCATTACCTGAACTACCGCTTGGGGTGTGTAACCAGCTTGGATTAAAATTTCAAAACCTATTCGGTCAGCCTCTTCTTCATCTGCTCGGCTGTAAGCTAAGAGTTTTGTTTCTGCCACCGCAGCTCCTGTAATACCTACAGCTTGGCCTATCTCTCCCCCTCCTAAAATCAGAGCAGCTAAGGTTGCAGCGGTAAGAGCAAGTTGCATTTTTTTTATACTCTCCAATCTTCGAGCCACATGACGAGACAAATTATGAGCCATTTCATGAGCTAAGATACTAACTAATTCTGCCTCGGTATTAACGGTATCAAAAATTCCTGCATTTAAAAAAATATAACCTCCTGGAACTGAAAAGGCATTAAAAGTTTTATCTTTTAATAAGAAAAAACGAAAATGAAAAGGGGAAACCTTTATTCCTTTTTGAACCAGAATTTCTCCTAATTTTTCTAAATAGGCTCCTATTTCCAAATCTTCAATAAATTCAATTTGCTTAGAAGCTTCTTGGAGAATCTCTTTACCTATTTTTTCTTCTTCCTCTAAGGAAAGGAGAGAGTATCCTGGGAACGGAAAAAGAAGTAAGAAAATTAAAAAAAGACTTAAAAATTTTTTCATAAAAATTAAAAAAATGGCGGAAGCGTATGGGAATTGAACCCACCCACTCCTTTTTAGGAGTGCACCGGGTTTGAAGCCCGGGAGGGGCACCAGCCCCTTAACGCTTCCTTTATTTAAAGGAGGCTATTGAGGTCCCTATGGCACCCGGAGAGCCCAGCTACCGTTGCTCCCTTTCGGGCCTGGCGGGGTTCACCAGGATCCGTCGCATAGGCCTCAATAGCCTTATTTTAAAATTATAATACAATCCTAAATTTTTTCAAAAATTAAATCCCCCTCTTTGGAACCCTTTAGATTCCTCAATAAGAAAAAATTTTAGTTACAAGTTTTACAAAGGATAATTTAAAAGAATAAAGATTTTAAATTTAGACCTAAGGAATCTCAAAAATTGACTAAGAAAATTTAGGTATTACCTTGTAAAAAATAAAAAACCCTATATATGGAAACCAAAATTTAAAAAATCGAAAAATGAAGTAAAATAATAATAAATTTTTTAAAAAAGATTAAGAAAAGGTTTTCTAATTCAACTGAGAGAAGGAGCATAGGGATGGATTTCAAAAATCAAAAAATTCCTGCTGTTTTTTTAGACAGAGACGGAACCATTAACGAAGAGGTAGGCTATTTAAATCATCCTTCAAGATTAAGGATCCTTAAAGGGGTTCCTCAAGCTCTTAAAAAACTTCAAGAAGCTGGGTTCAAACTTTTCGTAGTAACCAATCAAAGCGGTCCTGCAAGGGGCTACTTTCCCTATGAATTGGTGGATAAAATTCATGAACTTATTAAAAAAAGACTCAGTAAGTATGGAGTTGAAATTGCTGAATTTTTAGTATGTTTACACCACCCCTCAGAAAACTGTCCCTGCAGAAAACCAAAAATAGGACTTATAGAAAAGGCTCTTTCTCTTTATCCCATAGATATTTCTAAGTCCTACGTAATAGGAGACAGACTGATTGATGTGGAACTAGCTTTAAACTCAGGAATAAAGGGAATTCTCGTTTTAACTGGTTATGGAAAGGGAGAATTAGAATTTGTCCTTCCTCAAAGGGACTTTAAACCACACTTTATAGCTAAAAATCTTCTGGAGGCAGTTAATTTTATCTTAAAAGACCTAAGGACTTAGTTCTCTTTTCTAATATAATTGGCAAATTTTTTGAGAAAAAGTAAAGTAAAGATAAAAATTTCCTATTTTAATATTAGAGGCCTTAAGGATGATAACTGTAAAGGCTAAATCCCAACTTAAGTTTACTTTTAATGGGTATGAATTTAAACTTAAGCCTGGAGAAAAACTTCTTTTTGCTAAGGATGTTTTTGCCCTTCTTCCCAGGGAGCTTCAAACTCAGTTTGAAAAAACTAACACTGTGCTTCCTCCCTTTTACGATGGTGAACCCTTAAATGGAAAAATACTTTTGGTTTTCATGCAAGGGGCTATAGGAGATGTTCTATGCTCCACAGTTGCTTTGCGGGAAATAAAGAGGCGCTATCCTGATAGTAAACTTTGGGTTTCTGTCTCAGGTAGAGCTCGCCCAGTTTTGGAAAAACTTTCCTACTTAGACAAACTTCTTCCCCATCCGGCTCCTATAAAAGAAGTAGTCAAGGCACACTACTTTATTAAAGCTGTAGAGATGGTTAACACTCCTGGTTTTGATAATCTTAATATGGTAGAGTGGTTTCTCTGGAAGTTTAAGCTTTATTTTGCTGAAGATGAAACCCCGGATGTTTTTGTAGATGAAGCTATAGTTGAAGAGTTGAGACCAGTTTTGGAAGAAATAAAAAAGCTCTCAGGTAAAAATAAAATTTTACTTTTTCACTATTTGGCTTCCTCTATACACCGAACCCTTCCTCCTAAACTTTTAAAGGAAATTGAAGATTTAGTTGGAAAGGAGTATGTGCCTATAATTTGCAGTCTTCCTGAGGAGGATATAACTGTAGAGGTAGCTCTGGATTTTTATGGAATTAAAGCTGCCAATTTGTCCTATTTAATGAAGGATTTGAGATACCTTATAGCTTCGGTCTATCTTTCTGATGCGGTGATTACTGCGGATACCGCAACCCTTCACATAGCAGGAGGCCTTAAAAAACCCACCGTATTTATTACAGGAGCCATAGAGGCCTCTCTTAGAGCCGAAACTTATCCTACGGTTATTCCTGTTCGTGCTAACTATACTGGAGAGACTTGCCAAGCTCCTTGCGGTATTCACGCTTTAACGGACCCCTGTCCTGAGGCTAAGGTAAAATATCAGTTTTACAGCCCTTGCTTAGAAAATATCCCTCCCAAAGTAATTTACTTGGCTTTAAAGGATGCTGAACTTACCTGTCAAAAAGACTATCCCTTGCCAAAAAATTGTCCTTTATGTCAATTTTCTGGAACTTTTAGTTTATTTGAAGTTATTAATCAGCACCGAATATTTGAATGTCCTTCCTGTGGCCTTCAGTTTACCTATCCAGTAAAGGCCATGGATTATGAAAAGGCCTATCAAGGAAAGGGAGAGGATCTATTAAGTTTAGGGTCTATGGATTATGAATGGGCTAAAGAAGTAGAAACCTCTGAAGTAAAGGAACGAAAAAAATGGGAAAGGGTGCCTCGTTTTAATGTGCTTCTGCCTATTCTTTCCTATCTTCCTAAGGGAAAACTTCTTGATATCGGATGTTCAAGTGGAAATTTTATGCTTATAGCTAAGAGTAAAGGTTTTGAAGTTTATGGCATGGAGGTAAGTAAGACAGCTGCAGAAATTGGAAAAAAAAGATTTGGGCTTAAAATCGCTCAGGCTCTAACCTTTGAAGAACTTCCAGAGGAGTTTAAAGGTCCCTATCAGATAATTACAGCTTTAGAAGTTATAGAACATGTGGAGAACCCTTTTAAATTTTTAAAAGATATTTACCAATTTTTAGAAGAGGGAGGTTTTACGATTTTAAGTTGCCCTCCCTACTTTGCCTTTCGAAATCTTGCTAAAAATTATCAGAAATATCAGTGGTGGGGACACGATTATCCACCCCATCATCTTAATCGCTTTAAACCCTGGACTCTTTACTACGGTCTTAAACTGGCAGGTTTTACTGAAGTAGTCATTTTTACAGAACCCTTACTTACAGGAACAGTGCTTGAAGGAATAAATTCTAAACCTGCCAATATTTCTTTACCAAATAATCAAACACTAACCCTTAGCCGAGAAGTAGTTTCTTCCTTAGTTCTTAAGAGTTTGGAGCCTCTTTATCTTAATGCCCGCTATCTCGGAAATTTTCAGTATGCCATTGGAGTTAAGGGAAAAAGTGGTCTTAATTGGGAAAAAATTTTAAGAAGGGCCATAGGTATATCTGCTGTAGATATCCTGTGGAGGGATGACAGCTTTTAATGAATCCCCTATGAAAAAACTTTGTTTTTCTTGTAGAACTTGGAATAGAGCTGAAGTGCTTGAATTAACCGTATCAAGAAGGGCTGAAGAAATAGAAAAATTTGGACTTCAAGATAGGGTTATCATATTTCTTATCGATAACTGTAGTTCAGACCATACTCCTAAGGTTATTAAAAAACTTAAAAATAAGTACCCCTTTATCATAGCTTGGAGATCTCCTACTTGGAAGAAACAAGAAGAACCCTTTCAAATTCCGAAGGAGATAGTGGAAGCTACTAAGGCTGAATTTACTTGGATATTTGGAGACGATGATCTTTTACTTAAAGATACTTTACCTTTGGTCTGGAAAATATTGAACTCTGAGAATGCCAAACAAGCCCTCATCATTCATACAGGAAACGCTTTGAATAAACCTCATAGCTATAAGGTATATCCTGGGACAGTGCTTATGTTTGCTAATTTAATGGGTTTTAACCAATTTATAGGCTGGGCAGCTTCAATTATTACTAATAATTCTATGTGGCATAACCTTGCGGAAAAACATAGAATTTATTATTTAGAAAAATTGGGCCAAAAGTTTTGGGCTGAAGTGTGGCCAGAATATTGGAAGGTTTATAAGGAGGCTGCCTTTTCCTATGTATTAACCATTTTACATCTTTTCAGTCAGGCTAAAGCCCTAGTGATAGACTATCCCATTTGTGAACCGTTAAAACATTTTGATGCTGATACTGGTGAACGCTGGGAGCGTGAAAATATAGGCTGGCGCTATTTTCTCTTTGTAAGGGGTCTTAAATTTATGTATGACCGAGGAATTTTACAAACCAAACTCAAACCTAAGTTTTTTAAATATCTCAATCATTATTTGTGGGACCGTTTTTTAATCGAAATGATTGCTTCCCGTCTCGGAATTTATACCAGAAATCCTCGACCTGACGAAGGTTGGCAGTATATTTTGGATATAGCTGACCTTTTAGATGATGCAGAAACTGCCAATTACATAAGAGAAACCACTTATAGGGCAAAAACTTTGGCTGAGGAATACTTAAAAATACAAGCTGACTTAAAAACTCTTCCGAAAAATAAAATCCATAGAAAAAAGATCCTTTCTCAAAAAGCAAAAAATATCAAAACTCAACTTTTAAATCTCTATGAAGAAGCTGTGCGTCCTAAATTTCAAGAAGGCTGGGCTGGGGAAGGATATCAAGATTATGTGGAAAAAGAATTTACAACTTTAACTACATATTGAGCTTGTCTTAAGCTCATAGTAGGACAAAGAGGGAGGCTTAGAACAGTTTGGTGAATCTCTTCAGTTATGGGATAAGACTTTTCGTTCCATTCCTTATAGGCTAATTGTTTATGAGGAGGAATGGGGTAGTGAATAAGGGTCTTAACTCCCTTCTTTTCAAGATAGTGTTTTAAACCTTCCCTTTCTTTACATCTTATCACAAAGAGATGGAAAACATGTTCTTTCCAATTTCTTACATAAGGAACTGTGATTAAGGGATTTTTAAGGTTTTCAAGATAGAATTTAGCAATTTTTCTTCTTTTTTCGTTGTAAGTATCCAAATCTTTCAATTTTTCTTTCAAAATTATAGCTTGAAAGTCATCCATCCTGGCATTAAGTCCCCTAAGTTTAAAAACATAGGGTTTAGGACTTCCATAATTGGCAAGACTCCTTACTGTTTTAGCAAGTTCTGGATCAGAGGTGGTAACAGCTCCTGCATCTCCCAGAGCTCCTAAATTCTTACTGGGATAAAAACTAAAACCTGCTACATCTCCCAAAGCTCCAGCCTTTTTATCTTTATAAAAAGCTCCGTGGGCTTGAGCTGCATCCTCTATAACCTTAAGGTTATAAGCCTTGGCTAAATCCCAAATCTTATCCATTTCACAAGTTTGACCATAAAGATGAACCGCCAAGATAGCCTTAGTTTTGGAAGTAATATTTCTTTCAATACTTTCCGGATCGATAAGATAGGTCTTAAGTTCCGGCTCAACCAGAACCGGAACAAGATTATTTAAACTTATGGCAAGAATTGAAGCTATAAAAGTATTAGCAGGAACGATGACCTCATCTCCTTCTTTCATAATTCCAAGGGCCTTATAGGCCATAAAGATTAGAGTTAGAGCTTTAAGGCCACTTCCTACCCCTATACAAAATTCAACCCCACAATACTTAGCAAATTCCTTTTCAAAGGCTTCTACCTCTTCTCCCCAGATATAAATCTCTTTTTCAAAAAGACTTTTAATTTTTTTTCTTACTCTTCTATAGTATAATTTATTTAATTTTGAAAGATTTCTAAAAGGAACCTTCAAGGCCATTTTTTCAAGTCTATCTTTAAAAGATCTTTAAAGGTTCTATAATCTCTAAGAACCTCTTTTTCATCATAAGGATGGTCCATAAGAACCAGGAGAATACAATCTTCGGAAAGGATTTGAATTTCAAGCCAGGTTAAAGGATGAACTAAAAGCCCTTCCAAAGGATGGGTAAGAGGAACCTCTTTCGTTCCCCATAGGTCCTCTAACTTAACAATTACTTCTCCTCTGAGAGCAATGATGAGTTCTTTAAGTTTTAGATGGGCATGTTGACCTCTGACAGTTTGGGCTTTCGTACCACCAATATAGAAAGCAGCTTTAAGCTCAAAGGGTAAATTGCGTCCGAGTTCTAAAGGAACCAGAAAACCCCTTTCATCTCTTTTAAATTGAAGAGAAATTAATTCCCAGGGCACAAATTGGCCCTCTCATTTAGGGTTCTCAATTTATAAACTTGCTATTATGTAAATTTCTGCTGCTATATCTGGATACCTTTCACCAAGAACCATACAAGCTTTGAGCATCTCTTCAGAATAAAAATTCTCTATTTCCCTATTGGGATGAATTTTAATCCAATATCCCCCAAAGTATTCAATTTTCAATTCCGCCTCTATAAAATCTCCACGAAAACTTTCAGGTGTGTAAACTCTTTTATGACCTATTTTTAAATCAGTTTCATTTAAATCACCCTCGTTTTTGAGAATTCCTAAAATTACTCCAAGTTGTCTATGTAAACTTCTGGCATTAGGACAGCTGGCAAAAATTTTTCCATTTTTTTTCAACCATTTTTTAACTTTTTTTAAAATTTTTACAGGTTCATCCACATGTTCTAAAACATGGGCTAATATAATAGCATCAAATTTTTCATTAGTGTCAAATTCTTCAAAAAGACACTGGATGACTTTTACTTGAGGTAATTTCTGTCGAAGATACTCACACATAATACTTGAACCCTCTACACAGACCATTTCTTTAAAATAATCTACAAGATGTATCGTCATATTACCCCAAGCAGGTCCTAACTCTAAACATCTACCCGGGCTCAAAAACCGTCTACAAATTTTAGCTCTATACATAGAAGAGTAATAATCAGCTGTTTCTGGAAGTCCACTTTTCTTAAAGTTTTCCATTATTATCCTCTCTCCTATCAACTCATTAGTAGTTCCTCATAGACTCTTACTATAATAGTTCCTTCCTTAGGTTCAATAAGATAAATAAAGGGATCTTCCTTTTCAAGCAAAGCTGTAAAGAGAGCCTTAGCTGAATGCCATCCTGCCTTAGCACTTAGGGCACTTCCTGCTCCCATCCTCAAATTAAAATCCGTTAAAGCCCATCCCCTATCATTTCTCATAAATTGTAAACAGGATATCATAGGTAACTCTAATTTTTTAGCAATTTTATAAATAATTTCCTCTATTTCATTATCTTTGACAAAACGAGCTTTAGTGCAAACTCCAGCCTTTACCTCAAGTCTTTCCCTTATAACATAGGATAGTTTATTCTGATAAAAGAAAATTTCCACCGTTAGCTCAGGAGGATAACAAATCTCCTGAATAATATACCTTTCCCAAGGTAAATCTAAAAACTTAATTTCTTCTCCCCTAATTATTCTAACCTCCCTTGAACCAAAGGCATCCTTTAATTTAACCAAATACTTCTGATTTTCTTCTAACTCTGAGACCCAATAAACTCTTGGAGTATTAATGTTTTCCAGTTGACAAAACTTAAACAAATCCAATTTATCTCCCACCTTTTCTACGGTTGCTTTCGGGGGAGAAGTAGAGACAACCTTTCTATTTAATAGATCAAAATTATCCCTATAGAATAGTTTTAAATCCTCATCAGCTAAGGGAATAAAAAAGTTTACCCCATGTTTTTCAAAGATTTCTAAAAATTTTATATATCTTTCTTCTATCCCTTCAGGGACTTGATAAAAGTAATCGGAAAGCTTAGAGGCTGGAATTAACTCCTTTGGCTTAAGATCAGTTACTATTACTATAAAATTTTTAGAAAAAAATTGTTGAATGGTTTTAACTAAAAACCAAGCTGTAGCTGTACCTCCCGCTGAAATAAGAACAGTTTTTTTGGCTCTATCTTTTTTAATAATTAACTTTTTACCCAATTAAACTTAATTTAAATCTTTATTAAGATTTTTCATTTTCAAAAATTTCTAAAGCTCTTTTTATTACATCATCCATATCATAATACTTATATTCAGCTAACCTACCAACTAAAATAAGATTTTTAAAGTTATAGGAAAACTCCTTATATTTTTCGTAAATTGACTGAGCTTCTAATGTAAATACAGGATAATAAGGAATAGTTCCTATGGTATACCTATCTGGATACTCTATAGCTATAGTTGTTTTATTCGAGTTTACAGGATGGATGTGCTTAAATTCAGTAATTCTTGTAAAATCATACTCATTAGGATAATTTACTGTAGCAACCTCTTGAAAATATTCCTTTTCCAAAGACTTGAATTCAAATCTAAGACTTCTATAAGGAAGAAAACCGAATTTAAATCCAAACAATTCATCTATCATACCAGTATAAATTACTTTACCTTTGTATTCGTTACCCATAAAAAAAATTTTTCGATTTTCTAAATCTATATGAAACACCTCTCTAAAATCTGTATTGAGAAGAAGTTTTATGTTGGAGTGATTTAACATCCTTTCAAAGATCTTGGTATAACCTTCCTTTGGAATAACCTGATAAATGTCTTGAAAATATCTATCATCTCTACCTATTAAAATTGGGACCCTTGCTATAACCTCTGGAGCAATTTCTTCTGGTCTTCTCTCCCATTGCTTCCTGGTATAGTTCAAAAATAGTTTATTATAAATAAATTCATATAA
Source organism: Thermodesulfobacteriaceae bacterium (assembly GCA_025062245.1). Lineage (GTDB taxonomy): Bacteria > Desulfobacterota > Thermodesulfobacteria > Thermodesulfobacteriales > Thermodesulfobacteriaceae > Thermodesulfobacterium. The sequence goes on along the minus strand of JANXAD010000033.1, from coordinate 764 downwards.
AAATTGGAGATCTTGATCTCCAACCTTTTTCAATTCTAAAATAGAAACTTTACTTCCATAGTTAAAATTGTTTATCAACTTTTGTTGTAGCTTTTCAGAAAACCACTTAGGAAAAAGTATGTCCATAGAATTAAAATTAAAGGGAATGGGCACTTTCTTTCCATCAATAAAAGCTAAAACTTTATGATGATATATCTGCCACTCTGTAAAATTGGATAAATAATCAAATACATCTTTATAACTGGTATGAAAAAGATGGGGACCATATTTATGAACTATTATTCCATTAGAATCCCTAAAATCATAACAATTACCACCAATGTGAAATCTTTTTTCAACGACCAAGACTTTTTTGTTAAGTTGGTTGGCTATTCTTTCAGCTAAAACAGAACCAGCTAAGCCTGCTCCAACTACAATATAATCAAACATATTAACCAAATATATAGCTCTACTTCTTCAATTTAAAATTTTATTACTAAAAATTTTCAATCTCAAGAATTTCCAAATTATATATTTTCCGAATTATATATTCCTCAACTGATACCTTTTCAGTATAACCAACTCGTATTATAGTCTTTCTAAAAAAGTTAATCCTGTTTTCCCTCAAAGGTAAACATCAAGCAAAAATCTTGTTCTCAAAGTTCATTTGCTGTAGCATAAAGAATATAATCTAATACAATATTAGGTCCATATTTTCTTATGTAAAATTTATAATTTGGAACAAGTTCTCTCAGAAATAAGGGGACCTCCCAAAAATGTTCTGG
>JANXAD010000032.1 GCA_025062245.1 Thermodesulfobacteriaceae bacterium | reverse complement strand
TTTCTTTGGGATGCATCTTTGATTGCTTCAAGTCTTGGTAGCATTTTTAAGTCTTTGATGGGAGAAGGGGTTAGTGAGAAGCAAAACATAAAAGACCTTGAACTTATACAGGGGAGGGAGGGGAACTTATGAATTCCGTCAAGATGGGCAAGACGGTTACTTAAGCTTAACCTCTCTTGTTTCGTAATCCCCGATATTATCAAATCAATACTAATCCAACAACGAAATCTTTAAAAATTGATTTCCCCAATGTTTAAAAATAATTTCTATATAAGGTCCAACTACTCCTGCATTATAAAACCAATTTCAAGGATATAAAACTAAAGTATCATCCATTCCCCTACACCTCCACAAACTCTTTAATAAAAAATTCCTTAACTTCTCTCCAATTTGTTGGTTTAATCATTCTGAGCTCTGGTTCTTTATCAGCATCTTCAAAATAGACGAAAGCTTTTTTCAGTATTAAGGGATTAAATTTGCCATATTTTTGTTGAAAAAGGCTGATTAGTTTATGGGAGTCATATCTTAGGGCTTTCATTATATAGTAAACATCTATGAAGTCCTTTTTACTTCCCCTTTGAATTATGGCTGATGCCTTCATTGCAAGAATGTCCTCAAGGCTTGCAAGCTCTATGAGGTCAAACTTAACTCTTTTTCTTAAAAGGTCATAGGGATAATAAAAAAATGACACTCTTACTTTATTAATCAAGGAGTGAATAGTATCTTCGCTTAATTCCAGAATTTCAAAGTTTTCAAAAATATGTTTCCATTTTCTAAAATCAATCTTTTCCTTTGTAAAAAAGTCAAGGTCCTCAGATACTCTATGATTTAAATAATAATAAACTGCTGTACCGCCTGCAAGATAGAAATCTCCCTCTTTTAAAAACTCAGAAACTTTCAACACAACTTCTCTATGAGTTTTATTTAATCTTTTTTTCATAATATAGCTTCCAGTAATTATATGCTCTTTTTGAAAGCAATTTTTGTCCTTTCTTTTCTAAAAAATTTTTAATCTCATCATCTCCAACTAAGGAGGAATAGACTCTGAATTGTTCTGGATTTGCAAGTTCTAATACTCTTGCGATTACAAAAGGTGATTCTAAATTGTTCTCTACTGAGTTCCAATCATAATCCCAGAAAAGAGGCTTTAGTTTTCTAAGATTTCTTCTTTTTAACCGAGGTTTCATTTTTATAATGTCCTTTTCATTTTTAAAAGTTTTTCCTAAAGTATTCATTAAAAATTTTTTTTGTTTTTATCTATCAACTAAACCACCTCTATCATACCAAAACCCTGTCCTGTTATTAAGTTTAAAAGAACCTTCAAAGCAGGTTAAAGGCACAAATACAGAAAAGCAAAATGGCTTTGTTATCTTGGTTATCTCTGTGTTTTTATGGGGATAAAGTTTTTCCTTATAAGAACTATCAGATTTATTAAGAGCCTCTTTTATTAAAGACATGAATCTTTGTCTGTAAGGGATAGAAAGTTTGGGGGCATAAAAAATAACCCTGATTCTTATAAAAACCTCAGAAAATTATATCATAAATTAATTTAATTAACAATTTATCGCCTTTCCTCAAGAATAATCTATCTGAAAAGATATTGTTTCCACAGAATTAACAGAAGTGGCAACCATCTTATCTTCTATTATTTTAGGCAATATTAAACAAAGAAGGAGGATAAATTGATGGTTGCCATTGTTTTCATAATTACACAAAAGCATCAAAGAAAGTTAAATCTAAGATGCTTACAGAACTCTCTTTAATACTAAACAGAATTAGACAATATCTTGATTATCTTTTGAGAAAATCTGCACGAGTTGTCCTTAAAAATGGCAATTTAGAAATAATAACAGATGCAACCTTAAGCAAAAAGTCAAAGAGAGGAAGAGAGAAAGTATATGGAAAAGATGTCCAGAAAGCATTAAAACTTATATGGGCTTTAACAGGATTTGCCTCATCGAAACACTTAGTAGCCTTTATAAAGCTTAACAAAGACATAATCTTCAATAATCCTCAAATTAAAGCTTTTATCTCAGGTTTTAGCCGCCATTTTAGCCGCCAAATGTGGGATTGAAAGTCAACTATCGCCCTCCATCCGCACTGGTTAAGACTGATCTGCCTCAAAAGTTGTGTTATCTTATCGTATATATAAATTCCAAGAAATATGGAAAAGGTTATGTTCATAAAGCTTTTTTTCCTATCTTTTCTTAGGATTTATCACCTTTCTTAGTGTTTTTATCATCTCCTTACTTCAATAGTCATAATTTCACCTCCTTAAATCCTCATTTCCAAAGAGTTGAATAGGTTTTAGCTGTCAAATCTGGAATTGAAGTTTTTTAAAAAATTTGTAACATCACGAAATTTTTTTGCTGTTTTTTTCTAAAAAAAGTGGATAAAAAAGAACATAATAATCCCATTTTATAAGTAATTACTGGATAAGGTAAGTAATTTCTATCTTTATAGAAACAATACAACAAGTAATAACTGAGTATAATATCGTTTTAACCGCCAAATGTAGGATTGACAGAGGATTTTGGAGATAACGCATGAATTGGATTTATTAGTTTTAGCCGTCAAATGTGGGATTGAAAGTCTTTAAAAAACTCGTAACGTTTTTATTGTTTTAGTCGCTAAAAGCGAAATTAAAAGGCCACTAACTCGTAAGGTTACAAGTTACTAAAAGGAGTTTTAAAAGCCAAATGAGGGATTAAAAGCTAACTCTAATACTACACTTTTAAATTGTGTATTAAGAGGTTTTGAAAGCCAAATGTTGGATTGAAGGAAGTAAAAAAACGATTGATATGGTAAAATTGGCGAGTAAAATTATCTATTAACTGGCAAGGATAAAAAAAACTCATATGGACACAATCCTTGGGCTCTTAGTTGCGGTAATCATTATAGGATTAATTATCGGAACTGTTGCCTTTGCTGTCCTCTTCTATGGTGCTGGTGCCTATTTTGCTTACAAAATACTAATAGCAGTTTTAACCCTTACTATAAAAGGAGTTAAACATCTATATATCAAACTTTTTCGTAAAAGAGAACCCGTGTAGAAGTCCAATAACTGAGTTCCCTTAAGCTGCAATAACCTTTAGCTTGGTATAGCTAATCTTAGCTTTAAGGAGACTTAAGATTTTTTCTTTTAAGCCAAAAAATGGAAAGCAATCCAACACCACGCAGTCTCAAACCTTATGTACCCATACATATACTTTTAATTTTAAGTTTTTGTATTATTTTTTAGAAAATAGTTATGCTAAAAAAGCTTATATGCACTAATAAAAAGGCTCATCAACTCTACGAAATAGAGGAAACTTATGAGGCTGGAATTCAACTTTTGGGATGTGAAGTAAAGTCCCTTCGCTTGGGAAGGGCGAATCTTTCTGATAGTTTTGCTCGTATTGTTAATGGTGAGGCCTACTTATATAATTTTCACATAAGTCCCTATCCTCACAGTAGAGAAGCTCAAAATTTAGATCCCACAAGAACGAGAAAGCTCCTTTTAAAAAAATCTGAAATTAAAAGACTTACAGGAAAAACTCAAGAAAGGGGTTACACCTTGGTTCCTCTAAAGGTTTATTTTAATGAAAGAGGTTTAGCTAAAGTAGAACTTGGTCTGGCAAAGGGTAAAAAAATTCACGATAGACGGGAACAAATCAAAAGAAAAGAGTTAGAAAGAGAAATTAGAAGAAGATATAAGGGAAAAATAAAGTAAATATTTGGTTTTGATGAAACCTCTATATCTTTCTATCAAAGGATTTGGTCCCTATGTAAAGGTTGAACTTAAGGAAGAAACCTTTAAGATTTTAAATGAAGGAAGACTTTTTCTTATTACAGGAGAGATAGGAGCAGGAAAAACTACTCTTCTGGATGCTATTTTATTTGCCCTTTTTGGAGAAAGTAGCTTAAGTGATAGAAAGCCTTCGGATTTAATTTCCCACTTCCTTAAAAACCATTCCCATCTTATACCTGAAGTTCAATTTAAATTTTATCTTAACGGAAAAAGCTATTTCATAATCAGAAGACCTTCCTTAGGTAATCTATCTGAAAGTGTTTCTTTATGGATTGAAGATAGATTATTTTCAACCAAAAAAACCGAAGTGGCAGAAAAAATAAAAGAATTAATTGGACTTGGACCTAAACAATTTAAAAAGGTCTTTCTAATACCCCAGGGAGAATACAGAAATATCCTTCTTTCTCCACCCAAAGAAAGAAAAGAACTTTTACAACTTATTTTTGAAACCCACTTCTTTTCCTCTTTGGAGGATTTTCTTAAAGAAAAAACTAAGGAATTGGAAAAAAATCTTCAATACTTGGAAGAACAAGAAAAAATATACTTCAACTTAGCTCAAGTTTCTAATTTTTTAGAATTGGAAAGTAAACTTTTACAAAAGGAGGCTCAACTTAAAGATTTAAAAAATAAACTGCTTCTTATAAATTTTGAAAAAGAACAAATAGAAAGGAAATTAAAAGAAAGGGAAGAACCAATACAAATTCTTGAAAATCTTAAAAAAATTTCAGAAGAATTGCAAAAACTTTCTTTAATCTTTGAAGAAATTAAAGAAAAAGAAAAACTTCTTATCAAATATCAGACTTTACAAAATTATATAATATATTACGAAAGTATTAAAAAATTAAAAAAAGCTATTAAAAAGGAAATTAAAGAAAAACTTTCTTTTACAAAAAAATTAGTAGCCCTTAAACAAGATAAAGAGAAATTAGAAAAAAGTTTAACTATTTTAAAGGAAAAGGAAGCCGAAATAGAAAACAAAAGACATGAGAAAAGTAGAATAGAAGAAACCATAGATTTTTGGAAGAAAGGGAAGGAACAAAAGGAAAAGTTAAAAAGGATCTATGAAATTTTAAAACTTAAAGAAAAAACTTGGCTTCAGAGTAAAGAAAGGTTAGAAATTTTGCAAAAGGAGTTAGAAAAGCTTAATTTGGAAATAAATAGATTAAAGGATTTTTTATTGCTTAAAAAGGAGTATGAAGAAAAATTAAGGTTTAGAAATAAATTAGACCGAATGAAATATTTGAACATAAATTTAAAAAATTTAAAAATTAGGGTAGATAATTTAAAAGAACAGATCAAAAAAACTGAAGAAAGAAAGATAGAATTGAGAAATTCTTATTATGCTGAAGAGTTAGTAAAATTACTAAAACCCAAAACACCCTGTCCAGTATGTGGCTCTAAAATTCATCCCAATCCTAAAAAACCAGAATTGTTTCAAGAGTCCTATCAGTCTTTAGAAATCCAAGAAAAAAATTTAAAAGAAGAATTAGAAAAGGTTTCTCGCCAAATTTATCTTATAGAAGGTGAAATTAACTCCTTAAAGAAAGATTTGCCAGATATAAGGGAAGAAGATTTAAAAGAAAGTTTAGAAAAATTAGTAAGGTCTTTAGAAGATTTTAAAGAGGTAGAGGAAAATCTAAAACATAAACCTAATTGGAAGGATGAATTAGAAAAAAAATATAAATTTTTGTCAGAAAAACTTTTTCAAAATAAAAAAGAAGAAGAGAATTTAAGAAAGGAGATAGAAAATTTGAGAAGTGAAATCTCAGTTTTAGAGGGAAGTTTAAAGGAAATTGAAGAAATTTTAAAGGGCCAAAGGCTTGATGAAAATTGGGAACTTCTTTTAAAAAAATTAGAAGAGGAAATTTATTCTTGGGAGAATCAAAAAAAATTTTTAGAAAAACGTTTAGAAAACCTTTCTTATGAGGAAATAAAAATAAATGTAAGTATTAAAAATTTAGAAGAAAAAATGGCCTTAGATTTTAAGGAATTAAAAGATAATTTTTTAAAGATATTAGAGGCTATCAAAAGTAAAAGTTTTTCTCATTTTAAAGAAATAAAAAATTTTTTCCTAAAAATTTCTGAAAAAGATATTTTAGAAAGGGAAATTAAAGATTTTTATGAAAATTGGGAGTATTTAAAAAAAAGTTATCAAAGTGAAGAAGGTAAACTTAAAGGTTTAGGATATAATACCTGGGACGAAAGAACTTTAACTTCTCTTAAGGAAGACTTAGAACTTTTAAATAATAAAAAAGCAAAAATAGAAAAGGAGCTTAAAGAACTTTATGAACAAAAAGGGAGTTTGGAGGAGGTAATTTTAAAATTAAAAGAGATTAAACAAAAATACGAAGAATCCGAAAAGAAAAAAAAGACCTTAGAGGAGAATTATTCCCTTTTGAAAAACCTAACCCACCTAATTGAAGGGAAAAATAAAAAGGGTATTTCTTTTCATTCCTATGTGCTTTCTATTTTCGTAAAATTTATATTAAATCGAGCTAACCTTTATTTAAGGGAATTTTCTATAGGACGTTATAAATTTGTGGAAGAAGAAATTTTAAGTAAAAGTATGATTTTAGAGGTTTTTGATTATTATACGGGGAGTAAAAGGGAAGTTAAAACTCTTTCGGGAGGAGAATCTTTTATAGCTACTTTGGCTTTAGCTTTAGGCACCTCAGATGTTCTTCTTAGAGTTTCTCAGGCTAAACCTTTAGAAACTTTACTTATAGATGAGGGTTTTGGAAGTCTTGACGAATTAACCCTTGAAAGGGTAATGGAAGGACTTTTTCACTTAGCTAATTATAGTGGAAGAATAATTGGAATTATATCTCACCTAAAAGAATTAAAAGATAAATTTCCCTTAGTTTTAGAAGTTAAAAAAAATCCTTCTGCAGGTAGTAGTGTAGAACTTCTTAAAAAATTCTAAAATGTCTAAATTGAGAGCTATAATTTTAGCTGGAGGAGAGGGCTTAAGAATAGGTCAGTACAAACCTTTAGTTACTTTTTTGGGAAAACCTCTTATTTTTTGGGTTTATTCAACTTTAAGAAAACTTTTTCCTGTAGTATATCTTTCTTTCAAAACAGAAGTTCAAAAAAAGAGTTTAGAAAAACTTTTAAAGTTTTATAAGGTGAACTCTAAAAGTATTGAATTTATACCTGATATAAGACCAGAACTTAGAGGTCCTATTTCTGGAATTCTTTCAGCTATGCATTTCTTTCCCTCAGAAGATAGTCTTTTGGTTTTAGCAGTAGACCAACCTTTAATTCAAACAGATCTCCTCTTATTTTTACAAGAAATTTCCTTCTATTACCCTAAATGTATTTTAGTTTGTCAAAAGGAAGAACATATAGAACCCTTTCCAGGAATATATCCTTGTAGTCTAAAAAAGTATTTAGAAGAATTTATTAAAGTTTCTGAGAAAAAGAGTCTTTACAGAATGTTTCAGTTTTTTTTACAAAAAAAGTCCCTTCTTTTTTTAAAAGATTGGAATAAAGTAGATCTAAATGGAAAGAGCTTTATAAATATTAATACTTTAGAACAACTTAAGGAGTTAGAGAAAAAATGTTTTGGCTTGGAATAGAACAATCTGAAAATATAAAAGTTTTAGTGGTTGAGGATGACGATGAAGTAAGAACTGCTATGGTAGATTTCTTGATTAAGGAAGGATACGAGGTTTATTCTGCTAAAAATGGTATAGAAGGTTTCAGAAAAGTTTTAGAGGTTGAACCAGATGTGGTATTAATTGATTATTTGATGCCAGGAATGGATGGAATATCCTTATGTAAAGCTATAAAAAACAATTCTGAAACTGTAGATATTGGAGTAATCCTTATTACAGGAGTTGATGACTTAGAAATAAGAATAAATGGGCTTGAAGCAGGGGCAGACGATTTTTTAAGTAAACCTTTTTTAATTCCAGAATTAAAAGCTCGTATCAGGTCTTTGTCTAAAATTAAAAAATATAGAGACTTTCTAAAGAGTTACCAAGAAACTCTGGAAAGTGAAGTAGAAAGGAAAACTTCTGACCTTCTAAAAGCCCATTTAGAACTTAAAAAAGCCTATGAAGAAATAAAGGAACTTTCTTTAGAAATTATTTATCGTTTAGCTAAAGCTGCTGAATATAAAGATGAATATACAGGATTTCATATTCAACGTATAAGTGCCTATTGTGTTAAAATGGCAGAATCTTTAGGTTTAAATAAGGAACAGATAGATCTTTTAAAATATGGCTCACCCCTGCATGACATAGGAAAACTTGGAATTCCTGAAAAAATATTAATTAAACCTGGAATTCTTGATGAATTTGAACGAGAAATTATAAAAAAACATACTTTAATTGGTTTTAAAATTTTAGAAGGTTCTAAAATTAAGTATCTTCAGGTAGCTGAAAAAATAGCCCTTTTCCATCACGAAAGATGGGATGGCACAGGCTATCCCTATGGGCTTAGGGGGAAAAAAATTCCTCTTTTTGCTAGAATCACAGCCATAGCAGATGTTTTTGATGCCCTAACCACTGATAGACCTTACAGAAGGGCTTTATCTATTAGCCAAGCTTTAGAAATTATAAAGCATTCCTCAGGAACTCACTTTGACCCAGAATTAGTAAATATTTTTTTTAAAATTAAGGATCAAATTATTGAAATTAGAAATTTTTTTAAAGATGAAGACCCAAAATCTGATAGATTATTTTTAAAGTTTTTTCTATAGCCCCTCCTTTTTCTTTAAAAATCTGATGAGCCCTTTTGGCTAATTCTTTTCTTTGATTTTCGTTTTGAACTAAGTCTTCTAAAGTCTCAACTAATTTTTCTATTGAAGTTTGACAAATAGCTTCTTTCTTAAGAAATTCTTCTATAAAAGGGAAATTTTCCATGTGTGGTCCTACAATAACCGTTTTTTTCCAATAAATAGCTTCCAAAGGATTTTGACCTCCATGGGGAATAAAACTTCCTCCTATAATAGCTATCTCACAAATTCTGTAAAGATACCTTAAAATTCCCACTTTATCTACTAAAATAATTAATTTATAAGCCCTATTTCTCTCTATAAAATTCTCATCTTTCTCTATTTCACTTACTTTTAAAAAAGATACTTCGGAACAATCTGAAAGAAGATTTTTTATCATTTTTTCAACTTCTTCAAACCTTTCAGGGTGACGAGGAACTAATAAAAGAGTTCCTTGTTTTCTATTAGAAAAGACTCTTAAAAAGGCTTTTAAAATAATCTTTTCTTCAGGAAAGTGGGTACTACCTGCAATAATAATAGGTTGTTTGAGATATTTTTCCCAAGAAAATGAAATATCCCCTATCTCTAAGTCAAATTTTATATTTCCTGTAAGGATTATTTTTTCTGGGGAAACTCCTAAGGCTTGAAAACGATGCTGATAAAGTTTCTCTTGAACCCCAATAGCTGAAAATAAATTCAAAATAGGTTTTATAAAAAATTTAAGTTTCTTATAATTCTTAAAAGATTTTTCACTTAATCTCCCATTTATAAGAATAACCGGAATAAGAGATGACATTACCCTTATTAAGTTAGGCCATATTTCTGTTTCAGAAATTATAAGAGCTTTAGGGTTAAAGGTTTTCCATACCCTTTTTATACAAAAGGGTAAATCAAAGGGAAGATAAATTACTTTAACTTCCAAGTCTTTAAAATGTTCCAACGCTACCTTTCGTCCTGTATCAGTGATGGTGCTGAGTAAAATCTTATACTGAGGGGATAAAGCTCTAATTAATTCTTTTAGAGCCATAACTTCTCCCACAGAAACTGCATGAATCCATAAATATTCTTTATTATTAGAATTAAAATCAAGTTTTTCTAAAAAACCTAATTTTTCTTTAAGCCATCTTTTTCTCAATTCCTTAGGTCGTTTAAAGTATTCCTTAGGCAAAAAAAATACCAAAGCTAAAAAATAAAGAAGAGTATATAAAAAATTCATAGTTTTCCGATTAGAGAAATTTGATACCTTTTATTTTTTTTGTGAAAACGATGGGACCAATAGAGATGATTTAAACAGAAAGTACAATCGGAAGAAAACCATAAATTTTTAAAAGGAATTCCCAATTCGCAAGCTTGAAATAGATTAATTTTTTCCAAACTAAGAAAAAATTTTTTTTCTCTAAAAATTAAAAATTTTTTATAATTTTCAAAATGAAGTTTTAATTCCTCCACTAAGTCTTCTTTTACTTCATAACAACAAGTTTTGATATGGGGGCCCATGGCAATTAAAATTTCTTTAGGTTTAAAACCTTTGTTTAAAAAAATTTTTAAAACGTTATAAAGAATACCCTTAATAGAACCTCTCCAACCTGCATGAACTGCTCCTATTAATTCCTTGTTTTGGGTAGAAATTAGGATAGGAATACAATCTGCCGTTTTAATTCCTAAAAGTAAGGCCTCCTTTTCTGTTATCAAAGCATCCCCTTTTCGGTTTTTTAAAAAATGAGAATTTATTTCTAAAACATGATTACTATGAATTTGATGGGGAAAAATAAGGGGTATTTCTAAGGAAGCTTCAATTTTCAAAGTATAAGGAATTTTATGAAAAAAGGGAATTTTTTGAGAAAATAAACCCAAGATTTGAAAATTTTGGAAAAGAGAGGGATAAATGAAGACCGTAGAAAGTGTTCGTTCCCAATTAAGAAGTAATTCCTTCATTTTGACATTTTTTCAAAAAATCTGGCAAGATTTCTCTTATTTTTGCTAAAGCCTTTCCTCGATGACTAAGTTTATTTTTTATTTCTAAGGGAAGTTCAGCTGCAGTTTTCTGATAGTTATACTCGGGAACTAAAAATATGGGATCATATCCAAAACCAAACCTTCCTCTTGGTTCAAAACCTATCAAGCCTTCCCAAATTCCCTCAGCTTTTATATAATCACCCTTAGGAGTAACAATCACCATTAAACATACAAAACGAGCTTTACGCCTTTCTAAAGGAACATCCTTTAGAAGGCTTAAAAGTTTCTTAATATTTTTTTCATCGTTTCCTTCTTCTCCTGCAAATCTTGAAGAATAAATACCAGGAGCGCCATTTAAAATTTCAACTTCTAATCCAGAGTCATCGGCTAAACATATCCTTTTAAGCTTTTCTGCATAATATTTAGCCTTAAGCAAGGCATTTTCTAAAAAAGTCTTTCCCGTTTCTTCAGGTGGAGAAATAAAAGGAAATTCTTTAAGAGTTTTTATCTCTAAATCTAAATCTTTTAAAGCTTCCTTAATCTCTTTAGCTTTTCCCCAATTAGAAGTAGCTATAACTAACTCAACCAAGGTTTAAAACCTCCTTTTGTTTTTGAATAAGTGAAAGTATTCCCTTATAGGCTAATTCTTTCATTTTTTCCAAGTCTTCCCAGGTAAAGGGCAACTTTTCTGCTGTAGCTTGAATCTCTATTATTTTACCACTTTCTGTCATAAAAAAATTAGCATCAACCTCTGCTAAAGTATCTTCTTCAAAATTTAAATCCAGCCAATATTCTTGCCCAATTTTTCCTACACTTACCCCTGCCAAAAATTCTTCTATCGGATCTTCAGAGATAAGATTTTTTTCTAAAAGTTTTTTTATAGCCCATTTAAGAGCTACGAAAGCTCCTGTTACAGAAGCTGTTCGGGTTCCTCCATCGGCATTTAAAACTTCACAATCTATCCAGAAAGTTCGTTCTCCTAATTTAGTGAGATTCACAACTCCCCTCAGGACTCTTCCAATAAGACGTTGAATTTCTAAAGACCTCCCCTTTCGCATCAAAACCTCTCGAGAGGTTCTCTCAGAAGTTGCTCCTGGAATAAAGGCATATTCTGCTGTTATCCAACCTGTGCCACTCCCCTTTAAAAAAGGAGGAACTTTCTCATCTAAACTTACCGTGCAAAGCACCTTAGTCTCTCCAAACTCAACTAAAACCGAACTTAAAGGATTTTTCAAAAAATCTAAATTAAATTTTACTGGTCTTATCTCATCAAAATTCCTTCCATCACTCCTCATTTAAGTCTTCCTCCTTTTTATCTCTCTTCTACTCATTAATTTTGACCTTGGAAAAATTCGCCTCTCTCTTTGCTATACTCAGTATCCCCACTTATCAACTCAAATCCCTTACCTCTGATTTTCCTATAAAGTTCCTCCCAACACTCCCTTCGCCTATTTATACTCTCCATGATTGACGAAATCTACCTATTGTTAAATGATCTGGCACCTAATCTCCTACAACCAAGTCCTAACACTTGAGAAACTTCTTTGTTTTTTCTGTAATTCTATCTTAAAATCTTCATTAGACAATTGAATTTTGCAAAGATCTCAAATATATATGTTTTTTTGTTCTAAATCAATCTTTTTCATTTTTAATACTTTACATTTCCCCATTTATTTAAAAATATTTTTGATTTTAATTAATCTAAAGTTTTAATATTTTTTAACCAATTATAATATTCTTTTGATAAAAACTTACAAGCTTTTAATAAATGATTTAAATATTCTTGTGAGGGTTTTAATCCTTCTCTAACTTTATCGGGATTTGCTATATAAGTTAAAGCTTTTACTTCTTTTCCGTTATCCAAGATAACGAGAACTCTAATTCTAAAGTAATCTCTTGGAAAACCTTCGTATTTATCTAATTTTTCAAATATATCTTTTTCTGGTACACAATATAAAACCCCTTCCACAATCCCTTCCTTATCAGCAACTATATTTGCATAACCGCTTTGCTAATCTGATTTTCTTTAAATCTAACTCCTCTTTCTCTCATTCTTTCAGGATTCATATTTGAACCATAGGCAAAATAATAAACAAATTTTTCTTCCTTCATAAACCTCCCTCCTTAGCTCTCATTTCTCAGTTATAATCTATTTCCAAATTAAAACTTCCTGTATCTTACTCTTAACTTACTTTATTTTCTACAATTAAAACTTCATTTAAATTCTATGAAATTATTTTCTACTAAATAATTATTTTTGAAAATAAATAACAATATACTTATATTAAACTAATTTTATCATCTATTATTAAATTTATAAAGTTTAAATTTTTATCTAAGTGTCCTAATTTGGGGGACCTCTTATCAAAAAGAATCTTAAAGTAAGTTTAAAAGAAAGTTCTTTTCTGAAAAAGATAAAACTTCCTTTACCTTTACCTCTTTTATAATTTGAAAATTTTTTGAGATAAATTAAAATCAAAATTAAGAATGTTTTTGGTTTACGATTTTAAAAAGAAAAGACTGAGTTTTTACGAAATATTCATTTGAAGAAAAAATGATAGAATAGAAGCGATTTCGATTTAAAAAATATTATTAAGAAGATATTTTTATGGAAAAGGTTGAGAAAGCTAAAAAAATTGCTGAATTTATGAGAAAAAATGATAAGGTAGCAGTGTGGCTTCAAATAGACCTAATAGAAATTACTCTTGGATACGCTAAAATTGGAATGAAAGTAAGAGAGGATTTACTTAATGCAGCTAAGCTCTGCCAGGGAGGAGCAATTTTTTCTTTAGCTGATTTTGCTTTTGCTTTAGCTTCTAATTCTCATGGTAAAATAGCCTTAGCTATTTCCTCTACTATATTCTTTCCTTCCAGTGCTCAAGAGGGAGAGTATCTTATAGCTGAGGCTAAAGAACTTGCCTTAACGAGAAAAACAGGACTTTATGAAGTTAGAGTTTACGAAAAAGATACCCAGAGGTTGGTAGCTCTTTTTACCGGACAAGTATATAGGAAAGAAACCGAAATTCCTTTAGATTTAAATTAATTTTTTTATTTTAGCTATATAAAAACCTACTGCCTTTACTTGGTGAGTATAAAATCTTTTAGTCAACTTAAGCTTGGGGTGAAACTCCTTTTCTTTCCACTCTGTTAAACCTTCACTATAAGGTAAAGGAGAAACCCAGTCCACAATTTCAGCTGGTCTTTTGCGAAGTAAATAATCAACTACAGCTTCATTTTCTTCAGGGTTAATAGTGCAGGTACTATAAACTATTATTCCTCCAGGTTGAACTAAATCAAAGGCTCTTATTAATAATCCCTTTTGAATAGAGGGCAAATTAGATTTTCCAACCTTTTGATATAAAATCTCTCCTTCCAGTCCAACCCTATATCTTCCTTCTCCCGAACAGGGAGCATCTACTAAAACTTTTTGAAAGGGAATACCTAAGGGAAAAAATTCTCCCCGGTAACAAGTGGTTATTACACAAGTTATTCCTAATCTTTTTATATTTGCTACTAAAGCTGTTAAACGGTCAATTCTTTTATCATTAGCTACTATAATTGCTTGGTCCTCGGTAAGCATAGCTAAAAGTGCGGTTTTTCCCCCAGGGGCTGCGCATAAGTCCAAAATAAGTTCTTCTGGTTTAGGGTCAAGGGCTATCACAGGAAGACCACTGGTTACAGTCATGGAATGTATAAGTCCTAAACTATATTCCTCTAAGTTACCCAAGGAAATTTCCTCATTATTAGTAACCCTATAAAATAGAGATAATTCCTTTACTTCTTCAAAAATAAGCCCATAATTTTCTTTTAAAGACCTAAACAAAGCCTCTCTATCCCAAACTTTAAGATTGTTGATTCTAAAATATTGAGGCAAAGGTTTTTTAAGAGTTAAAAGAAAGTTTAAATAATCTGGAATAATTTCCTTATATCTTGAAAAGTAGTCTTCAGCAAGAAAAACCTTATCTCCCATCTAAAAGAAGACTTCTAAGTTGTAAATGATTTTCTACAATAAGGTCTGCTAAGGAAAGATATTTCTTAGGTAAAGTAGTAGTTAGTCCTATACAAAAGAGGTGAGCTCTTTTGGCTGAAAGAATCCCAGCTGGAGCATTTTCTATAGCCAAAGATTCAGAATCTATAGCTTGAAAGGCTTCTTTAGCCTTAAGATAGGGATCCGGATGGGGTTTTCTTTTGGCAACCCGATCTCCTGTAATTATAACCTCAAAAAAGTTTTTTATATTCTTAGGAAGAACCTCAGATAAAATTTCTTTATGAGAACTGGTTACTAAAGCAAGCTTTTTCCCTTCCCTTTTTAAATTTTCCAAAATCTCTAAAACTTCAGGAAAGGGTTTAACTAATTTAGCGTATTTTTTTTTGAAAAGAGTTTTTTGAATCTGTAAAATTTTCTCAAAATCCTGAGGGGTAATTTTTAAAAGTCCCTTTCTTTTAAAAAGACTTTCAACGGTTTCAAATTCAATCGCTCCTTCGTAAAGATAAATTTCTTGTTCGGTAAATTTTAAATTAAATTCAGAAAAAACCTCTATCCAAGCCTTAGCATGATAGGGCATACTATTTAAAATTACTCCATCTAAATCAAAAAAGAAAAATCTTTTTTCTTTTAATTCTTTCATAAAACCTTGGTTTCTAATCTGAAAATTAATACCCCAGAGCTAAAATCTTTAAAAATTATAAAAAGTATTGAACCATTAACTTTCTTAAAAGATTTTGCAAGAAATAAATAAAGAAAATGATTATAAGAGGAGTTATATCTAAACCAGCTAAGGGAGGAATAACTTTTCTCAAAGGAGATAAAACAGGTTCAGTTACTCTGTAAAGAAATCTCACTACAGGATGATAGGGAGAAGGATTTACCCAGGATATTATAGCCCTTGCGATTATTAACCAAATATATACAGTCAAAATTAAATCTAATAATTGAAAAAAGGCTTTTATAAAGGAATCAAGCATAATCCTTAATTTTTAACCTTAGCTTCTTTCCTTTCATAAGCTTCTATAATTTTTTGAACAATGGGATGCCTAACCACATCTTTTTTACTAAAAAAAACAAAGGCAATACCTTCAATACCTTCGAGTAATTCTATAGCTTCAACTAAACCTGACTTTTTAGGATCTGGAAGGTCTATCTGAGTTATATCGCCGGTAATGACAGCCTTAGAATTTTGTCCCAGACGAGTTAAAAACATTTTCATTTGTTCAGTGGTAGTATTTTGAGCTTCATCTAAAATAATAAAAGCTTCATTAAGTGTTCTACCTCTCATAAAAGCCAGAGGGGCAATTTCTATGACTCCCTTTTGAAAAAGTTTTATTACTTTGTCAAAGGAGAGCATATCATATAAGGCATCATATAGGGGTCTTAAGTAGGGATTTACCTTGTCAGCAATGTCTCCTGGTAAATATCCTAATTTTTCTCCAGCTTCCACAGCAGGCCTTACTAAAATAAGTCTATTTACCTCACCTTTCATCAAATAGGAAACTGCCATAGCAACAGCCAAATAGGTTTTACCAGTTCCTGCCGGACCTATACCAAAGATCACTTCATTTTTTCTAATAGCTTCTATATATTTTTTTTGAGTAATTCCCTTAGGAGTAACAACCTTTCTTCCTGAAGTTACTAAAATAGTATCTAAAAATATTTCTTTTAAGTTTACCTTAGGATTTTCTAAAATTACTTTAGAAGCGTATTCTACATCGGAGGGATATAAGTTATAGCCTGCTTTTAATAACTGATAAAGTTCTCCTATAGTTTTAGTAACCAGTTCTAAATCTAAGGGTTCTCCCGTAATAAAAATATGATTTCCCTTTAAATTGAGACGAACTTTAAAAATGTTTTCTAAAATCTTAAAATGTGAACCCCTTTCTCCATAAAGCGACCGAAGTATGGGATAATCATCAAAAACCAATTCTTTGGTCTCTACCTCTTGTAAAACTTCTGAATTTAACATTTTTAACCTAATAACCTCCTTTAAAATAATTTAGTTTTTTAATTATGATAGTAATAAAATATTAAAAATCAAGCCCTAAAAATAAAAAAGCCCCTCCTTAAGGGAGGGGCTTAAGAGAATCACTTCCTGGTTAATCCCAAAAATTAACAACCTTCTGCTTTTTTCTTCTTTGGTTTAGTAGCGTTAGTAGTAGCGTTAGCAGTAGCGTTGTCCTTCTTACCTTTGTCCTTTTTTTCAGCAGCAATGGCCAAACCACTTACACTAAAAATAAAACTAATAGCAGTTAAAAGGGCTAACAACTTTTTCATAGGACACCTCCCTCCTTGGTTTTAGATTTTATAAAAAATAATTATACCCTATTTACTTGCTTCTGCAAAGGCCTTTTTAATATCTTCATCTTTTACTGCTTTGTGAAGAGCAGCCTTCTTACCACCTCTAATCGCCTTAACTAAATCATCAGCAGACTTAGCTCCTGTAGCTTTAACCAGTTCTTTTACTTTATCCATAGATTTATGACACTTCACGCAAGATTCTATTGCCCAACCAGAAACTGCTGATAAAAGTAAAGCCCCTCCTACTAAAATTGCCCCAACCTTTTTCATCACCTCTCACCTCCTTTTAAAGTTTTTAGTTTAATTCCTAAAACCTTATACCTTTTTTTAAAAAAATCAATCCTAAATTTTAATAATGCAATTTTTAGACCAATTTATATTAAAAAATCTAAAAGCTTACCTTTACCTTAGTAAAACAAATTTGTAAAAAAAATTTAAACAAATTTGTTTTCTAACCATAAAGGAAAAAAAGGAGAAAGATTGAGATGCCCCAAAAATTTGGACACTTAAAATGTTAGGGTATGGGAAATTTCGCACCCCTTTTTGGAACCCTTTCTTTGTTAGTCTATTTCTATCCATCATTTATTACTTTCCAAAAATCTTCAGGTACTCTATAGTCTCCTCCCACTTTCAAGCTGGGCATGAATAAAATTCAAAGCCCCCAAAGAGTTTCCCTGCCAAATTTGCCCCTACCCCATTTTAAAAAGCTCACTTCTCCTTGCCATATCCTCAAAACCCTCTTGTGTTTAACCTTATACCCCTCCTCTATTTCTTCCTTTAAAGACTTTTTTAGGTTTTTTGGTCTTTTGAAGGATATAATTTTTACCCTAACATTCAAAGTATCCAAAAATGGGGAGCAATTCAACACCACGCAGTCCCAAATCATATGGACGCATACATCTACTTGACAGATAATAAAAAGTACTTTATATTTTTAAATAAACTAAAAGTAAAGGTTAAAAACGCGGGGTAGAGCAGCCAGGTAGCTCGTCGGGCTCATAACCCGGAGGTCGAGGGTTCAAATCCCTCCCCCGCAATTAAAATTTAGTCTCATACTATATACCATAGTTTCAGTTAGTCTCCAAAATCCAGAATTGGGTTGGGGGGTGGGGGGTGCATAAGTTCCACCTCTTATTGGAATGTAAGAAAGTGGTAAAATTAAAAATCAAAAAATCTATCCCAGGAGAGCCTCTCAATGAAAAAGGGAAAAAGCTAAAGGTAAGTATGGAATCAAGATACAAAAATGCTTGAAAGACTTAAACTCTATTAAAGAAGCTTCTCCCAAAGAGGAAGTTCTCTTTAGGTTAAAAGTCATAGAATTTCATAACAAATATGGCACTCAAAGCTACTAAAGAAGCTTATGGAGTATCTAAAAGCACTGTTTACAGGTGAAAGAAACTTTTAAAGGATAGTGAGAGAGGCTTGTGGAGAGGGTGAAGAAGAGGAATAAGAGGAGATATAAGGGCAAGAGAGGAAAAGCCCCTGGGTAGATAGTGAGAATAGATAGCATAGTGTATTTTTTTAATGGTATAAAGAGGTATATAATAGCTGGGATAGATACACATAGGAGATTTGGATTGGCTATGGGTATGAGACTTATGTAAAATTTTGTGTAAATTATGTTACTATAAGTTAAAGTTTTTACAATTTTTTGTGAAAAATTTAACATATTCACCTCCTCATTAATCCATATCCCTATATCTCAAAACAAACATCTGCCTAATCTTGTAAATCGCACCCACAATCCTTGGATGGGGTCTCTACATCCACTTACTATGCAGATTACTCAACTGAATGAATAGGTTGATCTCAAGCATCTCCTCACTTGCAAAATATCTGGATGGATGGATAAAGAAGTATAATAGGGAGAGGATACACTCTTCATTGGGATA
>JANXAD010000031.1 GCA_025062245.1 Thermodesulfobacteriaceae bacterium | reverse complement strand
AAGATTTAAACCCTTAGTTATAACTTCTCCTTCTCTCAAGTAAGAGAAAGTCTTGATAAGCTTAATTTTTACTTTTTCTTTCTTTAGGAATGATATTTTAAATACCAAGCTTTTTCTCATGTAGATATTAAACCAACTAAAGCTGTTCTGAAATTTTAGGCTTTAAGGCTTTTCTTTATGTTCTTTTTGACTTTGATTTATAGGATATTTAAAATAGGAGGTAAGTTAAAGGCAGTTTCATTAATGGCTATAACTGGTGTATTAGTGAATGCTTTTTCAGTTTATATTAAGTTTGGTATAATAGAAATTTTTTAGGGAGCTTTTTTCCTATTTAATTCTCTACTTTTTAAGTTATAGTTTTTTAAAATTTAAAAACTTGAAAGACCTTATCTAGGTCTTAAATTTTAAAAATAATTATAAAATATAAAATAAAAGTATAGATAAGGAGGGAGGTATTGAAAGAAGAAGTGAGAAATCAAACCGATATGAATTTATCAGAATTAGTGGAAGGTGGAGAAATTATTGATGTTCCTGAAGTTTTACCTTTAATGCCTATAAGAGATATTGTTTTATTTCCTTCTATGGTTATTCCTCTTTTTGTAGGGAGACCCAAATCTTTAAAAGCCGTTGAAGCCAGTCTTTCAAAGGACAAACTAATAGTGCTCTCAACTCAAAAAATTTCTCGTATTGAAAATCCTAAACCAGAACATATTTATAGGATAGGAACTATTGCTCTTATTTTAAAGGTTATTTACCTTTCAGAAAATAGGTTAAAAGTAGTGGTTCAAGTGTTGTCCAGAATAGAGATAAAGGAATTTTTAGAAACTGAGCCTTATTTTCAAGTAAAAATAGAGCCTTGTAGAGAAAAGGAAGCTGAAATAATTACTCCTGAAGTAGAAGCTTTAATGAGAAATGTTAAAGAGAATATAGAAAAACTCTTAGCTTTAAAGGGAAGTTTAAATCCAGAAATTTCTACGGCTATTCAATCTATAGAGGAACCCGGAAGGCTTACAGACTTAATTACAGCTTATTTGAAATTGAAAGTAAAAACAGCTCAAGATTTATTAGAAACCTTAGATGGAGTAGAAAGACTTAAAAAGATAGCTGAGATCCTTTTACAGGAAATAGAAATTACCACTCTTCAAAACAAAATTCAAGCAGAAGCACAAGAAGAAATTGGTCGGTCTCAAAGGGAATACTTTTTGAGAGAACAGCTAAGGGCTATTAAAAGAGAGTTAGGGGAAGTGGAAGATGTTGAAAGTGAAATTGAAGAATTGAGAAAAAAGATTAAGAAAGCCAAGATGTCTAAGGAAGTAGAAAAGGAAGCTTTGAGACAACTTAGAAGATTAGAAATGATGCATCCTGATTCCTCAGAAGCAGCAGTTATAAGAAATTATTTAGAGTGGATGATAGAACTTCCTTGGAGTATTTCCACTAAGGATATTTTAGATTTAAAATATGTAAAAAAGATCTTAGATGAAGATCACTATAATTTAGAAAAGGTAAAGGAGAGACTTTTAGAATTTTTAGCAGTTAAAAAGATTAACCCTCAAGCTAAGGGAGCTATTTTATGTTTTGTAGGTCCTCCTGGAGTAGGCAAAACCAGTTTAGGCCGTTCTATAGCAAGGGCTTTAGGAAGAAAATTCGTAAGGGTATCTTTGGGAGGAGTAAGGGATGAGGCTGAAATAAGAGGTCATAGGAGAACCTATGTAGGAGCTCTACCTGGCAGAATTATTCAAGGAATAAAGCAAGCTGGGGTAAACAATCCAGTTTTCCTTTTAGATGAAATTGATAAACTTTGTAGTGATTTTCACGGAGATCCTGCCTCTGCTCTTTTGGAAGTTTTAGATCCTGAACAAAATAAAGAATTTGTAGACCATTACTTAGATGTTCCTTTTGACCTCTCAAAGGTTTTATTTATAGCTACAGCTAATATTATTGAACCTATTCCTAAAGTGCTATTAGATAGAATGGAAGTAATATATTTGTCGGGTTACACCTTTAAAGAAAAGTTAGAAATAGCTAAGAGACACCTTATCCCTAAACTTTTAAAGGAACACGGTCTCAGTATAAAAAACATCGTTATCTCTGATGAGGTGATTTTAAAAATTATAGAAGAGTATACTTCTGAATCTGGAGTTAGAGAACTTGAAAGAAAGCTGGCAGCCCTTTGTAGAAAGGTTGCCAGAAAAATAGCAGAAGGGGAGGGACATTCCTTTCAAGTGACTTTAGAAAATTTAAGTGAATATTTAGGGCCTCCAGAATATATAGAAGAAATACATCAAGAAAAAGACGAAGTAGGAGTGGCCACAGGTTTAGCTTGGACTCCCTACGGTGGAGAAGTTCTTTATGTAGAAGCAGTAGTTATGCCAGGAAAGGGCAATTTAGTTTTAACAGGACACTTAGGAGAAATTATGAAAGAAAGTGCTCAAGCAGCTCTTTCCTATATAAGGTCTAAATACAAAGAATTTAATTTAGATCCGAAGTTTTACACCAAATATGAAATTCATGTTCATGTCCCCTCAGGAGCAGTTCCTAAGGACGGACCAAGCGCTGGGATTACTATAGCTATGGCTATGATTTCTGCTTTGACTCAAAAACCAGTCTCTAAGGATTTTGCTATGACTGGAGAAATTACCCTTAGAGGTAAAGTGCTTCCTGTAGGAGGTATTAAAGAAAAATCCTTAGCAGCCTTAAGAAAGGGAATTAAACAGGTTATAATTCCTGCTAAAAATGTAAAAGATTTAGAAGAGATTCCAGAAGATTTAAGAAGTCAAATAAAATTTATTCCCATTTCTCATTTAGATGAAGCAGTGAAAATGGTTCTTAAAAACTAAAAGAGAAACTTCTCCCACCCTCTTGAATAAAATGGAATTTCTGTTAATTTGGATTGAAAAATTAAAAATACCCTTAAAAAAATAGATTTAAAATGAAAAAAAGGGGAAGAAAACTTAAAGAAACTCCAGAAAGTATTAAAAGAGAATTTTTGGAAGTAACCGATGAAGATTGTAAGCCCATAGGAATTTTAACCAGAGAGGAAATTCATAAAAACCAATTTTGTCATAAAGCTATTCATATTTTTCTCTTTAATGAAAAAAATGAAATCTATCTCCAAAAAAAGGCAGATACTATGGACGAAAATCCTGGACTTTGGAGTTCATCTGTATCAGGACATGTGAGGGTAGGGGAGAGTTTTTTAACCGCAGCCCAAAGAGAATTAAAAGAAGAACTTTCTATTAAGGTAAAATTGGAAGAGGTCTTTAAAGTAAAACCTTCTGAGAATACAGGGAAACAGTGTATTGTTCTTTTTGAAGGAAGAATTTCCAAAGAACCCCATCCTAATCCTTTAGAAATAAAGGAAAGTAAATTTTTTACCAAAGGAGAAGTAGAAGTCCTTTTACAAAGGAATCCTGAAATGTTTACTCCTGCTTTTCGTTTTCTCTGGAAATTATATTGGGAAAATAGGAATCAAAAATTTCCCAAGGAATCCTAAGATTTTCTTTTTGAAGGATAGCTTCCAAAAGTTTAAAGTCCTTATATTTGATATATCTTACTAAAGGAGCCATAACAAGTCTCTGTAATTTGAGAGCCTTTTCATAGGGAGAAAGCTTCTCATTTTTTAAAATTTGTTCTCTTAAATTTTTCATCAATTCTGTATAAATTTTATACTCAGGTCCTAAAATTTGTTCTAATTCCTCTCTTAGTCTTTTACTCACTGCAGGGCTGGCTGAAGAGGTAGAAATAGCTAAAATTAGGTCTCCTCTTTTAATTACTGAAGGAACTATGAAACTACCAAGAGAGGGTTGATCAATTACATTACAAAAGATTTTTCTTTCTTCAGCTTCTTGAGCTACCTTTTTTTGAACCTCAGGATTATTGGTTGCAGCAATGGCAAGCCAAGCTCCTTCTAAATCTCCACTTTGATATTCTCTTTTTTCCCAAAGTATCCTTTGGTCTTTATACCAATTCTCAATTTGAGAAGTAATTTGAGGAGCTATAACCTTCACCACAGCTTGAGAAGAAAGAAGTTTTTCTATTTTTCTTTCAGCTACCTGTCCTCCTCCAATTACTACACAAAGTTTACCCTTTAAATTTAAAAAAATAGGATAAAAAATTTCAATCAACTTCACCCCACCCCTCTAATTTAGACTTCCAAAAGTGGGTAGCCTTAGGATAAATTTTAGTAAATTCAACCCAAAAATAACCATCCTTCCACTCCGTTTTCTTAATCTCTATAGTGATTTTGGCTAAACGAAAATGGGCTAAAAGAGCTAAAAAACTGCTTTCCTTTCTAAATCTCACTCTAAAGGTTTCTTGAAAGGGTTTTTCATCCTTTAAAAAAGAAAGAACTTCCTCAAACAAAACCGGTCCTATGGTTTGATAAATCTCCTCTTTTACCTCCTGAAACTCAGCTAAATTTAAAACTAATCTTATAAGTCTTAAGGAAACAAAGTGAGGATCAATTTCTCCTAAATAAGGAAAAACTACTCTTAGGTCTTCTACATTAGAAAAGGGAGTTACATATTTAATTCTCTGACCTTCACTTTCAGGTTTAAAGACTATTCCTTCCCTTTTTTCGTAGTGATACCTTAGAATAAGTTCTTTGATTTTTTTATAGTCTTTAATTGGATCAAAAGGTCCTTTAATTTCTGGAGTATTTAAATTAAATTTCTCTATAAGCTTTAATTTTTGAGAAATAGGAACGAACTTTCCAGTTCCCATTTCCATAAAATCAAAAACAAAAAAGTTTACATCTTCTTTTATATAGGAGGGACTTTCACTAACAAAGGGATTTTCAGGACCTGCTACCTCACAGCATACAGTTAAGTGGGGATATTCCTCAAAAAATTGAGGAAGGGTAGGTAAAAAATCTATCCATCTATCCGTAGCAAAAGGACAAAGATAACCTCTCCGAGTAAAAGCTAAAATTTCATCTTCTACCCTTATTAATCTCACATTATAACCTTCCACCTTTTCCTCTGCATAAAAGGGATAACTTAAATAACGAGAAAGTCCGGTTTTTAGGAAATAAATTCTCGGGATATGAGGATATCCGGGGACTAATAGGTTATTTATAAAGATAGTGCCTGCTGGGTAGATATGATGGTCTTTGTTTAATCTAAAAAAGAGGTTATTTCCCCAAGAAAAGCTCCAGACCTTCCCTTTTTCAAAAGCTTTTTCCCAATCTTCTAAGGAATAAATTTTTAAGTAAGGATTTATTTTCCAATAACTTTCAAAAATTTCAAAGATTTCTTTACTACCCTCTCTCAAGAGTTACCTCTCCTGTTTTCTCTATTTTTATTTGAACTTCTGGCAAAAATTTAGAAATAACCCAAGCTTGAGTGATTAAATGTTTAGAAACTTCAGAAGCTTTATAAGAAAACTTGAGTTTTTTATTTTTCCATATTACTAAGCTTAGAGGAAGTAAAATTTGATCTGCAAGATGTTCCTCTATCTGGGCTTTAGTCTTTAAAAAGTTTAAAAAATCTAAGGCAGGCTTTTCTCCCACCTTTTCAGCTGGAAGACCCTTTCTTCCTAAGGAGGTGAAACCAACTCTCTTGTTTTGATCCTTGGCAGACAGAAAAACTGCTGTTCCAGGAGACAAACTTTTAACTTTTTGTAATTCTACCTCAGTTTTTAAAAGTTCCTTTTCTAAAAGGTTTTTACAAGAAAGAGCTTGTCTTTCTAAAATATGGGAAGGCAAATCTTCACTAATTAAGCTTAATACATTAATTTTCTCAGGGAAAAAACCTTCAGAAAAATCTGGTAATTGAAAGTTTTCCCAAAAAAAGATTTGAGCCTCCATCTCTCCACCACCCTTAGGATAAAAGCCTACCCTTTTTAGTTGGAAATTAACCTTTAATCCCATCAATCTTACGGTAGGGAGAAAAACCCTTTCAATATAGTGAGCACATGGACTAAAGGGAACATGGGTTCCTCCTTTTAAAGTAAGCATCGTATCTTGAGTTAAAGCTAAAGGATAAAGTAAGGCTTGAAAAAGAAGAGAGGTGGAACCTGCAGTTCCGATATCAAAGGAGTAATGATTCTTAATTAAAGTCTTTTGAGGAATAAATATCAGTTCCTTAGAATTAAGTTCAGCACCTCTGGTTTCAGCCTGTGAGATAAAAGTCAAAGCCTTTACACAAGCTAAGTGTTGAGGTTGTAATCCTGGTTTAGGACGCGAGGCTCTAATATTTGTCAATTTTAGAGGCTTTTTAAAGATTACCGCTAAGGAGAGAGCGGTTCTTAAAATTTGCCCTCCCCCTTCTCCGTAAGACCCATCTATAACAAGCATTTACCTAATCTCTATACAAACCTCCATTAACATGGAACACACAACCTGTAATATAACTTGCTAAATCACTGGCTAAAAAATTAACTAAATAAGCTACTTCTTCTGGAAGCCCAGCTCTTTTTAAGGGAATTTCTGAAAGAAAAGCAGTTTTTACCTTTTCTGGTAGTTCCTTAGTCATGTCCGTTTCAATATATCCGGGAGCTACAGCATTTACTGTAATATTTCTTCCTGCAACTTCTAAAGCTAAAGCCTTAGTAAAACCTATTAAACCTGCCTTAGCAGCACAATAATTCGTTTGTCCTGGATTTCCAGTGAAAGCAACTACCGAAGAAATATTTATAATTCTGCCAAATCGTTCCTTTATCATCATAGGTAAAACAGCTTGAGTAACATAAAAAACTGAATATAAATTGGTTTTTAAAACTCTATCCCAATCCTCTTCCTTTAAACGAAGAAGAAGGGCATCTTTAACTATTCCTGCATTATTTACTAAAATATGAATGCCTCCTACTTTTTCCTCTATCTCCTTAATTTTTGATTTGACCTCTTCATAATTAGAAACATCAAATTTACTTAAATAGACCTTTTTTCCCAATTTTTCTATTTCTTGAGCTAAATTCTTAGCTTTTTCTTCAGAGGAAAGATAATTAACAATTACCGTTGCTCCACATTTAGCTAATTCATAAGCTATAGCTCTTCCTATTCCTCGGGATGCTCCTGTAACCAAAGCTATCTTTCCTGATAGGTCAAACATAAATCTCCTCCCTTTCTTAAGAAATATTAAATCCAGCCCTTTTGCTCGTAAACCACCCTTCCTGTTCCAGCAGGTATTAATCTTCCTATAATTACATTTTCTTTTAAACCCCTCAGATAATCCACTTTGCCTCCTATGGAAGCCTCTGTTAAAACTCTGGTAGTTTCTTGGAAAGAGGCTGCAGAAAGCCAAGACTCTGTTAAAAGAGCTGCTTTAGTTATTCCTAAAATTATAGATTCTGCCACAGCTGGCTTGCCTCCTAAAGCTAAAACTTTTTCATTTTCCTCTTCAAATTTGGTTTTATCTACAATTTCTCCTATCATAAAGTTGGTATCTCCTACTTCCTTGATTTTTACCTTTTTTAACATTTGTCTGACAATAACTTCAAAATGTTTATCATTTATTTTAACTCCCTGAAGTCTGTATACTTCTTGAATTTCTTCTACTAAAAAGCGAGCCACTCCTTTTACTCCCTTAACTTTAAGAATATCATGAGGATTGGGAGAACCTTCAATTAGGGGTTCTCCAGCCTTAACTAAATCTCCCTCTCTGACTACGATGTGTTTACCTTTGGAAACATAATACTCCATAGGTTCACCAATTTCAGGTTGAATTACAATCTTTTTCTTACCTCTTAATTCCTTTTCGAAAACTACCCGTCCCTCTATCTCACTTATAATAGCATACTCCTTGGGTTTACGAGCTTCAAAAAGATCAGTAACCTTAGGCAAACCACCTGTGATATCCTTAGCTTTAAGAGTTTCTCTGGGAATTCTGGCAATCACTTCTCCAGCATGGATTAATTCTCCTTCTTTTTGAATACTTATGATAGCACCTACAGGTAATTCATATTGAGCTTTTCCCCTTCCACTTGGTAATTCAATTACTTTTCCCTTTTCGTCTACAATAGATATACGAGGACGGTAATCCGTAAGTTTGTAATCTCTTACTATGATACTTACTCTTCCTGTAGTTGGATCTATTTTTTCATCTACCGTCAATCCTGAAATAATATCTTCAAATTTGGCCCTACCAGAAACTTCAGAAATAATAGGAGTGGTATAGGGATCCCATTCTACCAATAAGTCTCCTGGTTTTACCTCCTGTCCTTCATCTACCATAACTTTAGCTCCATATACCACAGGATACTTTTCAAGTATCCTCTCTCCCGGACCCATTACTGCAATTTCTCCTTGACGATTTAAAGCTACTAAAATACCATCGGGTCTTTTAACCAACCTCAGATTAATATATTTAACCCTTCCTTGAGACTGAGCTCTATGTTCGCTTTCTTCTAAAGCCTTTCCTACAGCTCCCCCTATGTGGAAAGTTCTCATAGTAAGTTGGGTTCCTGGTTCTCCTATGGATTGAGCTGCAATAATTCCAACGGCCTCTCCTATTTCTACTAATTTTCCTGTAGCTAAATCTCTACCATAACACTTTCTACAAACTCCAGATTTGCTCTCACAAGTAATAACTGAACGAAGGGTAACTTTTTCAATTCCGGCAGCCTTAAGCTTTTGCACTACAAGCTCATCTATTTCTTCATTAGCTTTTACTAAGATATCTCCCGTTATAGGGTCTACAATATCTTCTAAGGCTACCCTTCCTAAAACCCTATCCCATACAGGTTCAATAATTTCTCCTCCTTCTATGAGATGTCCGATTTCTATGCCGTCAATGGTTCCACAATCTTCTTCAGTTACGATACAATCTTGAGCCACATCAATTAATTTTCTGGTAAGATATCCTGCGTTAGCTGTCTTAAGAGCGGTATCTGCCAGTCCCTTACGGGCACCGTGAGTAGAAACGAAATATTCTAAAACCGAAAGCCCCTCTCTAAAATTGCTTTTAATAGGAGTTTCTATAATTTCACCTGAGGGTTTAGCCATAAGTCCTCTCATACCTGCTAATTGTCTAATCTGATCTCTGGAACCACGGGCTCCAGAAAAAGCCATAATATAAACGGGATTAAAACTGGGACCTACTACCTTTTTTCCATCAGGACCTATATATTCTTTAACTTCCATTTCCTTAATCATTTCCTCAGTGACCTTTTCAGTGGCATGTGACCATATGTCTATAGCCTTATTGTAACGCTCACTTTCAGTTATTAACCCATCTCTATATTGTTGCCAAATTTCGGTAATTTTGGCTTCTGCTTCATCTAAAATTTCCTTTTTCTTAGCTGGGATGGTAAGATAATCTAAACAAATAGAAAGTGCAGCTTGAGAAGCCAACTGAAATCCTAAATCCTTTACTCTGTCAGCAAATATTACAGTCTTCTTAATACCTGCTTTTCTATAGGAAGAATTAATTAAATCTTGAAGTTCCTTTTTTCTAAGAGGTTTATTATATTCTTCAAAGGGTATTTCTTCAGGAACTATGGTAGAAAGAAGCACTCTTCCTACCGTAGTTTCAACCAGTTTTCCGTTCATTCGGACTTTAATTTTAGCTTGAAGGTGGACAGCCCCAGTTTGATAGGCTAAAATTACTTCCTCAAGGTCTCTAAATTTCATGCCTTCACCCTTAGCAAAGGGTCTTTCCATGGTCATATAAAAAATTCCTAAAACCATATCCTGGGTAGGATAAACTACTGGAATACCATTAGCAGGGAGAAGAATATTATTGGTAGAAAGAATTAAAACCCTATTTTCAATCTGAGCTTCAACTGAAAGGGGAACATGCACAGCCATTTGGTCTCCGTCAAAATCTGCATTGTAGGCTACACATACTAAAGGATGAAGCTGAATAGCTTTAGTATCAATTAAAATGGGCTCAAAAGCTTGAATTCCAAGGCGGTGAAGGGTAGGGGCCCGATTAAGCATCACAGGATATTCCCTAACAATCTCTTCTAAGGCATCCCAAACTGCTGAATGCTCTTCCTCTACTAACTTCTTGGCTGTTTTTATATTGGTAGCATATCCCTGTTTTTCTAACCATCCATAGATATAGGGTTTAAATAACTCTAAGGCCATTTTTTTAGGAAGACCACACTGATGCATTCTAAGTTCTGGTCCCGAAACTATTACCGATCGTCCAGAAAAATCTACCCTCTTACCTAAAAGATTTTGTCTAAATCTACCCTGCTTACCCTTAAGCACATCCGACAAACTTTTTAAAGGCCTTCTATTAGGACCAGTTATAGGACGTCCTCGTCTTCCGTTGTCAAAAAGAGCATCCACAGCCTCTTGAAGCATCCTTTTTTCATTTTTTAAAATTATTTCAGGAGCATCAAGGTCTATAAGTTTTTTTAATCTCACATTTCTGTTGATAACCCTTCTGTAAAGGTCATTTAAATCAGAAGTGGCAAATCTTCCCCCTTCTAAAGGCACTAAAGGACGAAGCTCAGGAGGAATAACTGGAATAACATTTAATATCATCCACTCGGGTCTGTTGCCAGATTGCTTAAAAGCCTTAACTAAATGTAAACGTTTGCCCAGTTTTTTTCTTCTGGCTTCACTCTGAGTAGAGTGCATTTCTACTACTATTTCCTCAACCAACCTATCTAAATTTAAAGATTTTAAAAGTTTATAAATAGCTAAGGCACCTGTTTCAATATTAATTCTTTCTCCAAAATTTTCTTTAAGTAGGTAATATTTATCCTCTGAAAGAATAGTGCCTACCGGGTATTCATCAATTGAACTTTCTACTACCACATATTTTTCTAAGTAAAGAATAGACTCCACTTCTTTAAGGGTCATATTTAATAAAAGTCCTATTTTGCTGGGAATACTTCTTAGATACCAAATATGAGCTACAGGAGAGGCAAGTTCAATGTGTCCCATTCTTTCTCTACGCACTTTACTATGAATAATCTCTACTCCACATTTTTCGCAAATTACCCCACGGTGTTTCATTCCTCTATACTTTCCACAAAGACATTCAAAATCCCTTATAGGACCAAAAATTTTAGCACAAAAAAGTCCATCTCTTTCAGGTTTGAGAGTCCTATAATTTATAGTTTCAGGCTTTTTTACTTCTCCGTAACTCCATTCTCTTATTTTTTCAGGAGAAGCAACTCCTATTTTGATAGCCCTGATTTTCATTAAATCCTTAGGTTTTTCTAAAATAGCAAGGAGTTCTTTCATAAAATACTTCCCTCCTTTTTTAAGGTTTTAACAGTTTTTTATTCCTCTATTAATTCCACATCTAAACAAAGACCTTGTAATTCCTTAGTTAAGACTTTAAAACTTTCAGGCATACCCCCTTCTAAAAAGTTTTTTCCTTTTACTAATTTTTCATACATTTTAGCTCTTCCTTCCACATCATCACTTTTAACCGTTAGAAACTCGTGCAAAGTATAGGCTGCTCCATAGGCCTCTATAGCCCATACTTCCATTTCACCTAATCTTTGACCTCCAAACTGAGACTTTCCTCCCAGAGGTTGTTGGGTAATTAAAGAATAAGGCCCGGTAGATCTGGCATGAATTTTATCATCCACCAAATGATGAAGCTTTAACATATGCATATACCCCACCGTAACAGGTTCCATAAAAGGCTCCCCTGTCATACCATTATATAGAATAGTAGTTCCGGTTTCACTTATTCCTGCTAATTTAAACCAATTTTTAATTTCCTCTTCTTTGGCACCTGCAAAAACAGGAGTAGCTACTGGGATTCCATTGGCAAACCCCTTAGCTAATTCTAAAATTTCTTCCTCAGACTTTCCTTCCACCAACCTTTCATATTCTTCTTCATAGAAAATTTCCCTTAAGAGACTTTTGATGCTCTCTATTTGATATTCTTGAGCAAGCTTAGAGAGTTTCTTACCTAACTCTTTACAGGCCCATCCCAAATGGGTTTCCAAAAGTTGACCTATATTCATACGAGAGGGAACTCCCAGGGGAGAAAGAACCATATCTACAGAAGTTCCATCTGGAAGATAGGGCATATCCTCTATGGGAACTACCTTAGAGATTACTCCTTTATTTCCATGTCTTCCTGCCATTTTATCTCCAGGTTGAAGCTTCCTTTTCATAGCTACATATACTTTCACAATTTTTAGAACTCCAGGAGGAAGGTCTTCTCCCTTTTTAATCTTATTAATCTTATTTTCGTATTCTTCTATGATTTCCTTACGCCTCTTTTCGTAGATATTCAGAATTTCCTCTACGATTTTCTTCTTAGAAGTTGGGACGACCTCTTTTATTTTCTCTAAAAGAGATGCTGGAACTCGGTTTATAGTCTCAAAATTTAAGGATTCTTTCTTTTTTATATAAACCTCTCCTTCCTTTTCTAAATTAGAAGTAGCCTTTTCTCCTTCTAAGATACGAGCTAAACTTAAAATCACATTTCGTTTTAAAACTTCTAACACATCCGCTTGATTTCTTAAAATTTTAGCTATATATTCATTTTCCTTTTCTAAAGCTCTACTATCCTTTTCTATTCCTTTACGAGTTAAAACTTTGGTATCTATAACTATTCCTTCTATTCCTGCAGGAACTCTCAAGGAAGTATCTTTTACATCCTTAGCTTTTTCTCCAAAGATAGCTCTTAAGAGTTTTTCCTCAGGAGTTAAGGTAGTTTCTCCCTTAGGGGTTACCTTTCCTACTAAGATGTCTCCTGGTTTTACATAACTTCCTATTTTTATAATTCCACTTTCATCTAAATTAACTAAATATTCTTCTCCTACAGGAGGAAGATCTCGTGTAATCTCTTCTTTACCTAATTTAGTTTCACGGGCTATACATTCAAACTCCTCAATATGTATAGAAGTAAACACATCCTCTCTTACCAATCTTTCTGAAATAATAATAGAATCTTCAAAGTTATAACCTCTCCAAGGCATAAAGGCTACCAAGACATCCTTTCCTAAAGCCAATTCTCCTCTATCTATAGAGGGACCATCGGCTAAAATATCCCCTTTTTTAATTCTTTGACCAGGTTTTACTAAGGGTTTTTGGTTAAAAACAGTATTTTGGTTGGATTTTTTCCATTTCACTAATTCATAAATTTTAACCTCTGGTAAAGGTTTGTCAGGATCCTCATAGGAAACCACAATACGATGGCTATCTACATCTTCTACCTTTCCGTCTTTTTCAGCCACTATAACGAATCCAGAATTTAGAGCTACACTTCTTTCCATTCCAGAACCTACTAAAGGAGCAGAAGGAACGATTAAAGGAACTGCTTGTCTTTGCATGTTAGAACCCATTAAGGCACGATTAGCATCATCGTGTTCTAAAAAGGGTATAAGAGAGGTAGATACACTTACAATTTGAGCAGGAAATAGGTCTACTAAATCAACCTCTTCTCGGTGAGCAATAATAAACTCTCCGTTTTTTCGAGCTGGAACATATTCATCTAATATTTTTCCTTCCCTATCTACTTTAATAGTAGATTGAGCAATTACCAGGTCCTTTTCTTCAGCCTCATTTAAATAAATTACTTGATTAGTGATTTTTCCCTCCCTTACCAATCTATAGGGTGTTTCTAAAAACCCGTAGGGATTGGTTTTAGCATAGGTGGTAGGAGAAATAATTAAACCAATATTAGGACCTTCTGGGGTTTCAATAGGGCAAATTCTTCCATAGTGGCTGGGATGAACATCTCGTACCTCAAAACCTGCTCTTTCTCTGGTTAACCCCCCTGGACCAAGGGCTGAAAGTCTTCTTTTGTGAGTTAACATAGAAAGCACATTAGTTTGATCCATAAATTGAGAAAGTTGTCCCTGAGCAAAAAATTCCTTTACAGCCCCTATCAAAGGCTTACTGTTTATTAAATCCATGGGCATAAGATTTTCAATCTCCTGAAGTTGAAGCTTTTCCTTAATAATTCTTTCCATCCTCATTAAACCTAAAAGAAATTGATTTTCTACCAATTCTCCAACAGCTCTTACTCTTCTATTAGCTAAGCTATCAATATCATCTCCCTCTTCTTCATTCTCTCTTAAACGAATAAGTTCTTTTATGATGGCTATGATATCTTCCTTAGTAAGAGTTCTTTGAGTAATGGGTATATCTAAGTTTAGCCTAAGATTTAATTTATATCTACCAATTTCTGAAAGGTCATAAGTAGAGGGTTCAAAGAAAAGAGACCTAAAATAGGCTTCCGCTATTTCTAAGGTTAAAGGATTAGAGGGTCTCATTTTACGATAAATTTCTAATAAAGCCTCTTCACGACTTTTAATTTTTTCTGTTTTTAAACTCTCTCTCAAGCTTAAAGCATACTTATAAATATTAGTAAATAAGACTTCTATTTTTTTAATTTCCCTTTCTCTTAAAAGCTGTAATTTTTCTTTCGTAATCTCCTCGTTAACTTCCAACAAAACCTCACCCGTTTTAGAATCGACTACTTCTTTAGCAGAAAACTTACCTAAAAGAAGTTCATCAGGCCATTTCAAAGTTCTTAAGTTAGCCTCTTTAATCCTTCTTAAATTTCCTACATTGATGACCTTTCCCTTTTTTACTAAAACCTCTCCTGTAGCAGGGTTTATAATATCTATAGGTGCCTTTTGACCTATTAATAATTCATAGTTCAATTCTACTTCTACTCCCTCTTCTAAAATGTAATAGGTCTCCTTAGGATAAAATTCGTTTAAGATCTCTTCCTCATTTAATCCCAAAGCTTTCAAAAATACTGTAGCTGGAATATTTTTTCTCTTGTCAATCCTTACCAAAAATCTTCCCTTATAATCATAAATAAAATCTAACCAAGAACCCTTTACAGGTATAACTCTTCCAATATAGGAAAGTCTTCCTGCTTTAGCTTTAGTTTTATCTTTTTCAAAAATAACCCCTGGAGACCTTTGAATTTGATTAACTACTACCCTCTCAGTTCCATTGATAATAAATCTTCCATCCTCAGTAATTAAAGGGATAGTTCCCAAAAAGACTTCCTGCTCTTTAACATCCCTTATAGATTTTATTCCAGTATCAGGATCTGAATCATAGGTTATCAATCTAACTCTTAATTTTAGAGGAGCCTCATAGGTGATCCCCTTTTCTTTACATTCCTCCGGGGAGTACTCAGGAGACAAAACTCTATAATCTATATACTCTAAAACTCCAGTTTCAGAATAATCTTTAATAGGAAAGACAGTTTTAAGACATCTATGAATTCCGATATCCTTTCTATCTTCTGGAGGGGTATTTATTTGTAAAAAATTTTCATAGGAATCCTTAGGAATACTTATTAAATTAGGTAAATCTTGGATTTGCTTAACTTTAGCAAAGTTTTTTCTTATTCTTAAAAATTGATTAGAATTAGACATCCTTTTAAACCCCTCCTTTTTAGGATTTTTAAAATACAATAAGAGCTTCCTCTTTTTTGAAAGAGGAAGCCCTTATTTTTTTGTTGTCCAATTTTGAAAGGAAGAGCAAGTTTTATTTAATTTCTACTTTTGCTCCAGCTTCTTCTAATTTCTTTTTGAGTTCTTCAGCTTCATTTTTAGAAATACCTGTTTTTACAGGTTTAGGTGCTCCTTCTACCAAGTCTTTAGCTTCTTTTAACCCTAATCCTGTTATTTCTCTTACTACTTTAATTACTTGAATTTTATTACCTACTACCTCGGTTAAAATAACATCAAACTCAGTTTTTTCCTCTTCAGGCGCCGCTTCGGCAGCTGCTACCGGTGCAGCAGCGGCTACAGCAGCTACAGGAGCTACTGCAGTTACCCCAAATTTTTCCTCCAATTCTTTAATAAACTGAGATAGTTCTAAAACACTCATGTTAGCAATGAATTCAATTACTTCTTCCTTAGTTACTGGCATTTTAAAACCCTCCTTTAGTTTTTAAAATATTTTAATTTCCCTCTTGAGCTTTTTTTTCTTCTAAAGCTTTTAATAGATAAAGAAATTTTCTTATTATAGCAGAAAGTACTCCCACTAAATTAGCCATAGGAGCTTGTAGGGTTCCCAATACTTGAGCCAATAAGATCTCCTTAGGAGGTAACTTTACTAATTCATTGAGCATCTCACCCTTATATCCTTTCCCCTTGATTACTAAACCTTTTATTTGGAGAGAGGGATGGGTATCTAAAAACTTTTTCAAAATTTTAGCCACCTCTACTGAATCTTTATAGACGATGACTAATCCTGTAGGACCTTCAAGATAATCGTTAAGAGATTCTACAGGGGTTTCTCGAGAAGCGATTTTTATTAAGGTATTCTTAGCTACTTTAAATTCAGCTCCGTTTTCCCTTAAGATTTTTCTAATTTCATTACTTTCTGCTACCTTAAAGCCTTTGAAAGAAGTTATGAATACGGCTTCAGCCTTAGAAAATCTTTCTCTCAGAGTTTGAACCACCTCTGATTTTTTAGCTTTAGTAAGCAAGGTCTACCTCCTTTTTCTTAAAAGTTAATAAAATTCACCTTATCAGAAAGGGTACCCTTTCGCCTCTAAGTAGGCTTTCGCTTAAAGCGAAAATTAAGCTTTTGTTTAGCACCTACTTGTCTTCGGCCCCCAGAGCAACCCTCAAAAAGAAGGTTTCAAGGGGCTTTTAATCTCCAGAATATTTAAACATTAAATTTCTTACTTCCATAGGGTCAACCTTAATCCCTGGTCCCATAGTAGTAGATAGAGCCACACTTCTTATGTATTGCCCCTTAGCTGCAGGGGGTTTTAATTTAATAAGAGTTTCAAAAAAGGTAGCCAAATTTTCCAAAAGTTTCTTCTCTCCAAAAGAAACTTTACCTACCGGAAGGTGAACTACAGCTCCTCTATCTACTCTAAAGTCAACCTTTCCTGCCTTAACCTCTTTTACAGCCTTTTCAACTTCAAAAGTCACTGTGCCTGTTTTGGTGCTGGGCATAAGCCCTCGAGGACCTAAAATTTTTCCTAATCTGCTTACTGCTGGCATCATATCCGGCGTAGCAATAACTTTATCAAATTCTAACCATCCTTCCTCTTGGATCTTTTTTATCAAATCTTCATCTCCCACATAATCAGCTCCTGCTTCCTGAGCTTCCTTAGCCTTTTCTCCCTTAGCAAAAACTAAGACTCTGGGAGTTTTCCCAGTTCCATGGGGTAAAACTACCGAACCTCTCACTATTTGATCTGCATGTCTCGGATCTACACCTAACTTAACTGCAACCTCTACAGTCTCATCAAATTTAGCATAAGCTGTCTCTAAAGCAAGCTTTACAGCTTCCTCAAAATTATATTTCTTAGTCCTATCAACCTTAGCTAAAGCCTCTCTATATTTTTTTCCCCTTTTAGCCATAATTTTTTCTCTCCTTAATCCACAATTTCTATTCCCATACTTTTAGCTGTTCCTTCTATGGTTTTTATAGCTGCCTCTAAGGATGAGGCTGTAAGGTCTTGCATTTTTATCTTAGCTATTTCTTCCAACTGTTTTCTCGTAATTTTCCCCACCACTTCCTTTTTAGGATGGTGAGCTCCGGTTTCAAGACCGAGCATTTTCTTTAAAAGCACAGAAGCTGGAGGAGTTTTCAATTCAAAAGTAAAGGATCTATCTGCATAGATAGTAATAACTACAGGAATAATCATTCCTTCTTGTCCACGGGTTTTTTCGTTAAAAGACTTAACAAATTCCATAATATTTACTCCATGCTGTCCCAAAGCTGGACCTACCGGAGGAGCAGGAGTAGCCTGTCCAGCAGGTAACTGTAATTTCACTTGGGCTACCACTTTCTTAGCCATTTATCCTTGCCTCCCCTATATCCTCTGTAAGTAGGTAAATTCAATTTCTACCGGCGTTTCTCTACCAAAAATACTAACTAATACTTTCACTTTCCCTTTATCCGGTTTTATCTCATCTACAATTCCAATAAAATTGGTAAGAGGTCCCTCAATAATTCTTACCTTATCTCCAGGCATAAATTGATATCTGGGTTTAGGTTTTATTTCCTCTACTCCTAATTGAGAAATAAGTTTTTCTACCTCTTCATTTCGGAAAAAATAAAGGGGCCCTCCCCCTACAATATCCAATACACCTTCTAATTTTCTTATTTCTTCCTTAGTCTCTTCATCTATTTCCCCATAAACTAAAAGATATCCTGAATAAAATCTTCCTACCGATTGTTTTTCAGGAGATAGATTAACTTCTATTTCTTTAAAGGGTGGAACAAAAATTTTTTCAATTTTTTCTTCCCTCTTTTCTAATAAAGCTTCCAATTTTCTTTTAACCTCCTCTTCTAACCCAGACCAAACTTGTATAGAATACCAAGTTTTACTCACGTTACTTCACCAAAAAGGAAATTATAAAATTATAAATAATATCTAAAATTCCTAAATAGGCTCCAATAAAAAGACTAAACAAAATTACCATTAAAGAGGTCATTAAGACTTGTTTTCTTTGAGGCCAAGTAATTTTTTTAGCCTCAATTTTAACCTCCTTTAAAAATTTAACCCCCCTATTTATAAAAAAAATCTCTCTCCTTTCTACCTCGTTTTCCTTTTTTAAAACAGCCTTTTTCATAAAATTTTCAAAATTCAATAAAAAAATGGCAGGCCAGGAGGGACTTGAACCCCCAACCTTCGGATTTGGAGTCCGATGCTCTGCCAACTTGAGCTACTGGCCTATCTTACTTCTTAACCTCTCTATGTAAGGTGTGCTTTTTATCCCAAGGACAATATTTTTTTAGCTGCAACCTATCAGGAGTATTTCTTCTATTTTTAGAGGTAGTATAATTTAACCTTTTGCATTCCGTGCATTGAAGATGAATAATAATTCTTGCTTCTCCCTTTTTAGCCATAAAAAGACCTCTTAATTTTTCAAAACTATCCTAAGATTTTAGTTACTACTCCAGCTCCTACTGTTCTTCCACCCTCTCTAATAGCAAACCTTAAACCCTCTTC
>JANXAD010000030.1 GCA_025062245.1 Thermodesulfobacteriaceae bacterium | reverse complement strand
AAGTTTTTTGATCTATTTACCCCTGACCCGGGAGAATTAGCTTTTTTAGCAGATGAAAAAGCTCCCCACCCTTTTTATACTCGAGGTTTTTTACTTCAAGAAGAAGATAGGGTAGAAGAATTGGTAAAAAGAGCTCATAAGCATGAAAATCTTTCTAAATATCTTTTAATCAAAGGTAAGTGGGACCATGTGGTAGCTAAAGGAAGAATAGTAGAAGTGATAAAAGAACCCTTAGTTGAAGTTTTAGAGGCTATAGGAGGAACAGGTGATACTTTAACAGGTATAGTTTCAGCTCTAATTTTTTGTGGCTTTGAACCTATTAAAGCTTGCATTATAGCCTCTAAGGTAAATCGTTTAGCAGGATATTTAGCCCAGCTTACTCCTGCAACCTCAGTAAGGGAAATTATTCCTTACTTTCCTCAAGCTTTAGAAATTATTCTTAAAGAAGAATAAAGTTTCTTAAAAAGTTAAGCCTTTCCTTTATAAACCTCTCCAAAATATTCTAAATCCCATTCCATCCCCTTTCGGTGAATTCTTCGCATCCTGTTAAACTCCCCTAAAAACTTCCTCTCAACATAGGCACTTTTTACCTCGCTTCCTCCTATTCAAAAACTTAACCCATCTTCCTTCCATTTTTTAGTTTATAATTAGTTTATAATAAGGATATGTTTTACTTCAAAATTAGAGGGACAAGAACCCTTCTTCTTACCTATTCCTTTTCGCAACAGAGTATGGCTCTTTCCTCTATGAAGAGTTTTTCTAAGAGGTTTTTACACTTTTTAAAATTTCACACCCATGATTAGAGTTTCAAAAATTTTCTTAACAACCATTTTTCAAGATTTCCTTCTTAGTTGTGTTTTTAATAAATCTCCCTTTCTTTAATCTTTACCTTAAATTTCAGCTCAGGCCTAATTTTTATACCTACTTATAAAAGAGGTTAAAAGGATGGCGAAGGGGATAGAGATATTTCCCAGTGAGGGTGCGATAGAGAAGGTTGTTGAGAGGCCCCAAAATTTGGACCCTTAAAATCTTTAGGTGTGGGATTTTTTTGCCCTCCTTATTACCTGAGAAACTCCATCCTTCTCAAATGTCCACTCCAAATGCTTTACTATATTTTTACCTCTTAAACTAAAATCCACTATCTTCTCCCACTTTCAAGCTGGTCATGAATAAAATCCAAAGCCCAAACTTCACCTGTAAAATTTGCCCTTACCCCACTAAAAAGTTTCCCTCTCCTCTTATTACGATGCCTCTTGCCATATCCTCCAAATCCTCTTGGAATAGCTCTTACCCCTTCTCTATCCTTTCTTTTAAAGACTTTTCTTCAGGTTTTTTTTGGTCTTTTGGAGGCTATAATATTTACCCTAACCTTTCAGATGTCCAAAAAAAAATGGGGAGCAATCCAATTTTTATAAGAAATTGAAAGAAATTAAAAAAAGGTTAATTTTATAGATTAAGATATGCAAGTGCGTCCTTTAGCTGAACCTGTAAAGGCTAATCTTTCTAATATAGCTGTTGTTCTGGTTAATCCTATTTATAGTGAAAATATAGGAGCTACAGCCAGAGCCTGTGCTAATTTCGGAGTATCTAACTTGTTAGTAGTAAGGCCTGAAAATCTGGAAGAAGAAAAAATGAGGGCTATGGCCACCAAAACCGGTCTTGAAATCCTTGAAAGAATGAAAGTTTTTTCTGATCTTTCTACAGCTCTTAAAGATTTTAATTATGTTATAGGAACCACTGCCAGGCTTGGGAAACATAGAATGGTTTACTATACTCCTAAGGAAATAGCTCCTTATATTGGTGAACTTTCCCTAAATAATAAAATTGCCCTTCTCTTTGGAAATGAAAGAACAGGTTTAAGTAATGAAGACTTGCTTTACTGTAGCAGTGCCATAACTATACCTACCACTGAAAGGGCTTCTTTAAATCTTTCTCAAGCTGTAGTGGTTATCCTATATGAAATTTTTCAGTCTGCAAGTATTCCTAAAATACCTAAACCTCAACTGGCAACCCAAAAGGAACTTGAAATCATGTTTAAGCTAATTCAAGCTACCTTAGAAGCTATTGACTATATTCCTCATGATAATAAAGTCCTGTGGATGACTAATATAAAGAGACTTCTTTATAAGTTTGAACTTACCTCTAAGGAGGTAAAAATTATTAAAGGTTTTTGTAGACAGCTTCTTTGGGCTTTAGGTAAAAAGGTTACCCTTTTTGAAGAAGAGAAAGAACCTCTAAATGATAGGTCTGAGGAAACATATCAAAAAGAGCAAGCTTAATTAATTGGTAGCCTAATTTTTTTAAAATCAACAGGTCTCTTGCCAAAGTAGGGGGATCACAAGAAACATAAAGGATATATTTTTCAGCCACCTCTGAAAGAAGTTTTAAAATCTCTTTACAACCTCCCCGTGGAGGATCAAGGATTACTAAATCAAAGGTTTCTTCAGTTTTTAAAGCTTCATGTAAGGCTTCGTGAGCACTTATGTTTCTGAAATCTATTCTCCCATTAAGATTTAATTTACTTAAAATGTATAAGGCATCTTCAATGGCTCTTAAGTCGGTATCTACCCCTAAGAACCTATCTCCTTTATCTATGAGAGAAAAAAGAAAATTTCCCATACCTGAATGTAAGTCTAAAACTTTACGATATTCAGGAATCCACTTCTTGAAGGTTTTGGCAATTTCTAAGTTAATTTCCCAATTAGTTTGGACAAAAACTCCTGGCTGAATGTAGTAAGTAAGTTGATTTATACCTTTAAAAACCCTTCTTCCTCCATAGGAACTATTTTTTGGGAAGGGTCCCTCTGGTCTTCTTCCCCTCATCCAGTAAAAAATAGCTTTAAGCTCAGGTATTTTGCTTAATTCCTCTAAATCTTCCTCTAAGGGAGGTAACATACTCCAAAATATTAGGACGGTTTTATCTTCTTCAGGGGAAAATTCTAAATTTAACCTCTTGGAGTAGTTTGAAATTTTGAGCCAAATTGGATGTTCATAAAGACTTTTTAAAACATAGTTTAATTTCCTTTCTGCTAAATAACAAAATTTTATGGGTAAAACCTCGTGAGAGCGTCTCTTTACAAACCCCATCTTTAAGGGATTATTTTCTACATGAAGTCTCAATTTATTTCGATAAAAAAATTCTTTAGGAGAGGGGAAAACCAACTCTAAAGGGATCTCTTCTTTCCACCCCACCCTTCTAAAAGTATCTAAAAAAATTTCTTTTTTTAATTGTAATTGATATTCATAGTTAAGATGTTGAAGTTGACAACCGCCGCAGGTAAAATAGTATTCACAAAGAGGCTCCCTTCTAAAAGGTGAATTTTCAATTACCTCAACTAAGTTAGCCCAAGCATAATCTTGAAATTCTTTAACTATCTCTACTTTTACCTTTTCTCCAGGAGCTACATAAGGAACAAAAACTATTTTTCCATCAGGTAATCTTCCTAAGCCTTCTCCACCAAAAACTACCTTTTCAATGGTTATTAAGGGGAATTTCATATTTGGCGTGGTGATCTCTAAAAAGATGAAAATTTAACCAAGAA
This sequence comes from Thermodesulfobacteriaceae bacterium, assembly GCA_025062245.1. Lineage (GTDB taxonomy): Bacteria > Desulfobacterota > Thermodesulfobacteria > Thermodesulfobacteriales > Thermodesulfobacteriaceae > Thermodesulfobacterium. Next base: position 15,571 of record JANXAD010000030.1, on the reverse strand, counting down.
GAAGTTTTATAAAGAGACCAATTTCGGGGGGGGATGTAATAGTTGTCAAAGGGAAAGAGAAGTTTTTTAAGCTCCTTTTTAGAAATAGCTCTTTCAAAAGCTCTTACATAGATACACCTCTTTTCAAAAGGATAAACTTCACAGTATCCATTGATACTTCCTCCACAGGCACCATTTAAAATATACTTGGCACAATCACTTTGAGGGCAAAGGTAATTTAGCTCATACAAACAACAATCTCCACATTCTCTACAATTATAAAGTGCTCTTTTTAAAGTATATTCCCATGTGGTTACCCATCTTTTTAGACAGGGACTTTTATCAAATAGTTTAGAAAGTTTTACTAAAAGGGGATACCAAGGTAATTCCCTTGCAAAAAATAGAAAGTGAAAAATTTTGGAAAGATAGAAAATAGCTCTTCTTTTATGTTTAGTTGGTTTTAAGGAAAAAAAGGAAAGATCCTCTGAAATAAAAGCTAAATCCTTTTCTTTTAGTTGTCCCTTTTCTAAAAAAACTACCCTTTCGTCAAATTCAGGTAGATATTCTTCCCATCGACTTTCAAATTTATAAAAGTAATCCATAAAAACTTGAAGTTTTTCATAATTTAAGGGAAAAACGGTTAGATGCACTCCTTTATAACCAAAGCCCTTTAAAATAGCTGCTAATTTAGCATTAAGCTCTAAAATTTTATCCTCTAAATCTTCTGTTCTTTCCAAGGTTTCTAAAAATTTTTTACCCATAAGAATTCCAGGAATTTTAGTATTTAATAAACTCTTGATGATTAAGGTATTAGTGTAAAGAAGACCTCCAATTAAAGGAATTTTTCTAAACTTTTCATCTTCCTCAGGAGAATAGATAGAAGGTTCATGAAAAAGTTCAGCTAAAATTTTAGTAAGTCCTTCATCTAAAAGTTTTTTTAATTCTAACCATTTCTTGGGGAAAAAACCTGATTGGGTAATAACAAAGTAAGCTCCGGCTTTAAGTTTTTTATAAAGCTTAATATATTGAATCCAAGTTTCAGCTAAAGTAAGCTTAAAAGGATTTATAACACAACCTTTAAAAAAGGGGATAGGAGGAAGTTCTATTCCTCCACCTGGAGCAAATTTAGAAAGTTCCATTCCCTTTTCCATTTCAGAAATCATTTTTAGAAGTAATACTGAGTCCAAATCAAAAACAGGCTTAGCTTTGCCCAAATAACCATAAAATGGATAATCTCCGGTTATTACTAATAGATTATGAAGTCCTTCTCGGTCTAAAGCTAAAAGGTCACTTTCTAACTGATTACGATTTTTATCTTTACAAGAAAAGTGAATGATAGTTTCCATACCCATTCTTTTAATTTCCCTTCCTAAGGCTGAAGGAGCTAAGGCAGGGTGTCCACCTGCATTATCCGTGATAGTAAAAGCTTGAAAAAAGTTGTATTTAGTACTTTCTTCCAAAAACCTTAAAATATCCTTATATTGACGGGTTCTCACACTTCTTCCAGGAACCAACTCAAAAGTAAAAATGAATTCTTTTTTTTCTAAAATTTCTTTAAATTTGGAAGACATTTTATTTAAGACAAGATATCATATGTCCTAATTTTTCCTTTTTAGTTTTGAGATAATTATAATTTTCCTTTCCCGGAGGAATTTCTATAGGGACTCTTTCAACCACTTGCATACCATAACCCTCTAAACCAATAATTTTTTTGGGGTTATTTGTCATAAGTTTTATTTTTTTAACTCCCAAATCTCTTAAAATCTGAGCTCCAATTCCGTAATCTCTTAAATCAGGCTTAAACCCTAAGGCAAGATTAGCTTCTACGGTATCAAGTCCATTATCCTGTAAAGTATAGGTTTTAAGTTTGTTAAGTAATCCAATACCTCTTCCTTCTTGTCTCAGATAAAGAAGAACTCCTTTGCCTTCCTTAGAAATCATCTCTAAAGCTTTTCTTAATTGAGCTCCACAATCACACCTTAAAGAACCAAAAACATCTCCAGTGAGACATTCAGAATGAACCCTTACTAAAACAGGCTCATCTTTTATTTCTCCTATAACCAAAGCTATATGAAGAGCATTATCTACTATATTACTATAAGCAAAGAGCTTAAAAATTCCATAAGCAGTAGGTATACAGGTTTCTACCTCCCTTTTAACTAAAGTTTCCTTACTTAAACGATAAGCGATAAGGTCTCTTATAGTAATGATTTTTAAATTAAAATTTTTAGCAAACTCTTCTAAGTCCGGTAGTCTAGCCATAGTGCCATCATCTTTCATTATTTCACATATTACTCCAGCTGGTTTTAAACCTGCAAGGCGAGCAAGATCTACCGCAGCTTCTGTATGTCCTGCTCTAACTAACACTCCTCCTTTTCTGGCAATTATAGGAAATACATGCCCAGGAGTTACTATATCGTTTGGTCCGCTATGATCATCTATAGCTACCTTAATGGTATGGGCGCGATCATAAGCTGAAATCCCAGTAGTTACACCATAACGCGCTTCAATAGAAACTGTAAAAGCAGTTCCTAAAGGGTCAATACCTCTTCTGGGCTGTAAAGGAAGCTGTAATCTTTCTGCAATTTCAGAGGTGATAGCTAAGCATATAAGACCTCTTCCATATTTAGCCATAAAGTTTATAGCTTCAGGAGTAACCCTTTCAGCTGCTAAAATTAGATCTCCTTCATTTTCACGATCTTCATCATCTACTACAATGACCATTTTTCCTTGCCGAATATCTTCTAAAGCTTCTTCTATAGAAGAGATGGGCATACTTTCACCTTCCTTTTAAAATTTAGTGTGCTTTAATTATAATAAAATAAATACATTTTTTAAAGAGGGGTCTGAAAGAGTTTAAAATGATTGAAAAAATAACTCAATCAGCAACCTCGGTGACTTTAGCAGTTTTTATTAGTAGAATTTTGGGATTGGTAAGGGAACAGGTTTTAGCTTACTTTTTTGGAGCCAGCCAAAGTATGGATGCCTTTGTAGTGGGCTATCGAATCCCTAATCTTTTAAGAGACCTTTTTGCTGAAGGTGCCTTAGCTGGAGCCTTCGTCAAAGTCTTTAGTTTTAACTTAGAAAAAAGGGGCCTAAAAGATAGCTTTCAGATAGCTCAAGTGTTAATTTCTAATTTTTTAATTATCCTCTTGGGAATCGTAATTTTAGGTATTCTTTTGGCACCCTACTTAGTTTCTTTAATTGCTCCAGAGTTTAAGGGAAATCCCTATAAGTTTCAACTCACCGTTTATCTTACCCAATTGATGATGCCCTTTTTACTTTTTATAAGCTTAGCTTCTATCCTGGCAGGAATGCTAAACTCCTTAAAAATCTTTTTTTTACCAGCCCTTTCTTCAGGTTTTTTTAATCTAAGTTCCATCCTTATAGGAGTTATAGGGTATTATCTTTTGGTTCACCTCTCATTAGAACCCATTTATGCCATAGCCTTAGGCGTTACCTTAGGAGGTTTTTGGCAATTTATTTTTCAATATCCTGTGGCTAAAAAACAGGGATTTTCTTTTAAATTTTGTCCTAATTTCAGAGATTCCCACTTTGTAGAAGTTTTAAAACTTATTTTTCCGGTTATACTCGGATTTTCTTTGGTTCAGATAAATATTTTCATAAATACCTTTTTTGCTACCTCTTGCGGAGAAGGAGCTGTTTCTTGGTACTCCTATGCTTTTAGAGTTATGTATGTTCCTTTAGGGCTTTTTGGAATAGGAATTTCACAGGCTTTACTTCCTGAACTTTCAAAACAAATAGCCCGTAAAGATTTAAACTTAGCTAAAAAGACTTTTTCTTCTGCCCTTATCGTTTCTTTAAGCGTTTCCCTTCCCTCAGCTATAGGCCTTTATCTTCTTTCCCATCCCATTATTTCTTTTCTTTTTGAAAGAGGAAAGTTTACTTCTTTAGATACCTTTCAAACTTCTCAAATTTTGCAAATTCTTTCCTTAGGACTTCCTTTTTATGGTCTTTCAAAAACAGCCATTCCACTTTTCTATTCTCTCGGACTTACTATCATTCCACCCTTAGGAAGTATGCTGGGGGTAGTTACTAATGTGGCAACCATAATTCTTACTATAGAAAAGATGGGAATTAAAGCTGTAGCTTTAGGAACTACCCTTTCCCTTCTCCTTCAAAGTCTTTTTTTAGTTTTAATGAGCTTTATAAAACTAAGAGTAACTGAATTTAAGTTTTTAATCCAAAGTGGTTTTACTTTGCTTGTAGCAGGATTTTTCTTAATTTTGGTTATTAAGCTTTTTCAAAACTTTTTTATAATTAAAAATCTTGGTCTTTTAGCAGTAATCTTAATAGCAGGTTTGTGTTTTATTTGGATTTGTAAAATTTTAGGGCCCAAAGAGTGTTATTTATTTTACGAAAAGTTTTTAAGGCTTTTTAAACTGTAAAGGGATGATCAAAGGATTTAGAGGCACAAGTTTAGTGGATTTTCCTGGAAAGATAGCCTCAGTAATTTTTACTTATACCTGTAATTTCAGATGCCCTTACTGTTATAATGTAGAGCTGGTAAATCCTGAGTATTATCAAAACTTAGAAACCTTACCAGAAGAAACTATTTTAAAGGAATTAAAAAGAAGGAAAGGCTTTATAAAAGGTGTTGTTATAACAGGTGGAGAACCCACTTTATGGGGGAAAAAATTGGTTTCTCTTTTAGAAAAGATTAAAGTTGAAAGTGATTTAGCTATAAAGTTAGATACTAACGGTTCTCAGCCTGAGTTGGTAAAATTCTTAATAGAAAATAAACTAATAGATTACTTAGCCTTAGATTTTAAAACTTCTCCTAAACGATATGGAGAAGTGGGAGGAAACTTTGAAAAGGTTAAAAAGACCCTTTTTCTTCTGGAAAAATTTTTAGAAAACTCCGAGGTAAGAATTACCCTATATCCTCCTTTGGTGGGTTTTAAGGAATTGAAAGAGATGTTACCCTTTTTAAAAGGGATTAAAAATCTTGCTTTACAAAAATTTTTACCTGAAAAAACTTTAAAAGAAGAAAGAGTTAAGCCTTATAAGCTTGAGTTTTACCAAAAAATTCATGCCTATTTAGAGGAAAAATTGCCGGAAGTAAAAATTTGGGTAAGGTATGAATGAGATGGAAAAGCTAAAGGGTTTATATGCTATAACGGATGAAAAACTAACTCCCTATAAGGATGGACTTATTTTTGAAAAAGTAGAGAGGGCTTTAAGAGGGGGAGCTAAAATTTTGCAACTAAGAGACAAAAGTAATGAAGATGAATTTATTTTTCCCTATGCCATAGTTTTAAGAAAACTTTGTAAAAATTATGGCGCTCTTTTTATTATCAATGACCGAGTGGAACTGGCCAAAAAAGTAGAAGCCGATGGAGTTCATTTAGGAGAGGAGGATTGGTCTATAGAGGAAGCAAGGAGAATTTTAGGACCCAATAAAATTATAGGAGTTTCTTGTTATGGAGATTTAGAAAGAGCTAAACTTATGGAAAAAAATTCTGCCAACTATGTGGCTTTTGGAAGTTTTTTTATTTCTCCGACTAAACCTGCTTCTAAAGTAATTGATAAAAAAATTTTAATAGAAGCTAAGAAAGTTCTAAGAATTCCTATTTGTGCCATAGGTGGAATAACAGCTGAGAGGGCAAAGGAGTTGGTAAGGTTAGGAGCTGACCTTATTGCAGTGGTGAGTGACCTTTGGTTAGCCAGGGATATAGAGAAAAGAGCAGCAGAGTATCAAAAAATATTTGAAGATTTTGAAGTTTAAGGACAGGGATCTCGATTTAAAGACCAGGTTTCTTCAGGAAGGGAAATTATCTCCTTTCCAAGGTTTTGAGCCCTTTCTAAATATTCAGGAAAGTTAAGAATATCTCCTTTCTTTTCAATACTACGGAAAAAAAGGCCTCCCACATAGTTTCCGTATATAGCATCTAAGACGTATCTATAACTTCTTATTAAACCCTCAAAGAGTTTAGCTCCTTTGGTGGCTCCTAAGGAAAAAAGAATTCCCTTAGGTTTTTTATTTAAGGGATGAGGTAGCTTCCAAACATACTTTCTAGCCCAAAAAGCTTGAAATCTCTCAAAAAAAGCCTGAACATAGGCTGTATGAGAATAGAAAAAAATAGGAGTTGAGACCACCAAAAGATCAGAAGAAAAAATTTTAGGGGTTAAAATATTTTTAAAATCGTCTTCTAATACACATTCCTCTTTAATTTCACATCCTCCACATTCTCTACAGGGACTAAAATTAAGTTCAGGAAGTCTAATTTTTTCAATTTTAATTTCAGTAAGGTTATTCTTATCCTCTTTAGATTGAGAAAGCCCTTTTATAAAGGAATCTAATAAAATTTCTGAGTTTCCGTTTTTTCTGGGACTTCCGTGAACAGCTAAGATATACATTTCTATTTAGGATTTAAGGTTTTTTTGATCACACTAAAGATTTGAGTAAAGACCTCTTCAAAGGTAGAGGGGGAACATCTACCCATTTCAATAAATTTAATCACTATTTCTTTGGTAGTTTTAAGAGCCAGTTCATCTGCTGGAGAAACTCCAGTTTGTATGGAAGATTTTAACCTTTGTTCTAAATTAGTTACCTTTTCTTGAGCAGCCATAAAATTTCCACTCCTTTTAAGTTTAAAAAGCAAAATATCAGATTTTTAAAATTTTTCAATAGGAGAGTATGAGACCACAGGATTTGGGACTATGTGTTACCCTTTATACCATACCAAATAATCCATAAGTTCAAGGCTTCCACTTTCTTTCCCTTTTCTTCTTTCATACACATGCTTGACAGGTTTTATTTTTAGATTATGTTTTCTCTTTTTAAGACAGTTTGATTTTAAAAATTTTTCAAATAGAGGGTGTTATATGGAAAGGAAGATTAAAAAGGTATTAATAGCTAATCGTGGGGTTCCTGCAGTAAGAGTTATGCATACTTGCAGAGATAAGAACATCAAAACTGTAGCTATTTATAGCACCCCGGACCGGTTAGCCTATCATGTCTTTTTAGCTGATGAAGCCGTTCACATAGGAGAAGGTCCACCTTTAGATTCCTATTTAAATATGGACAAGATTATAGATGTAGCTCTAAGAACTAATTGTGACGCTATTCATCCTGGGTGGGGTTTTTTAGCTGAAAATCCAGAATTTGCAGAAAAAGTAGAATCTGCAGGGCTTATATGGATTGGTCCTCCTCCTCAAGTGATAAAACTTATGGGAGATAAAATTAGAGCTAAAAGGGTAGCTCAAAGAGCTAATGTTCCTACTATTCCCGCTTTACTGAAGTTTAATAGCATAGAAGACATTTTAAATTGGATGAAAGAGGAAGAAATTTCTTTTCCTCTTATGATAAAAGCTGCCTATGGTGGTGGTGGAAAGGGAATGGTAAAGGTGGAAAACAAAGAGGAATTGCCCATAGCTTTAGAAAAAGCTCGATCCGAAGCTAAAAAAGCCTTTGGAGATGAAACCCTTTTAGTGGAAAAGTATATTGAAAGAGGAAGGCACATAGAGGTACAAGTTTGTGCAGATAGATATGGACATTACCTTCACTTTTATGAAAGAGAATGCACTATTCAAAGAAGAAATCAAAAGATTTTGGAAGAAGCTCCCTCTCCCAGTATAGATGATAATATGAGACAGGAAATTTGTTATACAGCTATAAGGCTTATGAGGGAAATTAATTATCAATCCTTAGGAACCGTAGAATTTCTCTTAGACCCTAAGACTAAAAGATTTTACTTTTTAGAGGTTAATACCAGACTTCAGGTAGAACATGGTATAACGGAATTAATCACGGGAGTTGATCTGGTAAGTCTTATGTTTGATATTGCAGAAGGAAAACCCATTCCTTTTTTTCAAGAAGATATTTTACCTAATAGACATGCCATAGAAGCCCGTATAAATGCTGAAGATCCAAGAACTTTTAGTCCTTCCTTTGGTACGGTTACCAGATTAGAAATTCCTCAGGGCCCCGGAATAAGAATAGCCTCTGGGATTTATGAAGGAGCTGAAGTTCCTCCCTATTATGACTCACTTATTATGTTAGTTATGGCTGCAGGACCTGATAGAAAGGAGGCTATTAGAGTTTTGGATAGAGCCTTAAGTAGAGGTCTAAGAGTGGAGGGAGTAAAAACCATAGCTCCCTTACTTTTAAGTATTATCAGACATTCAGAATTTATAGAGGGAAATTATTCAACTCGTTTTATTGAGGAACATTATGAAGAACTTTTATCAGCCTTTAGAGAGAAAACTTCTGATGATGAAGCTTTAAAAATAGCTCAATATATTGCGGAAGTTTCAGCTTTAGGTCCACAAAAATGGATGTAAGAAGAAAGGAGGGAGGTAATTATGGATTACATCTTTGTACAACCTGGTATGTCTCCTAAGGAGATAGTTAAAAAAGTGAGAGAACTTCCAGGGGTATGTTTTGTTTCTGTAGGTATGAGAGATGCTGGACAATCAGACTATAAAAATCGTTTAAGAATTTATGATCTTAAAACTTTAGCTCCCTATTACAATGAAATGGGGCTTTTTGCTGCAGAATGTCATGGTGGAGCAAGGTGGCATGTAGGGATTATGAACAGAAGAGAAAGTCCCTTTGAAGAAATAGCTATTTTACGAGAACTTATGCCTAAGGTTCTTCTTCAAACCCTAATTCGTGAAACCAATATGTGGGGGTATCGTCCCTATCCTAAAAATATTATTGAATATGTAGTGGAAAGAGTAGATATAGATGTTTGGAGATGCTTTTCCTTCTTAAACGATATAAGAAATATGAGAACGGTAGCTGAAGTAGTAATGAAGAAAGGTAAACTTTTTGAACCTGCTATTTCTTATACTGTGGCTCCTTGGTTTGATACTAAATATTACTTAAAAGTGGTAGATGAAATAGTGGCTCTTTGTGGAGGAGTAGATGAAATAATCCTTTGTATAAAGGATATGGCTGGAGTTGGAACTATTACCTCAGTTACTGAACTTATAGATGCTATTAAACAAAAGTATCCTGATTTAGTGATTAACTACCATAGACATATTACTGATGGGTTAGCTATGCCAGTTTTGTTAGCTGCAGCTAAGGTAGGTGCTAAAATTATTGATGTGCAAGAAGATACTTTAGTAAGATTTTATGGACATTCACCCATTTTAGCTGTAGAGGCTCTTTTTAAAGAAATGGGGATTCCTGTCCATTTAAATAGAAAAGCTGCTGAAAAGGCTGTAGAGAAGGTTAGAGAATGGATAAGAGAATATGAATGGGCAGAATCTCCTTTTAAAGGACTTGACCACATGGTAACCCGTCACAAAATGCCTGGAGGGGCTTTCCCAAGTTCCTTTGAGCAAGCAGAAAAGGGAGGCTTCTTATATCTTATGCCTTATATCTTACAAGTAATGTCTCTTTATAATCAAATTGTTAAATATTTTGATGTAACTCCGGGTTCACAAATAACTTGGGTTACCTGTAGTGGGATTGTTAATCGTTATGCTAAAGAAAGAGGAGATGTAGGAGTTCAACACGTAATAAATCTTCTTAAAAAATTTGTAGAAGAAAAAAAACAGGACTTTTCAGCTATGGAACCTGAGGAACAAGAAGAATTGCTTCAACTTTTTAGAAATGCCCCTGGAGATTTTAAAAATCTCTTACTTGGACATTATGGGAGGCTTCCTGTAGGTTGGCCTGATGAGTGGGTTTACAGAAGTGCCTTTGGAGAAGCCTGGCAAGAAAAAATAAAGGAAAGAAAGGAAGAATCACCCTTAGAAGCTATTCCAGATGAAGACCTTACTCTTTTAAGAAAACAGTTAGAAGAGGAAATTGGAAGGCCTGCTACCGAAGAAGAGTTTATACTCTTTTTAATGCATCCTAAGGATGCCATAGACTTTATAAAGTTTAGAGAAAAATATGGTATAGCTCCTTTGGTTCTTCCTACTAAAGTTTGGAGAGAAGGGCTCAAAAAATCCGGAGATAAGGTTGAATTTGAAATAAATGGAAAACCTTATTGTATAGAGCTTGTTTCTATAAGTTTAGAAAATGAAGGTATGGTTTATATAGTTTTAAAGGTTAATAATAAAAATAGAGTTTTTGAGGTAGCTACTCCCAGAGCCAAAAAAGTAGAAATAAGAAAGGCAACTAAATTTAATGAAATCGGAGCTCCTATTAAGGGAACACTCTGGAGAATTGGTAATCCTCAAAGAGGACCTCTTAAAATTGGAGATATCGTTCATAAAAATGAGGAAATTGCAAATTTAGAAGCTATGAAGATGGAAAATCCTATTTTAGCTCCCTTTGATGCTCAAATCGTAGAAATTTGCGTAAGAGCTAATCAAATAGTAGAAGAAGGACAACTTCTTTTTGTTCTTCAACCTGTTGAGAGTTTAACACCCTCGGAAACCACAAGATTAGAAGAGGTTCCTTGCTAAACTCAAGAATTTATAGATTTTTTATAAAAAGAAAGAGATTTTTTAATTCAGAAGAAGTAAGAGGCCTTATTTGACCAGGTTTGAGTCCTCTTAACTTAAGAGGACCAAATTGGATTCTTAAAAGTTTATGAACCTTTCCACCTAAAAAGGATATCATTTTTCTTATTTCTCTTTTTAAACCCTCTTTTATAGAAATTTCATAAATCCATTTATTTTGTTCTTCTTTTATTAACTCAAACTTCAGAGGTTTAATTAGTTTATTCTCTATTAAAAAACCAGAGGTTTTAAATTTATTAATTTTTTCAAATTCTATCTTAGGAGAAACCCAAACTCGGTAAACTCTTATTACTTGATAACGGGGATGCAATAATTTATTAGCCAAATCTCCATCATTAGTAAGTAAAAGGAGACCTTCACTATGCTTATCAAGTCTTCCTACAGGAAAAACTTTATAAGGTAGACCTTCTAAAAAAGGTTTGATAGTATTTCTTTCATGAGGATCAAAAAGAGAGGTTAGATAACCTTTGGGTTTATAAAAGAGATAGTAAACCTTGGGTGGAAGACTAAGAAGGTGCGTTTCTAAGTAAACCTTATCTTTGGAAAGATCTACTTGGTAGGAAAGATCTTTAATCACCTTTCCATTAACTGAAATTTTACCAGTAAGAATTAAATCCTTAGCTTTTCTACGGGAACAAATTCCACAATAAGCTAAAAATTTTACCAATCTCATTCAGTATAAAGGCACTTCTTCTTCAAAATAGGGTATATAAATTTTATTTTTCCAATTTCTTTTTTCCTCTAAAAGATTTTTAAATTTTTCCATTTTCTCAAGTTCTCCATGAACTAAAAAAATTTTTTGAGGATTCTCGATAGGGGTTAACCATTCCAAAAGTTCAGCTTGGCCTGCATGGGAGGAAAAACCGTTTATAGTATAAATTTGGGCTTTAACTGGAATTTCCTCCCCAAAGAGAGTTATTTTTTGAGCTCCTTCTACAATTTTTCTGCCCAAAGTTCCCTTAGGTTGAAAACCTACCAAAACTAAACTACACTCTTCTCTCCATAAATTATTTTTTAAATGATGAAGAATCCTCCCCCCAGTTAGAGTTCCATTTCCAGCCAATATAATAGCCCCTGACTTTATGTGATTAATAGCTTTGGATTCCTCTACATCCTCTGTAAAAACTAAGTAAGGAATTTCAAAGGGGTCTTTTTTCAAGAAGATTTGATAAGTCTCTTCATCATAAAAGTCTGGATTATCTCTAAAAATTTTAGTAGCTTTTATAGCCAAAGGACTATCTAAAAAAATTTGCACCTTGGGTAAAAGACCAGTTTCAAAAAACTCCCTTAAAACAAAAAGTATTTCTTGAGCACGTTCCAAGGCAAAAGTTGGAATAAGAACATTACCCCCTCTATTTACAGTTTCTAAAATAGCTTGTAAAAGTTCTTTTTTGGATTCTTCAAAGGATTTATGGTTTCTATCTCCATAGGTAGTTTCTATAATTACAAAATCAGCTAAAGGATTAGGAAAGGTAAAATCTCTTATAATGGGTTTATTTTTATTTCCCAGATCTCCAGAAAAAACTATTTTTTTCTTAGTCTTTAAGTCCTCAATCTCAATAAAGGCAGATCCTAAGATATGTCCAGCATCCTTAAAAGTTATTTTAATTTCTTTATTCAAAATTAAAGGTAATTCATAGGGAAGATTAATCTTAAAGTAGTTGAAACTTTCAAGTACATCATACTCATCATAAAGAGGGGGATGGGGAGGTTCTAAACCCTTTCTTACAGATTTTCTGTACATAGTTTTGTAATGTTCTCTCATTACTTTAGCTGCATCAAGAAGCATAATCTTAGATATTTGAAAGGTAGGTTTGGTAGCTATAATTTTTCCTCTAAAGCCTTCTCTAATTAAAAAGGGAATTCTTCCACAGTGGTCTAAATGTGAATGGGTTAGTATTAGATACAAAATTTCTTTTAAATCGTAAAAAGAAGTATAATTTTTTCCATATTCTTCTCCTTGAAACATGCCAGAATCTATAAGAAAGGAGGTATTTCTAATTTTTATTCTAAAGGAACTTCCTGTAACCCCTTGGGTAGCTCCATAAAATTTAATAGTAGCCTCCATTTTTCTTTCCTCTAAAAGATTACTCTTTGAGGGTGAGTATAAAGATTAAATCTTTTTTCTCGTAAAAATCCTATTAAAGTAATTTCATTTTTTTCAGCAAGATTAACTGCTAAAGAGGTAGGAGCTCCTCTACTTGCAATTAAAGGAATTTTAGCTTGCATAGCCTTTTTTACTATTTCTGAAGAAATTCTACTACTTATAAAAAACAATTTATCCTTTAAACTAATCCTATTTGAATAAGCCCATCCTATAACTTTATCCATAGCGTTGTGGCGTCTTATATCCTCTACAAAAAAGAGGATTTTTTTCTCTTCTGCTAAGCAAGCACTATGGGTCCCCCCTGTAATCTCAAAGAGTTTAGAAGCTTCTACAAAGGCTTTAAAAAGTTCTAAAAGTTTAGAAGCCTCTATTTTCAAATCTTTTTCTTCCTGAACAGGAGGGTTTAAAATTTCAAAGTTCCTTAGGGTTTTTACCTTTACTAAGATTTTTTCAGCAGATTCCTCTATTTCTATGCTTTCAGGGAAAGCAGATTTTTCTATGAGATTTTGAGTTAGAAGAAAACCTAAAACCAGTTCTTTTATATGATGGGGGGTTCCAGAGAGAGAATAAATTTTGTTATTTAAATAGATATAAATTTCCTTTTCTACGGCTAAAAGGTCCTCTATTTCACTTTTTCCTGATTCTAAGGTAAACCTAATTATATTTTTTGAAATTAGAAGAGGTAACATGAGGAAGAACTTTAAAAAATTTCTATCTTAGAGTAACTGCTAAAACTTGTTTTAAAGTGGTTTCCCCTCTCAAAACTTTAAGAATTCCATCTTGTTTTAAGGTTACAAACCCTTTTTGTAAGGCTATTTTTCTTATTTCTGAAGCTGGAGCATTCTTAATGATATAATCTTTTAATTCGTCATCAGGAATTAAAAGTTCATGAAGGGCTATTCTACCTTTAAAACCTGTAAAATTGCAAATAGGACATCCTACAGGTTTATAAAGAGTAGCTTTTTCAAAAATTTCATCTCTGAGAGGTTTTACTGGATGAAAACCATATTCTATTTTCATTCTTTCTATTTCATCTTTATTAGGTTTGTAAGGTTCCTTACAATTAGAACATAGTCTTTTAGCTAATCTTTGAGCTAAAACTCCTAAAAGAGCATCTGCAAAGTTATAAGGATCTATATCCATTCCCAAAAGTCTGGTAACTGTTTCAGGAGCACTATTAGTGTGAAGGGTGCTTAATACTAAGTGCCCTGTAAGAGAAGCCTCTATCAAAATTTGAGCAGTTTCCTTATCTCTTGTTTCTCCAATCATTATAATATCCGGGTCTGCCCTTAGAAAGGACCTTAAAACTCTGGCAAAGGTAAGCCCTATCTTAGGATTTACTTGAACCTGTCTTAAGCCATCTTGAATAATCTCTACCGGATCCTCAGCGGTCCAAATTTTTTTATTAGGTTTGTTTAGATATTTTAAGGCTGCATGTAAAGTAGTAGTTTTTCCAGAACCTGTAGGCCCAACGGCTAATATTAAACCATAGGGTAGATCTAAAATTTTTTTAAAATTTTCATAATTTTCTGGCAAAAGGTCTAATTCCTCTAAATGTCTAAACTCAATTCCGCCTAAAATTCTTAAGACCGCATCTTCATTTCCATCAATAGTAGGCAAAGTAGCTACTCTTATTTCAAAGGATTTTCCATCTTTAGTTCTAAACTTTATTTTACCATCTTGAGGAAGTCTTCTTTCAGCAATATCTAAATTAGACATTATTTTAACTCTTGAAAGAACTAACTTTTTTTGTGATTCAGGTAAAACAGTATAATTAAAGCACTCTCCATCTACTCTAAATCTCACTTGAAGCCCCCTTTTTCCTGTAAGACCTTCTAAATGAATATCAGAGGCTCTCCTCTTATGAGCTTCTTCTATAATACTATTTACCAGATTTACAATAGTGCTATCTACTAACTCTAATTCTGAAATCTCTTCCTCTGGTTCAGTTTCTGGTTCCACTTCAAAATAGTCTACCAAAGTGGGATGAAGAAAATATTTTTCAATAGCCTCTAAAATATCTTCCTTTAAAGCAAAAGCTATTTTAAACTCCGAAAGCTGGAGAATTTTTTTTACCCTTTCAATATTCTCCTTATCCTCTGGATTATAACATAATAAATAAACCGTATTTTCATACTCTACAGGTAAGCAAAGTGTTTCTTCAAAGAATTGTCTCTTTATCTCTAAAATCTTAGGAATTCTTTTAAACTTTTTAAAATCTTTTAAATCAAAAGCCAGAATTTTATAAAAATTTTCTATGGATTTTAAAATTTCATCCTTAGGGACTTTAAATCTTTCCATTAAAAGTCGTTCTATACTAAGACCTTTTTCTACAGCTTCTAACTGAAGTTTAAGAAGCATTTCTGAAGAGATAGGTAGCTTTTTAAGAACATCTTTAAGCTTTTCTAAGTTAGATAAAGTTTTTAATTTTTCAATCTTTTCTAAATAATTAGCTTCAGGGTAAAAAATAAATAATTTTTTAAGGATTTCTAAAGCCTTTTTAAATTCTTTATTTTTCTCACAAATTTCACTTGCCTTCTCTAATAAAAATTTCTTAGTTTCTGGTGCTAAATTAGGAATTTTAAGAGTTTCTAAGATTACTTCTAAAATCAAATAATCCTGTTTAATTTCAGTTTCTAAAGTTTCTATTGAGTTTTTGATTAGGTTTAGGTCCTTGTGATGATTTTTAATCAGAAGTTTAATATTTTGAAGCTTTTCTTTAAAATTAAAATCCCTTTCTAAGTTTTCCATTTAAGCTTTAAAAATATTAGAAAAATTTAAAAAAACTTTAGCATAAAAAGATATAAAAACAAGTCTAGTTATGAGTCTATGGACACTCCATCAAATACTCTATAAAACACTTGTTGAACTCTGGATTGCTCCCCATTTTTTGAACACCCTGAATGTTAGGGTAAGATTAACCTAATAACTCTCTTGTGGCTTTCGCAAGAAAATATGGCCTCTCAGAACAAAGGATCTACCGCAATCTCATCTCTTAGCCAAGCTTATTCCCCTAAGGGCTTATCTCTCAAAGCT
>JANXAD010000002.1 GCA_025062245.1 Thermodesulfobacteriaceae bacterium | reverse complement strand
ACACTATGCTGTCTATTCTCACTATCTCCCCAGGGGCTTTCCCCCTCTTGCCCTTATATCTCCTCTTATTCCTCTTCTTCACCCTCTCCACAAGCCTCCCTGTCTTTGCATATAGGCTTCAAATACCTTATTATTCTCCCTATCCTCAATACCAACACCTTTCCTTATTTTCCTCTTCCCAAAATCTATCCACAAAGGGCTTAAGCTTTTCTTTACCTATTCGTGGTCTCTTCTTTCTAAATTCCAAAATAAACTCCACAACCTCTGCTCTCCACTGCCTTTGTGCCTTCCTCTTTACCTCCACTTTCCTTTAAAAATTTTTTCCACCTGTAAACGGTGCTTTTAGATAGGAAGAAGCTTCTTTAATAGAGTTTAAGTCTTTCAGAATACAATACATGGAGATTCCACACTTACCTTTGGTTTTTTTCCCCTTTTTCATTGAGATTTTTCATTGAGAGGCTCTCCTGGGATAGATTTTTTGATTTTTAATTTTACCACTTTTTTACATTCCAATAAGAGGTGGAACTTATGCATTTTTTTATTTTATTTTTTTATAATCCGAAACCCCTAAGTAGTCCATGTTTGGCTCGAAGTTAATACTTTAAAAACCAAAGTTTAAAAGACCTAAAAAGGATCTTTAAGAGAAAGGATAATTAGTGACTAAATGTTAAAATAATATGCTTATCTTTTAATCTTTACTAAAATTTCTTCTATTTTAGTCAGAGAAGCCTTGGTAATTTTAATTTCTAAGTTTTTATAATGAAAAACTTCTCCCTCAGAAGGAATTCGGCCTATTAAAGAAAGAATAAACCCTCCAATAGTTTCATACTCTCCTGAAGGTATAGGTATTCCTAAGGCTTGAACTTTTTCTATTTCTGTATGTCCTTTAAAGAGAAAGGTATCCTTAGAAATTTGTTTATATTCTGGGATATAATAATCTAAGGCATCTCTAAACTCTCCCAACACCTCCTCTATTAAGTCTTCTATAGTTACTAATCCAGTGGTATACCCATATTCGTCAACCACAATTCCTATTTCAATTCCTTGAGTTTGAAACTCATTTAAAACCTGATGAGCTAAAGCCATCTCTGGAATAAAAAAAGGTTTTTTTCCAAAGGATTTAAGAGGCTTTTTTCTCTCTAAAAAGGTTTTTCCTAAGAGGTCTTGAACCTTTACAATTAATTTAATTTTAGTTATGTCTCCTTCGTAAAGGGGTATATAAGAAAAATTATATTTTTGAGAAAATTCTAAAGCATCCTGAACAAGAGCTTCGATAGGTAAGGCCTTAATTTGTGGAGCTGGAATCATAACTTGAGAAACTCTTTTTTTGACAAATTCAACTATCTTGTGCATAAGTTCTTTTTCTTTATGATCAATTTCCTCTTCATAACTAATAAAATTAAGGAAAGCTTCTCTAAACTTACTTATTAAAAAGGGATTCTCAGAGTTTTTCTTTTTAAGAATTAAAGAACTCAATTTACTATTGATGAAAACCGCAGGATAGAATAAAAGGGAAAAAAAGTATAAAAAGGGTGCTAAATAAAGAACTAAAGGAAAGGCTACTTTTTTACCTAAGCTTTTAGGTAAAATTTGCCCAAAAAAAATCATACTTATAGGTAAAATGGTGCTTGAAATTAGGATTCCTTTAGTTTGAAGAGATTGAATTAAAAAATAGGAAGTAAAAATACCATTTCCTGCAATACAAAGGGTTATTCCTAAGATAGTAGTAGTAAAAAGTTTTTCAGGATTTTCTAAGAACTTCAAACAAAGACGGGCTAAAACATTTTTAGGATAAAGATTTTCTATCAAAGTTTTACCCGTAGAAATAAAAGTTATCTCGCTTAATGAAAAGAAAGCTTCTCCTAAGGTAAAAAATATAAAGGAAAGAAGGGCTAAAAGCATAAATTATAACTTCTCTACTTCAACCCAAAAAATTTTTCTTCCTTTCATTTTCTTAATAGAAAATTTATAACCCTGATACTCTACACTTTCTCCTTCTTTAGGAAGTTCTTTAAAAAGGACTAAAAGGGCTCCATTTAGGGTTTTCAAGTCCCTAAGTTCCTCTTCATTTATTTCTAAGGATAAAATATTTTTTAAGTCTTCTAATAAAACCTTTCCTGAAATCAACCATCTATTTTCATCTAACCTTTGAATAGGATCCATTTTAAATTCTCTTTCCTCATAAATTTCTCCGAAGAGCTCCTCTAAAAGATCTTCCAAAGTAACCAAACCTTTCAAAATTCCGTATTCGTCTATGACTAAGGCTATTTTTAAATGCCTTTTTTGAAATTCAAAAAGTAGATCTCTAACTTTAAAGCCCTCTGGAACAAAATAAGCTGGACGCACAAATTCTGAGAGCTTCCTTTGAAATATATTGCCATCTTGAAATCCTTTAATTAAATCCTTAGTATATAAAATCCCTATAACTTCATCTAAAAAAGTTTTGTATACCGGAAATTTGTTATAGGGAAGGTTTTTAATTTTTTCTAAGAATTCTAAGGTAATTACTTGATCTTTAAAAGCAACTATTTCCGAACGTGAAGTCATAATTACAGAAACAGGAATTTTTTCAGAAAGAAAAAGTCCATAGATAAATTCCTTTTCCTTTTGACTTATTCTTCTCTCCTTATAGGCTATTTCTAAGGTGTTAAGGATGATCTTCTCTACAGAAGGAAGGGAATGATAAGAAATAATAGCTTTTATAGGGAAAATAGCTTCTATTTTTTGATAAATCAAAATAAAAACCTTTCTTAAGGGATACAAAATTTGATAAAAAGCGTAGGTTATGGGAATAATCTTACAAACCATTTTAGTTTTAAATTTAAATCCTAAAACCTTAGGAAAAAAATCTCCTATCCAAAAACTGATTATGGAAAAAATTATAAAAGCTATTTTCCTTCCTTCATCTTGAATTAAATAAGAAAGGCCATTTGAAAAACAGAAACTAGCAAAATAATCTACTATTTCATTTCCTGTAATTAAAACTATTAAAAGTTCATCAGGATTTTTAAATATTCTCAGATACTTTTCAGAAAGACTCAAACTTCTTAAAGAGGCCATCTCTAAGCGATTAAGAGAAAAAATACTTGCTTCACTGGAAGAAAAAATTATGGAACACATAATTAGAACAAGGGTGGCCAAGAAATATATCTCAATCATTTTACAAAAAAAATGATAGTTTCATCCTCAGGAAAGGAAAAAATGTCCTTAGAAAGATTTAAAAAATCGTTCAAAGAAGAAGTAAATCTATAAAGGATTATAGATGGATGAACTGGAGTTTCTTCCTTAAGGTCATAGGTTTCCTTCCAATTTTCTATTAAATCCTCTTCTGTAATAAGAAGTGCTTTTAAAAAAGGAAAATCCATCCAATTTAAATGGGGAATTAAAATTTTCCAAGATAGGATTCTAAGTTCTAAATTAGAAAGAGTTTCAGAGGAAATTTCCTCTTCTGAGAAATTCTTCACAGAGATTAATCTTTCAAAAGTTAGGTCTTCTCCAATAACTTTTTCTTCAAAAAATTCAGAAAGTTTCTTTTCTACTTGTTCCAGGGAGGTTTCAACCTCATAAAGGGAAAAGTCAAGTTCTTCAGCTAAAGAAAGGAGAATTAAGGCATATTTTATTTGATTCAATTTTTCTAAAGCCCTATCAGATTCTTTATTTTTTTTAATAATTGATAAATATTCCTCCAAAGGATCTTCTGTAACTTTTCTAAACTGCATCAAATATTTAAGGGTTTCGGGAGTTCTAAAGTTTAATCCCCATTCTTGAACTAATTTTATCTCCTTTCTTAAAATTTCTTCCTCCTCCTTAGTTATTTTATTTACTTCTAAATATTTAATCTTTGAAAATAAGTGATTCTCTTTCCAAAAATTTATTCTTTTATCTGAAATCGGAAGCTTTAACAAAAGGACTTGAGAAAAATAAGTAAAAATCTTTTTGAGTTTAAGAGGAAATAGAAAGGTTTGAGGGTACAATAAAACCGTTTCTGTAAACATTAACTTACAATCTTTTCAAAAATATTTTTCATATACTCTAATTGTCTCTCATATTCTTCACTTAATTTTTGTTTTATTTTATTCCACTCTTCTTTAAATTGGGGATGTTCTTCCACATTAA
Source organism: Thermodesulfobacteriaceae bacterium (assembly GCA_025062245.1). Lineage (GTDB taxonomy): Bacteria > Desulfobacterota > Thermodesulfobacteria > Thermodesulfobacteriales > Thermodesulfobacteriaceae > Thermodesulfobacterium. The sequence continues at coordinate 83,158 of JANXAD010000002.1, read as the reverse complement.
TTTTTACTTGAGTTCCTATTTCATTAGAAATAGCTTTTTCTAAAGCTTCTACTCCTGAGGAAAATCTTTTAAGAAGTTCTTTATAAATAGCTTGTTGATGTAAAAGATACTCCTTCAAAAGTTTCTCTATACTTTGAGATAATTTATTTATTTCAGGAACCTGTTTTAAAATTAGATTAAGCCCTTTTAGGGCTTTTTTTCCATCTTCTAATTGGTATTCATTATTAGGAAGGACAATGTTTCTTAAAAAAACCTTAGCCATACTCTGAAGGATTACCTTTTTTTGGTTAGGATTTTTGTTTTTTAAAAATTCTTTTAAAACTTTTTCAAAATTTTCTACCTCATCTCTTAAAAACTTAGCTGAAAGTTTTTGAGCTTCCTCTTTAAGTTTTTCTATTTCCAATTCTTCCTTAGAAGCCTTACCAAGTTTGGCAGCCTTTTCCAAAGCAATCTCTAAAGTACTCTTAATTTCTTCAGCCATAACTTTAAAACCTCCCCCCTTTTTAAAAACTTTTTTAAAAATTAACATTTAAAATTGTTTTATTCAAGATGGCTATAAGCTTTATTACTAACCCAGGTAGTTAAAGGAAAAATTCTTGTATTTTTAATTTTTTATGTTAATTTAATCTAACCTTTTTAAAGGACGGAGGCCTATATGAATGAAACCAAAGAACTTCCTCCTTTACCTACCAAAAAATTAGAAAAATTAACCATAAAGGAGCTAAGAGAGATTGCTCTTCAAATTCCTGAAATTCAGGGTGTTCACGGAATGAACAAAGAAGAGTTAATCTCTGCTCTTAAGAAAACTTACGGAATTAAGGAGGAACCTAAAAAAGTAGGAGAATCCATAAGGGAAATTAAAGCTAAAGTGAAAAAATTTAAAGCTTTGGCAGAGGAAGCTAAAAAAAGTAAAGACTGGACAAAATATGAAAGATATAGAAGGTTAGCCAGCAAATTTAAAAAAAGAACTCGTAAAATAGCTAAGGAGGTAAGGTAAGACTATGAAGACTTCAGCTCTAACAGAAAGTTATCTTTCTGAAGTTCCTCTCCTTAAGAGGGGAAAGGTTAGAGATATTTATGATCTAGGAGATTACCTTTTAATCGTGGCTACAGACCGTATTTCTGCTTTTGATGTGGTTTTACCCACCCCTATTCCCAACAAAGGAAAAATTTTAACTCTTATGACTCTTTTTTGGTTTGACTTTTTAAAGGACCTGGTTCCCAATCATGTAGTAACTGCTAAAGTTGAGGAATATCCTGAAGTTCTTAGATCTTACCATGAACTTCTTCATCAAAGAAGCATGTTAGTTAAGAAAGCTAAGGTTATTCCTGTGGAGTGTATTGTTAGAGGTTATATTACAGGATCTGCCATGAAGGAATATCAAAAAACTGGAAAAGTTTGTGGAATAGAACTTCCTTCTGGTTTAAAAGAGGCAGATAAACTTCCTGAACCTCTTTTTACCCCCTCAACCAAAGCTGAAAAGGGAGAACATGATATAAACATTACCTTTGAAGAAATGGTAAATTTAGTAGGAAAGGAAGTGGCAGAAAAACTAAGGGATCTTTCCTTAACTATTTATCAAAAGGCCTCTTCCTATGCAGAAAGTAGGGGGATTATTATTGCAGACACCAAATTTGAATTTGGCTTTGACCTAAAAACTGAGGAGGTGATGCTTATTGATGAAGTTTTAACTCCTGACTCCTCAAGATTTTGGCCCAAGGAACTTTATTCTCCTGGAAAGTCTCAAGTTAGTTTTGACAAACAGTTTGTAAGGGACTGGCTTAAAGAAATTGGCTGGAAAGAAACCGAACCACCTCCAGAAATTCCTCCCTATGTGGTAGAAAAAACCCTTGAGAAATATTTAGAAGCCCTGTTTAAACTCACAGGAAAAACTCTTTAAGGTGAATTTCTTCTTACAAAGGGTAAAAATTGAAAAAATTAATCTTCAAGACCGAATTTTTTGCTTTTCCTTTCCTAAAAGAGATAGTTTTCTTTTAGAAAGTATTCAGAAATTTGGACTCCTTCAACCTCCCTTACTTTTAACCTCAGAGGATTCATATAAAATAGTTGCAGGAGAGGGAAGAATTTTAGCTTTAAAAAAATTAGCCTATGAAGAAATTCCAGCTTTAATTTTACCACCCTCTACTTCTCCCCTTTTAGCCCTTTTGCTTTCTTTAGAAAGTAATCTTTTTAGAAATCTTAATCTTCTTGAAAAAGCAGAATTTTTTAAACGGGCTAAACTTTATTTTTCTATAAAGGAATTGTTAAAATTATTACCTAAACTTGGCTTTACTGAAGCCTATCATTGGTTAGAGTTTTTAGAAAATGTAAATGCTTTAGAAGAAAAATTTAAACTTCTTATCTTAGAAGAAAAACTAAATCCACAAATCTTAGCCCTTTTTAATTCCTTAGATAAAAATTCTCAGGAAGAATTTTTAAAAGTTTTAGAAAGCCTAAAACTCTCCTTTAGTGAGCAAAGAGAGGTTTTACAAAAACTTGTAGATTATAAAAAAAGAAAGGACCTTCCAAATTTAGTTCCTTTAGAATTAAAGGAAGCTTTGCAAGAAGAAGATTTTAATAAAAGAAGAGGGGAATTTTTTAAAAAACTGAAAGAACTTTTTTTTCCTACCTATGTCCAAAGTATAAAAAAGATAGAACCTATTTGTCAAAAATTTAAACAAGAAGGGATAGAAATAATCTTCAGTCCTTACTTAGAAAAAAGGGAGTTAGAAATTCGTTTTAAGGTTAAAAACCTTGAAGATTTAGAAAAAAGGGTTAATTTTTTGAAAAAAGAAAATTTAGAACCTATCTTTATAGATTAAAATATGCTTCTTAGAGAGCCTCCTAATCAGGATATCATCTTAGAGAGAGCTCTCTGTCAAATTCCTCGGTGTTCTAAAAGTTCTTATCAAGCCAAACTTGCTTTAGAAAAAAACCTTCTTTTCCTTCTTCCTTACTTAAGAGCTAAAGCTAAAACTCTCTACTTTGAACCTAACAAAATTTTGGTTTTTAAATGGTTGGGAAAAGAAAAAAATTATGAAGTTGCTTTAAGTAGAGATACCTTAGCGATAGAATTTGTTGAAGACCGAGAAGAGGCTTTAGAAGTCTTTAATGAGGTGATTAAGTTTATAAATCAGGTATGGAAGGAAAGGGACCAAATAATTCCTAACCTTAAACCTTTTAAGAAACCTCCGGTTCTTGAACTTTACAAATATCTCCCTAAGACTAACTGTAAGGTCTGCGGAGAAGAAACCTGTTTAGCTTTTGCAACCAAACTGGTTCTGGCAGAAAGGGAAGTTGAAGCCTGTCCAGAATTAGTTAAAAAACCTGAAATTCTGAAACTTTTTAAAGAACTTGTAGAGTAAATGAAAATAGAAATCACTACCACCCTCTTTAATAAAGATCACATTTTTAGGGTTTTAAGGGTTGCAGAACGAAATAATCTTCCTGTTTTACTCTTAGGGGAAATAGGAACAGGAAAAACTCAAATTTTTTTTGATTATGTAAGCTCCCTTTCTAACGGAGCTCCTCTTAAAGTCTTTATAAGACAACTTCACTTTGATACCCGTGCAGAGGACTTACTTGGATTTCTCTCCCTTCCTGAACTAAAGCAAGGAAAGGTAGTTCGTATAGGAGGTATTCAAGAAGCAGAATTTATTCTTCTGGATGAAATTGATAAAGCCAGTTCTTCAGTAAGAAATCTTTTTCTTTCAGTCTTAAGAGAAAGGGCGGTTTTTGACGGAAAGGAATTTGTTCCCTGTAATTGGAAACTTTTAGTTGGAACTACTAATAAAAGTGAATTTGACGAAGATGACCAAGCTTTTATAGATCGATTCGTCTTAAAAGCAAGAATATCCAGAGTAGGATTATCCCATGCTAAAAATTTACTTTATTTGAAAGAAAAAAAGATCCTCTTAGAAGAAAAGGAAGTTTCTCCTCAGATCTTTACTACTGCTTTGTCTATTTTAGAAAAAATTTTACCAGATATCTATGAACATCTTTCAGACCGAACTATAACCTATCTTCCCTCTATATGCTACTCCTTTTTATCGCTTTACGATAACGACCCAACCTTAGCCCTTTTAGATACTTTAAGTTATACTATCTCAGAAGAAGTAGCCTTTTCTTTATTAGATAAAATTACTCAAAATAAAGAGCTTATTCAAGCTAAGGAACTTCTTAAGGCTTACTTAAGATCCCAAGATGAAGAAACTAAAGAATTTATAAAGTCTAAAATTTTTACCTTCTTAAATCAAAACCAAAAAAATTTACCCTCCGAAATGTATAGTAAAATTGAATCCTTTCTTATTAATCATCTAAATAGTATTTAAAATGTTTTCCTGTCAAAGGAAAGTTTTTTCCTCCTGCGAAATTTTTACCTTGCCTTCTCTTGACGGAACTCATCTGGCTTGGATTTTAAATTTTAAACTTGAAGAATTTCCACAAAACTTGCAAAATTTCTTTCATAAAGAATTAAAAAACTATTTTTACTATCTTACCGGAAAAAAACTTGCTGAAAATTTAAAAATAAGGGATCTCTTTTCTTTCATGATAGTGGATCTTTATAAGTTTTTAATCTATCCTGATGAAGAACTTCGATACCAAGTAGGAGAACACAATTATTGGTGGTATGAGTTGTTTGGTGATATAAAAATAATTTTACTTAAGCATCTTTTAAAAAATAATCCTCTTTATGCTAAATTTTTCTCCCATCTTTTAACTTTTTTTATAAGCGAAAAAATAGACTCTCCCTCTTCTAAGCTTAAACAAACCTCTGAAGTTGAAAACCCTTCTTCTTTAAATAAAATAGAAAAGGAAAATCTTGAAGAATTAAAAAATTTTTGGCAAGAATTTTTGGAAAAAATAAATTCTTACTTAGTTTCAAACTTAAAAAAAGATTCAAATCTTTCTTTTACCGAAACTTCCAAAATTCTAAAGGTCAAACTTCCCCGTTCAACCCTGACCCAAGTTAAATCTATTTCCAAGGTGCTTTATGGATTTTATCAGTCCTGCTTTCGAGCTCAAGTCAGAAAATCCTATCCCAGAATCCCAGATTATACCCTTTTAGATGAGACTCTGTGGACAGAAAGATTGGCCCACTATAACTTTATAGATACCGACTTTTATTCTCGGTTAGAGATAAATATCTATGTAGACAAATCCGGTTCTATGAAAAGGATCCTAAAGAAGAACTTCAGTAAAATGGATATAGCTAAGGCTCTTATGAAGGAACTTTTAAGAATGGGAGTTAGAATTAAAAAACTTTATGTTTTTGACCGCGAGGTTGAAAGAATACCCCTTTCCAAGTTTCCTAAGGTGGTTCCTTCAGGAGGAACAAGTATTGGAAGGGTTATCAAATATCTTTATCACCAAGGAGAACCTGCTCTTATTATTTCAGACTTTGAAGACCGTTTACTTGCCGAAGAAAAAAAACTTCTTCACAGGGTTAAAAATAGACTTTCAACCATTCTTATAAGTGATTATCCTTGGGTCTATGAAGAATGGAAAGAACAACTAAACTTTACTTTTTGGCTATCTCCTGAAAAACTTTAAAATAAAATTCAAAAAAAACTTTCTGAGGATTTTTAAATTCCCTTTTGATCGCTAAATCCGCTTGAAGAAGTTCTTCAAAGATGTTATCTAAATTAGAAATTCTTTTTAAGTGTTTCTTTAAATTAAAAAGAGCATAAGGCTTAAGTTCAGCTATGACTCTTGGAAGGTCTTCTACAGGATTTTCTAAAATTTCTAACCATCTCTTAGAAAAATTAGCATAAAACTTTTCTTCTTCTAATTCTGGATATTTTTTTAAAACTTCCCTTAAAATTTGCATTCTTTTAAAAAATCGATACCAAAAACCTATAATCTGAGGTGGACTGATCCCCATATCCAATAAATGTAAAGTAAATCTGTAAACCCTTTCAGGTCCATAATTAAAAAATAGGTCTCCCAAAAGATAAATCGCAGAACCCTCTAAAGGGACAACCACTTGCCATATATCTTCTTCGGTAATTATCTCCCTATCTTCTGTATATAAGATCAATTTTTCAAGTTCGTTTTTAAAATATTTAAAATCTTCCCCTACTAAGGAAATAAAAAGATTAGCTGAAGATTTATCCATAATTTTTTTAGAATTTTTTAAGGTATTTATAAGCTCTACCTCTAAAAAGTCCTCAGCCTTTTTATAAAAAGAAGGAATAATTACTCCCTTCTCTAAGGCATACCTATAAAGTGGATGGGATTCTTCCATCTTTTCTGCTATGATTATCCAGCTAAAAAGCCCATTAAACTTAGTTAAAATCTTAACTATCTCCTCTCCCTTTTCTGGTAAAATATTTTCTCCTCCCAAAATGAGGTAAGTCTTTCTTATACCGAATAAGCCCTCTTGAAATACGCCTATTTTATAAAAATTATTTCTATCTTCCTTTTCCTTTAGATCGTAAACTTCCAAAAGAGAATCCTTTTCTCTTAGGACTTGATAAATTTCTTTAGCCTTTTCTTTAACTATATCTTCAGGACCTAAAAAGATATAAAGAGGGGCTACACGCCCCCTTTTGGCAAGCTCAACAAGCTTAGATATCTGTAAAGGAGTAAAAATAGGCATTTTTTAAAATTTAAATTTTTCTATGACGCCTTTTAACTCTGTGCCCATTTTAGCTACAGTTTCTGCAGTTCTTGCTGTATCCTCGATAGCCTTCGAAACCTCCTTGGCACTCTGCGAAATACCACTTATGTCACTCACTATCTGGTCTACCACCGCACTCATCTGCTCCGTAGCTGAGGCTATCTGCTGAATCCTCATCCTTAAATCCTCAGCCTTCCCCTCTATCTCCCTTAATATAGAACTTGCCTTAACCGATAACTCCACACCACGCCCCACCTTCTCCACCGTCTCCTCTATAGCTTTTTTGGCCGCCTCAGTCCCCCCCTGAACCTCCCTTATCATACCTGCTATCTCGTCACTAGCCTCGTTTGCCTTCTCCGCAAGCTTCCTTATCTCACCCGCTACCACCGCAAAACTCCTCCCATGCTCACCAGCTCTGGCTGCCTCAATAGTTGCATTCAACGCCAATAAATTCGTCTGATCCGCTATGTCCTTTATTAATACCACAATGTTTCCTATCTGCCGAGCCCTACCCTCAAGCTCAGACACTACCTCCAATACTTTACCAGCTGCATCCTCTATCACCCTTATCTCCTCCGCAGTCCTCTCCGTCATAACCCTACCCTCACCTGCTATCCGAGCCGTCTCAACCCCAGCAGAAGAAATCTCATTAGTGTTTTTTGCTATATCCACAATGGTGGTGCTCATCTCCTCTGCTGAACTTGCAATCTGGGTTGCCTTCTCCGCTTGCATACTAACAGAACTCTTAACCTGATTAACTATAGAACTTAACTCCTGTGAAGAACCAGCTAAAGCTAAGGAAACATCCTTAGCTTGAGTTAAAGCCCTCTTCATTCCCTCTAAAGCCTCCCTTAAAGCTAACATCATCTTACCTACTTCGTCTCTACGATCTACATTTAGCTCAACCCCTAAATCACCTTCTCCTACCCTTTTTAAACTTCCAACTAAGTAGTTAGTAGGTTTAGTAATAGAGCGAGAAATACCTATGCCAAAAATAAGACCTAAAATAACAGCTAAAATACTAAAAACAGTTATTACTATCTGTTGTTTAAGTAAGGTAGACTCAATCACTTTCATTTCATCTCTAAAACGCTTTTGTTGAAAGGCAACCTCTTCATCTAAAGCCTTTTCCATTTTAGTTACTCTGGGAAGACATTCTGTGTAATAAACTTTAGTTGCCTCTTCCCACCTTCCGGCAGAAATAAGTTCTAAAACTTTATTATTATAGCCTCTAAGGTCTGCTATGGCTTCCTCTAATTTTTTAAGCTTTTTCATTCCTTCTTCCGTTCTCGTTACTTTCTTTATCTCTTCAAGGGCTTTGAAATAATTTTCTCTGGCTTGAGTTATGCGTTTTTTATTTTCTTCTACTATTTTGGGATCCTTAGTTACTAACATTTCAAGAATAGCCATTTGAATGTCAACCAAAATACTTCTTCTTATGCTTACAGCATTATTCAACTTTTTATTTACTCTTTCATCTAAATAATCTAAAAAAGTATTAGTGTGTCTCATAAAATAAAGGCTTAAAGCAAAGAGAATTATAAAAATGAAAATAAAGAAGCCAAAACTAAGGAAAAGCTTTTTAGAAATGCTTAGGTTTTTAAACATGTCCTCTCCCTCCTTACCAAAAAGTTTTTAAAGCCAAAAATATTTTAAAAATTTTAAAAACTTTTTTTAAAAAAGCAACAAAATTTCTTCTTGCCAATTTTTAAGAATTTTTCTGATAAGGGTTTCTTCTGAAGGAAAAAATTGAAGAGAAACTATACCTTCCTTAGGATTTTCTACGGTTAAAACCACTAAATGGGAATATCCTTCTAAAATAAACTTAAGATAGGCTATTTTTTCTGGAGGAATTTTTATTTTTAAAACTTGACTTTGCACTGAAAAAAGATATGGAAAGGGGAGGACTAAAACCTCCCCAGAGGTTTCTTAAGAAAGAAGCTTAGACTTTTTCAGGTCTTTGAGCTCTTCTTTGGGGTCTGGCATCTAATACTTTAACCTTAGATGCCTGCTCTCCCTTAGGACCTTGCACCACTTCAAATTCTACAGTTTGCCCCTCCTTTAAGGTTTTAAACCCAGGCATGTCAATGGCGGAGTAGTGCACAAACACATCTCCACCACCTTCCTTGGAAATAAAACCATACCCCTTCTTCTCATCAAACCACTTAACCTTACCTCTAAACATGTTACACAAACCTCCTTTTAGTTTTTCTATAAACTTAAGCCTACACCTAAAAAATTTTTTGTAAAGAGGACCGAATTGCCTCATTAAAAATCTAAAGAAAAATAATCTTTTATAACCGTTACCCATGGCTCTTATCTCCTTAATTTCCCCTATTAAATCTTTCAAATAAAACTTAAAAGTGTAGTAGTTATAACAGACAATTTAATCCTTACTGCCTTTGGCCCTAAGTTATAGATTTTTTGAGAAGCCTTTTTTGAATTTTTTAAAAATCTAATTAAACTTAGATGATAGAGAAAAAGTTTTTTTGGGGGATAGAGTATGATAGATCTAGAAAAACTTTTGACAAAGTTTAAGGAGGCTATAGTAAGTGAGGTAAAGGAAGAAATAAGGGAATTTAAAGCTTCAGTTAATGGAACCTTAGAAGGTTTTAGGCTTGCCATAGTTTCTATGGATAAAAGACTTAGCAATATGGAACAGGAAATAAGAAGTCTTAGGGCTGAGCTTAATGAAACAAGAAATTATTTGAATCAGAGAATTGACGAAACCAACAAGAGAATCGATGAAACCAACAAGAGAATCGATGAAACCAACAAGAGAATCGATGAAACAAATAGGAAAGTTGAAGAGTTTAGGGCTGAACTAACTCAGAGAATCGATGAAACCAATCAAAGAATAGACTTAGTAGTATTGGAGATGGGTAAAATTAGAGCTGAAATTAGGGAAGCTATAGTTGCCCGAGAGTCTTTGGGTGATATTTATAGCAGACTTCAAAGACTTGAAAAAGTGTTATTTAAACAAGCCTAAATTTCTCTTTGAGATACTTCCCTAAAATAGGAAGTTAAGGTGTTAGGGTGTGAATATTTTCGCACCCTTTTTTAAATCTTAAATATTCATATTCCTTTTGTGGTTAACCTTAAGACTCTCTTTCTCTATCCTTCTTCTTAAAGAATCCTCTTTAGGCTTTCTTATGAAAGCCCAACAAGAAATTTATCCTAACATTAAAGTTTTTAAAAAATGGGTAACAGGTCAGAAAATTTTTCCTATTGGTAGGAAAATTTCTAAAATTTATAAACTTGAACTATGGAGGAAAAAAATATTTCTTTTAAAGAATTCCCGCCTTTTGAAGGCGGGAATTAAAAAATTGAATTATTTTGAAGGAGTTAACAAGATGTAATGGGAAAGCCCTGTTCCATTTACACCTTTACAGACTCTACGATAGGAGAAAACTTTAACCTTTTTCACTGTCCACCTCCTATTTAAAAATGGTTAAAATTTTTATCATTTTAAAATATATCACTAAAATTTATTTCGTCAAATCCCTCTAAATTTTTTTCACCTTTGTCAAAGGTAAAAAATCTCTCCTTTTAAGGAACTACATCTGTAAGAAGAACTAAGTAACCATAGGGATAATATATTTGAGTTAAATTCAGATCCATCTGTTTTAAAATTTTTAAAATCTCTGGTAAAAATTCCCGTCCTAAATCTACAAAACTTCGGGTTAATTCACAATACTGTTTAGCCCTTTCCAAAGAGGTCTTTATAAGAACAGGACATCTCCCTCCACAATAAAATTCTGCCTCACATCTTTCACATCCAAAATTTTTCTTATATTTAACCAGTTTTCTTAAACCTTTTTCAACTTCCACTTGGTCCATTAAAATAAATCCTTCCTTAGTTAACTCTCCTAAAAGGAACTCATCTCCTAAATCTACGCAAGGAATTACTTTTCCTCCCAAAATATCAAAATTCCTAAATTCCTCTATTCCACAAGCCGTATGCCCTCTCCTTATCTGCTTAGCTAAAAAGTAAGTCAACTCACACACAGGTAATAAGGGTAAAACGGTTCCCTTTCTCAAACAATTTATAAATTCTTCAAAAAACATTCTTAGATCTGAAAGATAGGAAAATTTAAAGTTTTCAAATTTCTCTATAGGTTTATCCTTTTCTATTAAATGCCAATAAAAATAATCTACCAATCCCTGATTAAAAAGTTTTAAAAACTCAAAAAGACAGTCTCCAAGACTCATTTCTTCTCTTATAGTTGACCACATAAGAACTGGAGTTTTAACTTCCTCTCTTAATAATTCTAAATTTTTCTCTATCTTGCTTAATTTAGTACCTTTTCTAAAAAGATTATGCTGTTTATCTCTTCCATCTATGGAGACTATTAGAAGTTCTATTCTTTTAAAAAATTCTCTATCTTTCGAAAGAACTTTATCTAAAAGCATCCCATTAGTATAAATAACTAACTTAAAATTTTTATTTCTATACCTTTGATCAATTTTTTCAGTGAGAATTCTTATTTTATCAAAGGCTAAAAGGGGTTCTCCTCCATAAAAAGCTATATAAACAGGACTTCCGTTGGAAGAAGCATTTAAAAGATAATTTAAAATTTCAAAATCCCTTTCAGGATCCCCTTCCCAATCTTTTAAAATTGATGACCTTTCTCCATAAATTAAACTATTGATACATCCCTCACAAAAGGCATTACACTTACCTGTTATTGTTAAATGAAAAATTTGAGGATAATTGGATTTTAAATATTCTTTAAGTGTTATCATGAGAGAATGTTTATAACATTAGTTATTATTTTAAATAAGACATTTTAATAAAAAATCAATCCTTTAAAAGAGGGAAAATAAAAATTTGAACTAAGATTAGATTGGTTTAAAAAAGTTAAGAATTTTTTAAAACAAGATGAATTCCCTATCTAAGATTCTTAAAGTGAAGTTTTTTATATTTCTTATTCTTTCTTCCACTAATTGGGTTATACCATCTTTTATTTCTGGACTAAATTTTTTCTTTTTATCCATTTTGATTTTGATATAACTTAAGAGGGGTTGATTAATGGGTTTGCCTATTTGACTAAGTAAAACGGTGTAAACTTCTTTTATTCCATATTCAGAAAACTTTTGATAAATGGCTTCTGCAATATTTTTAGCTACTACATTGTAAATCTTACCTACATGATTAACAGGGTTTTTCCCAGCTGTAGCTTCTATAGTCATAGGTCTAAAAGGGGCTATAAGACCATTAACTCTGTTACCCCTTCCTGTAGCTCCATCATCCCCTTGTTCTGCACTGGTTCCTGTAACTGTAAGATAATAAAGATTTCTTTCATAACAATCTCCAGTATTTAAAAAAACTTCTACTTCATGCCCTGGAACCAATTGTTTAGCCTTTTGTAAAATTTCTTCTGTAATTTCTTCTTTTAAATTAAAATACATTCGGGGAGTTAGAATATATTTACTAACGATAGCTGAAGCAATAGTAAGAGAAATCTTCCTACCCTTTCTTAAACCTAAAACTTTCACATCTTCTCCGACAGCCGGATGTTGATGTTTAAATTCTTTGCTGTTTAGAAATCTTTCTATTTGATAGACTAAATTTTCCAGAGAAGTAAGGGGAGCAAAACCAACCCCTACACTGGTGTCGTTGGCTAAGGGAACCTCTTCAAAATTTTCTCCCAGACATTCTAAGTCCCAACTACTCGGTCCTACTTTATAATCTATTATGATATGAAGATCGGGATTTAAAAATCTGAAATTTTCTCTAAACCATTTTCTAACTGCAGTTTTAATGATAGTTCCAAAGGGAATTAAATGTTTTTGAGAGTCTTTTAAAAAATCTGTAGTTACTCTTCCTGAAACTACTATTCTTATAGGCTGAATTAAAACTCCTGCTCCAAATTTGGGTAAAGCTTGCCCTCCAACTAAAAGGACTTTGTCAATATTGTGATGAAAAATTTTTCCAAATTTTTCTAAGTAATATTGACTTAAGGCTACACTTACTGTTTCTGCTATAGCATCACATATGGTATCTGGATGTCCTAATCCTTTCCTTTCTACTATTTCTACTGGTAAGCTTTCTATCTCAGGTTCAAAAACTTCTTCTATAATAAGATTTTCCACCTTTTACCTTCTTATCTGATATTTATTAACTAATTCTTTTAACTCTAAATAGGTATTACGAACTTTATAAATATATTCTACAAACACAGGAAGTTCTTCTAAAAGGAGAGCTTGAGGACCATCACAAAGGGCTTTTTCTGGTTTAGGATGAAATTCTATCAAAATAGCATTAGCTCCAGCTATAACACCTTGAGCAGTAACATGATAAATTTCTCTTATATTATCCGGAGCTTTTACCCTGGAACCTATAGGATGGGAAGGATCCACACAAACAGGAAGACGGGTTAATCTTTTTACTACGGGAACATGAGAAAAATCTACTAAGTTTCTATGTGGATCTCCTAAATGGGTTCTAACTCCTCTTAAACAAAAGATTATTTTAGTATTACCCTCTGAGGCTATATATTCTGCTGCATTTAGACTTTCTTCCAAAGAAAGCCCATATCCTCTTTTATAAAGCACAGGGAATTCCTGTTGTTTACCTACGGCTTTTAAAAGTTCAAAATTTTGAGCATTACGGGTTCCTATTTGTAAAATAACTCCACAGGGATAACCAGTAAGTTCTAAGACTTGCTTAATTTCTTCTATATGCTGAGGGGCTAAAACTTCCATGACGAGAATTTTTATTCCATATTTACCTGCTAAATCAAAAAGCCAAGGCAAACAATCTTTACCTAATCCTTGAAAATCATAAGGAGAGGTTCTCGGTTTATAAGCTCCCATTCTGGCACAGCAAAGTCCATTTTCTTTTAAAGCTTTAAAGATCTCCTCTGCATTTTCATAGGAATCAACAGCACAAAGTCCTGCAAATATATGAAAGGAATCTTGACTAAAAGTTAACCCTTGATACTCAAAACCAAAACTTTCTAAAGCTCCGTGTCTACCAATAAGTCTATACTTAGCAGTAACTCTAATAGCCTTTTCTACTCCTGGTAAGCTTTCTATTTCTTCCTGGGAAACCATATAGTCTTCCCCAATAAGATGAATTTCTAAAACCCTTCTCGTAACTCCTATATGTTCCATAGGTTTAACCTGTAGGTGGGGAAATCGTTCCAAATATTCTAATAATTTCTTATATTCTTCACTTTCTTGAGTTATGTGAGGTTCCATAATAATAATCATCTTAATTTTCCCTCCTCCTAATTATTTTAGAACCCAACTTATTAATAATATAAACCTCTTTTAAAAAGTTTACCATAATAACTTTAAGCTTATTTTTGGTTATTCTACTTTTAAAATAGTTTTTTAAAATAGTTAATTAAATAATGAAATTTAAAAAAAGCAATATGAAGAAAAAATAATTTCTTTAAGATTGATCAATACCTTAATTGTTTTTTTAATATCTTCTAAGTTAATTCGCTCTTCTATAGTATGGCAAAGATAAAGTTCTCCTGGACCAAAAACTACCACATCAAACCGATCCTTTAAATTTAAAGCATCTGTCCAAGAAGGCATAAGAGTTGTAACCAAGGGAAGATTAGCTCTTTTTAAAGCCTCCATTAAAATTTTGTAAACCTCACGACTTTTATAACCTTCATAGGCATGTTCAATTTTATAAATACCATAGTTCTTAATAAACTCTAACTTCTCTAATTTTTGCTTTAAAGTTTCATGAGGATCTAAAAATACCTCTAATTTTAAATTACATCTTTCTGGAATTATATACTCTTCATTTCCTCCTTCTATTTTTAAAATATTAAAATTAAAATTTTTAGTCCTCAACTGGTTAACTAACTCTAAGGCTTTATCAATAGCATTTTCTCCTCTTTGAGGATAGGCTCCATGAGCGCTTTTTCCTCTGACCTCTATTAAAAGTTCAAAACTTCCGCTGTGTTCACAAGCTACTTTAATTTCTGTTGGTTCCATCACAATAACCCATTTTCCACTTTCCCAAATCTGAGAAAATTCTTTAGAGCCAAGCCCATCCTCTTCCTCATCATCAAAAAAAGCTAAAGTAAAAGGTAGTCCAAACTTGGCAGAAAGAAGTATAGCAGTTAAAGAGGCTTTAGCATCACAAACTCCTGTGCCATAGGCATACCTTCCATCAAAGGAAAATGGTTTCTTAATAGGAACAGTATCAAGATGGGTAGCAATAATAAGATCTGATTTGGTATTAGTAGATATAAAATATTCTCCTTCAACTAAATTATATCCCAAATTTTGAAGATATTTTTTAACAAATTGTTTGAGTTTTTCCTCCCTTTTGCTCAAGGATTCAATTTCTGTTAAAGTTTTTAACAATTTAAGGATTTCGTCATTCGTAACCACTTTCCTACTACTCCGTTTTCTTTAAAACCTAAACTTTTATAAAAATTTATAGCTTGAAAATTTTTTTCTCCTACCCAAAGTTCTACTAATTTTTTATCCTTTTCCTTTCCGTATTTAAGCGCTTTCTCTAAAAGTTTTTTTCCAATTCCTTTATTTCTTGCTTCAGGAATTACAAACAATTCATGAATTTCTAAAACCTCTTCTCCCTCTACACCAATCCAATTAGCGTCAGAAGCCACAAACCCCAAAACTTCATTCTGCTCCTCTGCTACCCAAAAACCTTCCCTATCTCTTTTATAAAGCCAGTTAAAGTAATTTTTTATTTCCTTAGAACTTCTATATTTATAATCTGAGAGTTCTTTATAGGCAAGAAGATAGGCTTTTACAAATTTTTCTCTATCTTCTAAAAGGGCCCTCCGAATTTGCATAGTTTAAAAAGGTTGCGGGAGGCGGGATTTGAACCCGCACGGGAGTATCCCCACTGGATCCTGAATCCAGCGCGTCTGCCTTTCCGCCACTCCCGCTTCTCGAAACCTAATCCTACTTTTAATTTTAATTCAAATTTAATAATCCTAAAAGACCTTTCTTATACAGGTAAAGTCCCATTTAAAATTAAAATTTTAAATAAATAAAATTTCATTTTTTGCCTCAGCACTAACTCAATTCACAAGGTGTCTTAGGATTGACTTAGCATCTATTTCAAGTCAAGTAGCAAAATTAAAAAATATAATTTTAGAGGATGAACTAAACAGAATAAGAGGCATAGCAATGGCTGTATGAGGTAATAGCGGTGAAGGATTATTTAGAATTTTCCTTTAAATTTTTAATGAGGTAATTCATATACTTTGTAAAAAAACAAAAAAGTATTATAATATCAAATCTACCTACGTAAAAATCTTTAATTTTTTAAAAAGAGGAGGCTACTTAAAAATGGGAACGCCTCAATTTTCTACCTTTTATCCCGATTTTTATATTGAAAGATTAGAAAATAGGTGTATTAAATGTAAAAGGTGCGTTAAAGAGTGTACTTATGAGGCTCATCTTTGGGACGAAAAAAAGAAAATTTTAAAAGAAGACCATACTAAGTGTATAGGATGTCACAGATGTGAAGCTATGTGTCCTACAAAAGCAATAATTATTAAACCTCACCCCTCGCAATTTAGAGAACATGCTAATTGGACTCCTTGGTTTATTAAAAATATTTACAAACAGGCAGACCAAGGAGGGGTTCTTTTAACTTCTACGGGATGTGCCGTTCCTATAAAAAACTACTTTGATCATTTAGTTTTAGATGCCTGTCAGGTAACCAATCCTCCTATAGATCCCCTAAGAGAACCTATGGAACTAAGAACCTACATAGGGTCTAAACCTTCAGGAATAGAAGTTGAAGAGGTCAATGGAAAATTTCGTCTTAAAAAGCCTCTTCCTCCCCTAATTAAGCTTGAAATTCCTGTTATGTTTGCAGCTATGTCTTTTGGAGCTATAAGTTTACATGTACATCAAGGTTTAGCTCGGGCAGCCAGAGACCTTGGAACTCTTTATAATACGGGAGAAGGAGGATTACACGCTTCCCTATATGAATATGGAAGTAACACCATCGTTCAGTGTGCTTCAGGGAGATTTGGACTTCATGTAGATTATTTAAATGCTGGAGTAGCTATAGAAATTAAAATCGGACAAGGGGCTAAGCCAGGCATAGGAGGTCACCTTCCAGGAGAAAAGGTCACGGAAGAAATTTCTAAAACCAGAATGATTCCTGTAGGTTCTGATGCCCTGTCTCCTGCTCCTCATCATGATATTTACTCTATAGAAGACCTAAGAGGTTTAATTTTTGCCTTAAAAGAAGCTACGGAATATAAAAAATTAGTTTTCGTAAAAATTGCTGCGGTTCATAATGTAGCTGCTATTGCTTCTGGAATTGTAAGAGCAGGAGCAGATGCTGTAGTTATAGATGGATTAAAAGGAGGAACTGGAGCCGCTCCTACTATGTTCAGAGATTATATTGGTATTCCTATAGAACTTGCTATCTCAGCTGTGGATAAAAGATTAAGAGAAGAAGGACTAAGACACATGACAAGTATTATAGCTTCTGGAGGTATCAGATGTAGTGCCGATGTAGTAAAAGCTATAGCCTTAGGTGCAGATGCAGTATATATTGGAACGGCAGCTCTCATTGCAGTAGGTTGTAGTATGTGTCAAAGATGTTATACAGGAAAATGTCCTTGGGGTATAGC
This sequence comes from Thermodesulfobacteriaceae bacterium, assembly GCA_025062245.1. Classification (GTDB taxonomy): domain Bacteria; phylum Desulfobacterota; class Thermodesulfobacteria; order Thermodesulfobacteriales; family Thermodesulfobacteriaceae; genus Thermodesulfobacterium. Next base: position 65,937 of record JANXAD010000002.1, on the reverse strand, counting down.
TACTAATAATCCAGAACTCATAAAAAGATTACCACCTGAGGTAGCCTACGAGAAGATTTATAATTTAGTTCATGCTTGGGGACACGAAATAAAAGAAATGCTCGGAGCTATGGGATTAAATTCTATAGAAAGTTTAAGAGGAAATAGAGATAAATTAAGAGCTGTGGGTTTAACCAAGGAAGAAATGGAAATTTTAGAAGTAAAACATGCAGGAGAGGTTTAAAAAATGTGGAACAGAACTCTAATTAGCAAAGAAATTTCAGGTTGTGGTATTTCAGGAATTATTCACAAAAAGGGTAAATTAATTTCTGGTGAAGTTATTATAAAATCTATTTGTTGTCAAGAGGAAAGAGGAAACGGTTTAGGTGCTGGATTTGCAGCTTATGGCATCTATCCAGGAATGGAAAACTTTTATACTCTCCATGTTATGGCAGAAAATTCTTATGCCTTAGAATTAGTAGAAGAACTTTTGGCTCACCAAACCTTTTTAAACTATCAAGAACCCATTCCTACCAGAAAGGTAAAAACTATTAAAAATCCTCCTCTTTTTAAAAGATATTTTGTAAGACCTAAATTTGAAGGAGAGTTAACAGAAATTTGTGACGAACTTGCTGAAGATAACTATATTGTAAAATTAGTTATGGAAATTAATACTAAAATTGAAGGAGCCTATGTCATTTCCTCAGGGAAGAATATGGGAGTCTTTAAAGGAGTAGGTTTCCCAGATGAGATAGCGGAGTTCTTTAGAATAGAAGAGTACAAAGCTTTTATTTGGACAGGACATAATAGGTTTCCTACCAATACTCCTGGGTGGTGGGGTGGAGCTCATCCTTTTACCATCTTGGATTGGTCTATTGTGCACAACGGTGAAATTTCAAGTTACGGAACTAACAAAAGATATTTGGAACTTTTTGGCTATAAGTGTACTCTTCTAACTGATACCGAAGTAGTAGCTTACATTTTAGACCTTCTAATAAGAAGACACGGACTTCCTCTTAAAGTAGCCTGTTTAGCTTTAGCTCCTCCTTTCTGGATGGAAATTGACGAAATGTCTGAAGAAAGGGAATTACTTACTGCTATAAGAATAATTTACGGTTCTGCCATGCTAAACGGTCCCTTTGCCATTCTTTTTGCCTATAACGGTGGTTTAGTAGGCTTAAATGATAGAGTTAAACTTAGACCTTTAGTGGCTGCAGAAAAGGGAGATTTGGTTTATATGGCCAGTGAAGAAGCAGCTATTCGGGCTATTTGTCCAGATCCAGATAAAGTATGGGCTCCTAAAGCTGGAGAACCTGTAATTGTAGAACTGGAACCTAATACTATACCTAATCAAAGAAGTTACTTAAAAGGAAGACCAAGGGAGGAAGATGAGAATGAACTTAGAGTTAAATGTGCATACACTCCATTATTCGCAAGTAAATAGGATCTTAAGAAAGGCTATTGAGGAAGGAAAGGTAAATTTTAAACTTTACGGAGTTAATGGACATAGATATTTAGCAGCAGGTATTTCAAAAAAGGTAAAAATTGAAATTTACGGCACTCCAGGTCTTGACCTGGGAGCTTTCATGAAAGGTCCAGAAATAATAGTTTACGGCAATTCCCAAGACGGCGCAGGCAATACTATGGATGACGGAAAAATAGTAATTCACGGAATGGGAGGAGATGTTATCGGTTATGGAATGAGAGGAGGTAAAATTCATCTTTATTCTGATGCAGGTTATAGAGTTGGAATTCATATGAAAGCTTATATGGATAAAGTCCCGGTGATTATAATTGGAGGAAAAGCTGGAGATTTTCTAGGAGAATACATGGCAGGAGGAATTATCATTCTACTGGGTATGTTTAGTAGATATCCTGAAAAACCTATTGCTGGTCTCTTTTTAGGAACAGGTATGCATGGAGGAGCTATTTACATAAGAGGTAAAGTTAAAGAATCTTTCTTAGGAGCAGGCCTTAAACCCTATCCTCTTACTTCTGAAGATGAAAAACTCTTAGAAACTCACCTTAAAGAATACTGTGAAGATTTTAACCTCAATCTTTCTGAAATTTTTAAAGCTGATTTCATTAAGATTATTCCCTACACTCACAGACCATACGGAAAATTATATGCCTATTAAGTTTTCAAAAAATGAAAAAGATTTTTTATTCAATAGTTTTTCTATGGCTCTGCATTTTTAAAAATGTTCCGGCTCTTTCTAAAAATTCTTCCTCTTATTATATCCTTATAGACAAAACTACTAATTTACTTAAGGTAATGGATCAAGAAAAAATTGTGACCACCTTTGAGATAGGTTGGGGGTTAAAAAGTGAACTTCCTAAACAAAAAAAAGGAGATTTCCTAACCCCTGAAGGGGTCTATGAAATCTTAAATTGGAGAACCTCTTCTCAATATTTATACTTCGTTGAGCTTAATTATCCTAATCTTAATGATTTAGCTTGGGCATATTATCAGGGCTTATTAACTACCTATCAATTTGAAAAATTTTCCAATCTCTTTTCTCAAAAAAGAAGGGTTCTTAGCCCTTTGGGGACTGAAATCGGTATTCACGGAGGAGGAGCTTTTAAAGAAGAAAAAAAGAAGGGACGAACCTATAAAAATTATAACTGGACTAAGGGTTGTATTGCCCTTTCTAACGAAGATCTTCTTAAACTTTTGAATTTAATAAGTTTTAATCAGAAAGTTTTTATCCTTAACTCTTCCAAGAGTTTATACGGCATTTTAGAAAAGCTGGTTTATCCTAAGGAAGTAAAGCCCTTAGAATTTTTTGAAGGGGAGGTTTCCTTTAAAATAGATAATTCTACCTATTATAAATTCATTTTAAAAAAATACTTTAGAGGTTTAAAATATTTAACCTTTCAAGAATGGAAAGAAAATAAATTGGTTAAGGAATTAAATAGTAAGGCAGATGGAACCTTTGGAGCCTCTGAAGAAGAATTCCTTAAAAATTTAGTTATCTCAAAAATTTATCTTATGGAAACTCAGAAATGAAAATAATTGAAAAAATTTCTGAAATGAAAAACTTGATAAGAAGCTGGAAGGAAAAAAAACTAAGGATTGCTTTGGTTCCCACTATGGGCTATTTGCACGAAGGACACCTAAGTCTGGTAAGAAAGGCTAAAGCCTTGGGAGATAAAACGGTGGTAAGTATTTTTGTAAATCCCCTACAATTTGGTCCTAAGGAGGATTTTAGAGAATATCCACGGGATTTAGAAAGAGATAAAGCACTTCTTGAAAAAGAAGGAGTAGATACGGTTTTTGTTCCCTTAGCAGAAGAAATGTACCCCTCCAATTTTCAAACCTATGTAGAAGTTACCCAGCTTACTCAAGGTCTTTGTGGAGCTTTTAGGCCTGGACACTTTAAAGGAGTCACCACGGTAGTTTTAAAACTTTTTAATATCATAGAACCTGATTGGGCTATCTTTGGAGAAAAGGATTATCAGCAACTAAAAGTAATCCAACAAATGGTTAAAGACTTAAACTTGGAAGTAAAAATTATAGGATGCCCAACCGTTAGAGAAAAAGACGGACTAGCTATGAGTTCAAGAAATACCTATCTTTCCTCTGAGGAAAGAATCTCGGCTCTTTCTCTTTATAAAGCTTTAAACTTAGCTGAAGAACTTATAAAAAGAGGAGAAAAAGAAAGTAAAGAAATAAAGAAAAAATTGAAAGAATTAATTTCTTCCTTTCCCTATACTCAAGTTCAATATATTGAATTAGTTGACCCTGAAACTTTAGAACCTGTAGAAAAAGTTGAAAAACCCATCCTTTGTGCCTTAGCGGTATGGGTAGGAAAAACGAGACTTATTGATAATAAAATAATTTCTCCTTAAAGTTTTTAAAAAAGATTATAGAGACCTTTGAAAAATTCAGCCTACAAATTTTTTGGTATATCTAAATTTCACTAAAAAATTCTTAAATATTAATCAAACCTCTTAAAATTCCTTTAACTTCCTCTTCACTCCCTAACTAACTTGAGAGCCTCTTTTACTCCCTAAACCTTTCTCTTTGCTATATTCCTAAATGAAGCTTAACAGGAAGCTCCTGATAGAGAAGATTTTATCCTCTTGAAAACTTAAGAAATCTTTTTTATATACCCTTAAAAGAAAATCCTTGTTTTTTTCTGTAATTTTATCTTAAATCTCTATTAAACCATTGAATTTTGCCAAGGGCTAAATTATAATAAAATATAAGAAATTTGAAAGAGGTTTAAACTATGGAAACCTTAACTGGTTTAAGAGGGCTTGACAAAATTATTGTTCCTATAAGACTTACTCCTCAGTCTAAGTTTGTTTTTCAATGTTATCCAGGGGTTCCTTGTTTCAAACTTTGTTGTTCAGACTTATTTCTACCTCTTACTCCCTATGACATTCTTAGAATTCGCGACTATCTCAAACTTAGCACCGATGAATTTTTACTTCTCTATACCGAACCTTTTATTCTTCCTCGCTCAAAACTTCCTATTGTGCGGGTTAAAATGCAAGATAACGAGGATAAAACCTGTCCTTTCTTAATTGAGGGAGGTTGTTCCATATATGAAGTTCGTCCTTTAGCTTGCAGATATTATCCTCTTGGTCTTGGAATTTTCAGAAACAAGGATGAAAGAAAAAACGAAGAAGTTTACTATTTAGTTAAAGAAGGATTTTGTCAAGGTTTAGACTCAGGAACTGAAATGACAGTGGAAGAATATAGAATTTCTCAAGGTATTCCCGAAACAGAGGAACCCATTAAAGAATGGGCAGAAATTATTATGAAAAAAGAATCCCTCGGCCCCATAGAGGTTCCAGAAAAAAGTCTGCAGCTCTTTTTTATGGTAAGTAGTAATCCTGAAAGATTTAGAACTTTTATCTTAGAGAGTAAATTTTTAGAAATTTTTGAGGTTTCAGAAAAGGAGCTTGAAGAAATAAAAGATGATGATCTAAAGCTTTTACAGTTTGGCTTTAAGTGGTTAAAGACTGTACTTTTTGGAGAAAATTTAATAAAAAAGAAAAAAGAAGCTCCCTCGGTCAAAAAGATTAAACCCTTTTAAAGGGTGTTTTTTTGAAAGAACTCTAAAAAGAGTTTAGCTGAAGGAGTAAAATTTTTAAATTTAGGATAGATTAAGTAAAAGTTGCGAAAAATTTTAAAATTTTTAATAGAAACGACTTTTAAAAGATTTAGTTTAGTTTCAAGTTCTACGGCTCTAAGGGAAACAAAACCCCAGCCTAATTCAGATTTTACTGCTTCTTTTACGGCTTCTGTTGAACCCATCTCACCTACCAGATTTAACCGAAAGACCTCTATCCCTTCTTTCTCCAAAGCTTCTACCACCGTTTTCCAAGTACCCGAACCCTCCTCTCTTTTAATAAGAGGAATTTCATAAATTTCTTTAAGCTCTATTTCTGTCCCTTTAAAAGAAAGGGGAGAAATTAGAACAATTTGATCTTGAAAACAGGGTTTAAAAATTAAATCTTTATTTTTTATCATGGCCCCTACCACACCAAATTCTAAGAACCCAGACCAGACCTTTTCTATAATTTCTTCTGTATCTCCCACCTTTAAAAATATCATAATCTTGGGATAAAGCTTTTTAAATTCTCTTATGATTTTAGGTAAAAGATAGTGTCCAGGGATAGTGCTTCCTCCTAATTCTATAAGTCCTCCCTCCTCTTCTTTAAAAGGTAAAAGATCTTTCTCCATCTTTTTAAAAAGATTAAGAATTTCTTTACCATACTCATAAACCAGCTTTCCTGCCTTGGTAGGAATAACCTTTCTGGTATGACGATCTAAAAGCTTAACCCCAAAAGTTTCCTCTAAGTCTTTAATATGAATAGTGATAGTAGGTTGAGAAAGATAAAGAAGTTGGGAAACCTTAGAAAAGTTACCTATCTCATAAACTTTAATAAAAACTTCCAATTTTTTTAAATCTATCATTAGTTTTTTAAAATAACTTATTTATTAAAATTTTCAATAAAATTTATGAATTTCTTTTATAATTAATTTTACCCTCCCCCTCCCTGCCATCACTGCATAAGTTCAGTCTCTTTCGAGAAAATAAAAAAGTAGTAAAATTAAAAAGCAAAAAAATTATCCTTAAGGAAGGATTTAATCTTATCAAAGAGGCTAAAAAGTTAAAAGGTTAAACTCTATAAAAGAAGCCTTAAGCTACTAAAGCTACCTTGAGAGTTTCAAAGACCACTATATATCTAGAAGAAAAGACCTTTAGAAAGAGTGGTGGTAAATTTTAAGTCACCTATATTTATTTAAGCCAAGAGCACCAAAGAGGAAGAGTTAGAGCCGTTAAGAGCTTAAGTAGGGGAATTTATTTTGAAATTTAGAAAATAAGAAACCTCGGTTAGGGAAGGTAAAGTCAAAAAAGCATCCCAAGGGGAATAGTTAGGTAAAGAATTAAAGAGGGACCTTGGAGGAGTATTTTATAAAGTATAAGGAAGGGGAAGTTTTTTGGAGATTTAGAGGCCTTTAACAGGGAATTGATGTGGATTATTTGATATGGTATCATGGGAAAGAAGGTCCATGACTTAGATAATAAGCCACTGTTAAGATGGTATGGTTAAGAATATATAAAAAATAACATGCAGTCCCAAATCATATGGACTCATACATACCCTTGACGAAGGTAAGAGAATTTTTAAAATTATTTAAAAAGGAGAACTCTTTTTAAAAGAGTTTTAATTGAGATTAAAAAGGAGGAGTGCCCGAGTGGTCGAAGGGGGCCGACTCGAAATCGGCTGAAGGAGTGTTAAGCTCCTTCCGGGGGTTCAAATCCCTCCTCCTCCGCTCTTACCTAATATTCAGTGATACAAGATAATCAAGCTCTTAAAAGATAAAATTAGTCTAAGATAATACTATAAAGTTTAAAATGGTTTTGAGGAATATTTGGCAAAAGCTCAAAGTTATTCCGATTTAACTAATGTATTTAATGACAAAATCTCTGTTCTCGAAGTAAAATTTAATGATATCCTTGAAAAATCGAATCTAAAAATCCTTTTGATATCTCTAAATGTCATTTAAAAACTCTAATCTTAATCAAACCTCTCTAAATTCCATTAACTTATCTCATACCTCCCCACCACTTAATATCCTCTCCTCCCTTCTATAATCACACCTCTTTGCTACACTCCATATCTTCTCTCCGGCCTCCCTTAGACACTCATCTCAACACTCCCAAGAGGTATTTTGAGTATTTGAAGTATCCTTAAAAAGTGAGAAAAGCTATATATACGACAAATATAGTAAAGAACATAAAATAGTAGGTTAAAGCTTTTGAGGAGGGAGGGAGAGGACTATTTTCAGTCTATGAGGAAAGCAGAGGTTACGATATATGTGACAAAGACAAAATTTTTTAAACAGACACATTTTTTTGACAACTTTCAAATCTCTAACAAAAAAAACTCCCTTTCCTTTATTTTTCCTTTAGCTTCACGGTTTTATAAACAATTTCTACTAATACTACCTCATTATAAACCTTTGCAAAATTGAAATTATGTAGTTAAAGTTAAAAATTAAAAACCTTAGAAGGAGGTAAAATTAATGGAAAAGGTAATTTCTTTTCCTTTTGTAGGAACAGAAGAGTTATCCAAACTTTCTAAAGAGGAGTTTCAGGAATTTAAAAAGAAATTTGAAGAAATTCTTAAGGATTATCTTGGAATTAGTTTTATGACTTTTATTGACACCTGTATGGTAACGAAAATAGCCTGGCATTTGGCAATTGAAAAAGTTTCGAGGCCCGAAGAGTCAAAAAATTATGAAAAAAACTCAACTTAAATTTGCTGGGTGGCTTTCGATTATAAGTGCCATTATCACGATTCCAGTTACTAAATTATTAATGTTTTTACATTCTGTAGATAAACTTGAAGTGAAGTTTTTTCAAATGTTATTAATTTTTATAAGTGTTGGACTATTTATATACATATACCTATCTTTTAAAAAGTTGTTGAATTTAAAATTCCGATTTCACCATGTTGATAACTGCATTTCTATATTGATTTTTGGTAATATTACTTTATCTATTCTTAATATTTTATCATTATTAATTGATTTCCAAAATAAAATATTTGATATTCTTTTTATAAGCATTATTATCTCTTTAGGAGTTGTTTTTATCATATTTGGATTAAGAATTTTACAGCTTTCTCATGATTTATTTGGTTTACTAAAGCCATTTTCTTATACATCTATTATTATTGGATTATGTTATTCTACAATTATTTTAATTCCAACAAATATTTTAATTCCCATAGGAGTAGTTGCAGATGTAATAGGAGATGTGATTCTCGGAATAATTTTTTTAAAAGCTGCACAAAATTTTTTTTACTGATTGAAACTATTATATAAGTTATACCTAAATTTCTTCATTAAAACTTAATTTTGGAAGTAAATTATTTTCTATCAAAACGGTAAACTTAAACTAAAAATTCGTCTAAACCTAACTAAGTTATATAAGTTAATAGTTAAAAAGAATAAGATTTGAAATTAGATTTAGTTTTTAGGTGAATAGAAAAGAGTGGTTATCCTATGATTGAGGACATGGAATTGAGTTTTTATGTGGAATCTTTAAACTTTAATTATATTCTCCTCTTAAAAAACCTTAACTTATTTCTGCCAATTTTTTTCTACTTGGATTCTTAGAATTAGAAAGAAATAATAAAACTAAAGGATACGCAGTTCTTTTAGACCCTTCGGTTTATAAGTTTTTATAAAGAGAGTCTTCTTCTTACGTGATAAGTTTTGTATCTTCTTAACTTGACTTTTAAAGCTTTGGGTATAAAAATTAATTAAACACTTAAAATTTCTAACTATGAAAGTTCTTATTCTTACCACCTCCTTTGGAGGCGGTCACAATAGTGTTGCGAAAGCTATTGGAAGATCCTTAGAGGAGCACTTTAATATTAACGCTAAGATAATCAATCTATATGAAGTTTATAATTCATTTCTTAATCGTTTAACTTCTAAAGGTTATGTTTATATGATGAAATATTTTCCCCATCTTTACGGATTTTTTTATAACAAAACTCATAATTTAGAAAAGGCTAATTCTCTTAATATGCTTATTATCAAACCAGGTTTAAATACCCTAAAAGAACTTTTAAAAAAGGAGGATCCAGCAGGAGTAGTGGCAGTCTATCCCACTTATGGAGGTATGTTTTATTATCTTAAAAAAAGGGGCTTTTCTATCCCTAAAACTTTTGTAGTTATAACGGATTTTATAGCCCATGTTCAGTGGTTATATGATTATATTGATCTTTATTTTGTTCCTACCTTAGAAATGAAAATCCATCTTTATAAAAAGGGTATTATTTGTAAAAAGGTTGAAGTTTCTGGAATACCCATACAACCAGAATTTGACCAATTTAAAAGCCTTGAAAGAAATCTGATTCTTATTAGTGCAGGTCTTTATGGTATGACTCCTTCTATTTTTGAGATAGGAAAGGTGGTAGAGGAGACAACACCTGAGGGTTTGGAAATAATTTTACTCTGTGGGGAAGATAGAAGACTTTACCAAAAAGCTAAAGAGGTTTTTAAAAGAATAAAGCCCTTAAGTGGGATTCTTTCACAAACTCAAATAGCAGAACTAATAGGTAAATCCTATCTTTTAATTTCAAAGGCCGGTGGCCTTACCACCTCAGAAGCCCTGGCTTCTGAAACCCCTATGATAGTATACAAACCCTTACCGGGACAGGAATACTTCAATGCCCTTTATCTTGAAAAAAATGAAGCAGGCCTTGTAGCTAATAATAAAGAAGAATTAAAAAGACTTATTAAGGTTATTTTTGAAAAAAGAGAACTTCGGGAAAAACTTATCCAAAACATAAAAAGAATAAAGAAACCTAACTCTGCCTATCAAGTAGCCAAAGGTATATATGATGAATTGCAGAGAGAAGATTAAGAAGGATAAGAAGGATCTCAAAAATTAGGATATCAAGCTTAAGTTTCCATAAATTAATAGATAGGAGCATTATTAAAAAAACATACTGGTAAAAAGTAACCGGTTTTCCCAAAGGAGAACCAAGGAATTTCTTTTTTTTAAGGAGAACATAGATTCCTAAGGGAGCAAGAAGTAGGTCTTGCCCAACGGTTAAAAAAATAACCCAAGGATTTAAAGTTATTTCAAGTTTAACCAGATAAAGAGAAGAGAAGGATACTATCATAAATATTCTATCTGCAAAGGGATCCAGAATCTTTCCCCAAAGATTATCTCCCATTCCTAATCTTCTGGCTAAGGTTCCGTCAAGCTTATCGCTAATTCCAGCAACAACTAAACAAAGAAGAGCTTCTTCCAAATTCTGATGATAAAGGGCATGAAAAAACATAAAAGCCAAAGGCACCCGAATTAAACTCAAAGAACTAATAAGAATTAACCTAATTTCCCCATCTTTCTCAAACTCCTTATTTTTTTCATATTTTATTTAAAAACTGTTTGGCCTCCCTTTTGTGAAAACCTTTTAGCCTTCCAATTAGTAGTTTTTTTTATAATCTTCATAGTATTTTAACTCACACTCCTTAGAAGATAAATAACTCGGTAAACTTTTAAACTTAAAATTTACTGTAGGGTGGATTGCTCCCCATTTTTTGGACACCTTGAAGGTTAGGGTAAAATGTGGCCTCTCAGAATAAAGGATCTACCGTTGGAAACATATAGAGGCCTATCCTCCAAAGAAGCATAAAAACTTAAAACCTTCTTTTAACCCCAAAAGCTATTACTATAGTTATACCTCAAAGTTTATCTCTTAGAGCTATCCTTAAGAGATTCTCTCTTGCATCTTCAACTTTTTATTATAGTCTCAAAAAGATCAAAAAACCTGAAGAAAAGTTTTTTAAGTTATCCCTCTTATGGATATAAGAAGATAACCCTTCTTTTAAAATAGGAGGGGCAAGAGTTTAACCACAAGAAGGTTTTGAGGATATGGCGAAAAGAGAATTTTAACAGGTATAAATATTTTAAAAGAAGAGACATCGTAATAAGAGGAGAGGGGAACTTTTTAGAGGGGTAGGGGCAAATTTGGCAGGAAAACTCTTGGGGCTTTAGATTTTATTCATGAGCATCTTGAAAGTAGGAGAAGGCTTCTGGATTTTAGAGAGTTTTCACAGGGTTTTAAGGAGAGAGTGTTTGGATAGAGAGCTTTTTATTGATCTAATTTCAGCAAGGTGTAGAATAAACGAATGGATAAGAAGCTATAACAGAGATAGGATACCTTTTTCGTTAGGATATAGAGTACCTGAAAAAAATTCTCACACCCTAATATTTTAAGTGTCCAAATTTTAGGGCCTCTCAAAATTTCAAAATTTAAAATTTTTGTGATTAACTCTGAGGATAGGATAGAAATAACTGAAGTAAAAAATAAAAGGGCTCTAAGTTTTAGTTAGGAAGATTTTTAAAAGAATGGTTTTTTAATTATTCCATTAGAACAAAAATATTCCCTACTTTGTAAGGTTTTTTTAAGTAAAAGTTCATTTTTATATAAATTTTCCTTAGACTGAGGTGGATGCCAAAGATGAAAACATATGGCTTTAAAGGGATGCTCTTTCCTCTTTAATCCATACTTATATAATCTTATTATTAATTCCGTATCTTCCCTTCCCCATCCCATAAAATCTTCATTAAATCCATTTACCGCTATGAGGTCTTTTTTAAATATTCCTAAGTTACAACCTTTTATACCTTTAATTTTCTGATTTTTAAAGGAAGGAAAAATGGATAGTCTAATTAGGTGATGTCTATTAGATATATGGGGTGAGAAAAAAAGTATTAACTTTTTATAAAAGGATTTTATACTTTCAAAATCAAATTTTTGAGAAATTTTAGAGTCTAAGAGGATTCGTTTTCCTTGAACAAAATATCCTTTTTCAGATAAAATTAAATGATCCAGAATAAAGTTTTTATCAGGTATACAATCACCATCTAAAAAAACCATATATTCTCCTGAAGCTAATTTAATAGCTTCATTTCTTATTTTGGCGGCTCTAAAGCCTAAATCTTCATGCCATACGTGCAATAGAGGTATAGGAAAAACTTCTTGGTATTCTCTAATAACTTTAAAAGTTTCTTCAGTAGAACCATCATCTGCCACTATTACTTCATAAGGTAATAAAGTTTGATTTAAGACCCCTTGTAAAACCTTTTTCAAAAATATAGGATTATTATAGGTTGTTATAATCAAAGATATTCTCATTTTTTAAAAAACTAATTTTTAAATATAATACTTTAAATATAATACTTTAAATTTTGAAACAACTTATTTAAACTTTTTTCTTTTTTTTGAGGATTATCGGTATAAATAATATCTAAAGTATCAACTAACCATATATTATTAGAGTCAATTAAAAAATTTCTTAGATTAGGATCTTTAGTTATAAAATTATAATTTAAAACTTTTTTATACCATTTTAAAAGTTTATTGATATATCTTTTTCTTTCTTGATTAGAAAGGTTATCTAACAATTTAGCAAAATTTAAAGAATTTTTTATATAATAGGTAACAAGTAATCCTTCACCTTTTTTATTTTCAAAAAAAGCAAGGGGAGCGGGAGTAAAATGAGTAATAAAAAAAAATAAATAAGAATTAAAAAAGGATTTTCTAACTCTGTTACTTTTTATTATATACAAAAAGACATCTTTCAATCCTTTTAATTTATGAATTCTTCTTTTAAATAACTTAAAACAAAGATCGTTATATTTAACTAATAAAGAAGATCTACCGTTTTTTAAAATCTCACCTAAAATTATATTATCTTCTTGATAGTGTTTTAACCAATGTAAAATTTCTTTTTCATAATTTATTCCATTTGTTCTAATGGAAATATATCCTTTCCAATTTTTAAAATATATTTTTTTAAATCTTCTTTCATTTTCTAAATTAGTCACTTCTTTTTTTAAAATTTTTATTATTTTTTTAATTCCTTGTTGCTGTATATATGTACCAAAACATTCAATAAATTTTTTTGCTTGTTTATAATTACCAAAATATCCTTTTAAAAAGGACAAAATCAATTTTAAATTCAATTCCTTTATGAATGATCCATAAAGAGTTATCATTTGATTAATTTGAGCTTTATTTTTAGTTAAATATTTCTTTAGTTTATACCAATCTAATAAAAAAATTTCATTGTCCTTGCTAACAATTATATTTCCTTTGTGTAAATCTTGATGACATAATTTTTGATTATTTAAAATCCTAAGCATTTTACCCAATTCATTAGCTATTCTTAATTTTTCTATATATTTTAAATTTGGAATTAACTCTTCTAAGGTTTTACCTTCTATGTAAGACATTACTATTTGGGCTTTAAAAAGAGAAAGTCTAACAAATTTGATAGGATGGGGAACTTTTAATTTTAATTGAAAAGCCTTTTTCAAATTATACCATTCTTTTAAAATTTTAAAAATAGAACCAGATTTATATAAAAATTGACTATTTCTTTCTACTTCTATTTTTCTTCCTTTTCCTTCTTTTAAAACTTCAATTGTTCTCATATTATTATAAATGATTGTCAGAGTAATAAGTTATAACTTTTTCTCCACCTCTTTTTATTACTTTTTGAGTATGTTTTTGAATTAAAAGAGATTTTTTATTTATTAAAAATTGAATCAAATTATTTAACTTTTTTTTTCTGTTTTTATTATATTCTTTCCAAAAAAATTTCCACCAATATAAAGTTTTTTCTTGAAATAATTCTATAAAAGAATATTGTATTTGGGCTAAGTCTTTTATTAAATATTTTATTTTTAGCATGGGATTATGCTTTACGCGAGCTACATCCATAATATAAAAAACATCTTGTTTTATATCATAATAAAAATGTCCTAAATAACAATCTTGGTGAAAAAGATTATGTTCATGAAAACAAGCTAAAAATTTAGAAAATTTCAAAAAAATTATTTCAGTTTGGATAGACTTTTCCTTTAAAAGTTTTAAAAGGGAAGGATAAGGAAGTTCTTCGGTAACTATAAGAGCTTTATTTTTAGTTTTTCCAAAAATCCAAGGTTCAAGGGTAGGAAATCCCATTTTCCATAAAAAAATAAGATTTTTCCATTCTGTTTCTGCTTCTTTTAAATGGTCTTCGTATTTTTTAATATAAAATCTTAGATTATCTAATTGATAAGCTTCTATGGTTCTATATCTTTTGTTGTAGTAAAAATAACTATTGGGTAAACTCCACAATTTCTCAAAACTTAAAAGATTATTTACTTTAAAAAATTCTAAGGAATTTAAATTAATTTTAAGATTTTCAATTTCTACAAATTGATAATTTTTTTTCATCAACTTGTTAAAACTTGATAATATCTTTCAAAACAGCTTTCTATGGAATAATTTAAAACTTTTTGATAGGCTTTAAACCCTATTTCCTTAGAGTACTTTAAAACTTCTAAAATATACTTAGCTAAATTTTCTTCGTCATCCCATTTTTCTAAGATAAAACCCTCTTTCCCATGTTCTATTAACATACTTGCTCCGGTAGTTTTAGTAGTAATAACCGGAACTCCACAAGCCATGGCTTCTATAACCACGCTGGCAAAGGAATCATATTTTGAAGGAAAAACAAAAACATCTGCTAGGCCATAAAGTTTTTCTATCTCCCTTACATATCCTAAGAATTTTACTTTATTATTTATTTTCAATTTTTTAGAAAGTTCAAGAAAGTATTCAGTCTTATCCTTTCCTGCAATTAATAGATATAACTCTTCAGAATCTTTAATTCTGGCTAAAGCTTTCATAAGAGTTTCAAGTCCCTTTCTTTTAAAATTGTTTCCACTAAAAAAAACAATTTTAGCCTTTTCGGGTATTCCAAACTTTTTTCGAAAAATTTCATTTTGGGTTTTAACTAAAGGATTAAAACGAGTAAAATCTACACCATTAGGTATAACTATAAACTTGTCAGCAGGAAGGTTAAAAATCTTCATAGCTATTTCTTTTTCAAGCTCAGAAATAGTAATAATTTTTTTAAGATGGGGAGAAGTAAAGCATTTATTTTGAAGAAAAACATTTATTAAAAAATGTGGTCTTAAAAGACATCCTGTTATTCTTTTTATAGTTTGAGGAAAATTTATTTTTAACCAATACTTATAAACACCTCCAGCAAGCCAGTAAAAATCTGCTTCTGGTAAAGGCATCATGGCAAAAATTCTATCGGCTTTCCATTTCTTGGCTAAATAAACCCCAAGATAACTTAAAGTTAAAATTCTAAAGCTGGGAGGTTTTTTAGGAATTTTAATTTCTATACCATAAGGTTTTAGATCTAAGGGTTCAATTTTCCTAGCCAAAAGTTTAATTTCAACTCCTTTTTTAATTAAATAACGGGCAAGCTCCGAGGAAAATCTCTCAGCTCCTCCTTTAAATTCTTCAAAACTCTGAGCTATAAGAGCTAATTTCATAAAGATTTTATTAAACTTTTTAAATATTTTTTAAGATAAGATAAACAAAAAAGATTGAAAGGATAGATTTTAATAGCTTTATGATAATATGCAATTGCTTTTTTGTATTCTTTAAGAAGATAAAAGGATCTAAAAATAGATAGATATTCTCTTGATAAAGCCAAAGAATATAAAGCTTGAAATTCTGAAGGAAGTTTTTCATATAATATTTGTAAAGGAAGAAGGTTTCTTTGAATTAAAAGTTCAGTATCATTCCTTAAACGATGAAGATGTTCTCTTATAATTACCACAGGTTTATCTAAAACATAACACTTACATAGGCAAATTAAATATCCATAAATAGGAAAATCTTCTCTTAACCTCAATTTTTCAGGAAAGAGATTTTTTTCTATAATATCCTTTTTTACTATAAAACTTCCTGCTACTATGGGAATTTTTTTCTTTAAGAAGAGTTTTAAATTCTTTTTACTATTATTAGATAATTTAGGCAAAATTCCTATCTTTCTTTTTTTATCTAAACTCTCTTTAATTATTTTTCCTATAAATACCTCTCCATCTGGAAAAAGCTCTATTCCTTTTTCAAAGGTTTTCAAAGCATCAGGAAGCAAGAGATCATCGGAATCTAAAAATAAAAGATATTTCCCTTGAGCAATTTTAATTCCGGTATTTCTGGCTACAGCTACTCCCCTATTTTTTTCGTGTTTTAAAAATCTAAAATTTGAAACCTTTTTTTGATATTCACTCAAAAATTTTTCTGTTCCATCGGTGGAACCATCGTCTATCACTATAACTTCGTAAGAAGAATTACAAATTTGATTTAAAGCTGAGTCAATTGCTTCAACTACCTGATTTATTCTATTATAGGTAGGAATTATTATAGAAAACTTTATTTCTGACATATAAAAATTCCCCAACCTTCAACTTCTAAAATTTTTTTTATTTTTGAAAAACCTAAGTTACTGGCCAGTAAACTCTGTTCCTTTTCAGAAAGTATTAAATATTTAGCCTTACATTCTTGGAAAAATCTTTCAGGACTGATCAATTGGGTGGGACATATGTGAGGTTTTCTTTCTAAGTTTATATAAAAGTTAATTTTTTTATTATTTGTAGCAATTATAATTGGATTTAAATGATTATTTTCTATTTGATTAATAGTATAAGCAATTTTTTTATAAACTAATTCATCTTTTCTTCTATTAGAAAAAATAGTTAAAATAATAGAAAGAAATAAAATAGAAAATATTAAAAAAATAAGATACTTAAAAAGAAATAACTTTTTATTTTCAATATAATTCTTAATTCCTAATCCTATAAAAGGTAATCCTATAAAAAGTAAGGGAATAAAATATCTTTTAGATAAATAATTATAAGTAAACGACCAAAACAATAATAATAAAGAATAACCTATAAAAAGAAAGAAAAAGTATTTTATAATTAAATTTTTATTTTCTTTTTCAAAAAAATTTTTAATTCCAACAATTAAAAAAGGGAATAATAAATTATAAGTTTTAATAGTAAAAGAAATAAAAAATAAAATAGGTAAAAAAGGTAATAAAATTCTTAAGTATATCCAAAAAAAATTATTAGTAGATAAATATAAATTAGTTAATTCATCGTAAAAATATTTATAATTTCTAAATAAAACTTCTAAATTAATTTTGTGTTTCAAATAAACAAAAAAGGAAGGAAAAAAAAGAAACATTAATAAAATTTGTAAAGAAAAAAGAATAAGAATTACCAAAAAATAAAATATTTTCAATTTATTATTATGAAAATAATATAAATAAAAAATAGAAGAAAGAGATAGTAATAATAATCCTTCAATTCGATTAATAGAAGCTAACAAAAAAAACAAAACACTTAAGAAAAAATAAAATCCTAAATGTTTAAAATTTTGTAAACTTTTTAATAAAAAATAAATACCAAAAAGAAAGAAAAACCAATAAGCTGGATCTCTTATTACATCAACACTTTGTTTAATAATATAGGATAAATTTAAAGTAAAAAAACATAATAAAAAAGAATAATCTTTAGATAAATTAAACCTTAAGATTTTAAATAAAGGATAGGCAGAAAAAGATGAATAAAAAATAGAAGTTAAATTACCACTAAGTTCCCAATTATGTAATAATGTATATAAAATTGCAATACTTAAAGAATAAAGAAAACCCAAGGTAAAAATTTCACAGGAAAAAATTTCTTTTAAATTTATTTCCCATAATTTTTGAGCCATATAGATATAAATAATTCCGTCTTGATTAATACTAAAAGTATGATTTAGCATAATGATACGAAAAAAAATACAAAAAAATAAAAGAATTAAAATCAGTAAATTATCAGAAAATTTTTCCAAAGAAAATTTAACTATTTTCATTTTTAAACCTTTTTTTACATTATATCATACTTTAGAGAAGTTAGCATTTTACATGTATGAGACCATAGGATTGGGATTGTGCCCTGTTAAAGTTCTCTAAATCTTAAAACAACTTTTCCCCTCTATACTCTATAAAACCCTACTCCAAGGTTCCTCTTTAATTCTTAATATAACTATTCCCTCGAAATACTTTTTTAACTTTACCTACTCTAACCGAGGGCTCTCTTTCCTAAACCGCAAAATAAATTCCACTACTTTAGCTCTTCACATCTTTGTTTTTTCCTTTTTGGTGCTCTTAACTCAGATATAAGTGATTCAAGCTTACCACTATCTCTAAAGGTCTTTCCTTATATATAGGGGTTTTTGAAACTCTCAAGGCAGCTTTAGTAGCTTCAGTGCCATATTTATCGTAAAACTCTATAACCTTAAGCCTAAGGAGACGAAGCTTATACATTTTACACTTTTAATCTTTGAGACAGGGTTAAGAGAAAATAAATTTTTTCTAATTAGAAAAAAACCAATTTTTCACTTTTTATAATCAGTTCATAAAAATCAAACATGCTGGCTTCAGTAGATAAGGAGAGCCCCCTGGCTCTTGCACAAGCCCCTCAAGCTACGATTTTTCCTCCCCTTTCTAAAACTTCCCGCATAAGGGTTAAAATCTTTATATTTTCACTATTTAAGGCTTCTACACCCTTTCCCATAGCAAAAATCTCTACTTTATGCCCTTCTTCTAAAGCTACTACAGAGAATCTCAAAGCATTATAAAAACTTTCTTCATCAGAACTGGTTAAAACTACCCCTATTTGGGCCATAAATTAACCCCCGAAGAATTTTTAAACTTCCTCTTTATTTTATCCAAAAACTAAAACTAGATCAACAAAAAGCTCAGGTTTTTAATTTTTTTAATTCCTTTATAAAAAATTTCCTATTTATTTAAATTTTTTATTTGTAAAAAAGGAATTTAAAAGTTAAAAACTAAAAAATTGCAGAAGTTAAAAACTAAAAATTGCAGGAGGAGGATTCTAAAAATGAGATTTTGGGGATGGGTATCTAAAATTCTCTTAGAACCTTGGCCAGTATGGATAGGGATTTTATTTTTAAGCCTTACTAATCTTTATATGTTTATTTATGCCAGAGCTTTAGGTGTTTTTCCTCAGATGGCTATGTGGGGAACTTGGCTTTATAATCTACTTGGCTGGAACATAGAAGCTCCTTTCCCAGCTATTCCCGTAAAGTTACCCTATTTAGATCCCCATAGTCTTTTAGACTTTGGAATTATTTTAGGTGCTCTGGGGGTAGCTCTTTTAAACCGAGAATTTAAGTTTAGAAAGGAGAATTTAGAAGGTTACTTTTGGGCAATCCTGGGAGGTTTTTTAATGGGCCTGGGAACTGTTTTAATGCCTCCTTGTAATGTAGGTGGATTTTGGGTAGCTACCATGGCTTTTTCTTTGAGTGGTCCTTTGTCAGGTATAGGACTTTTGTTCGGTGCCTATATAGGAACTAAATTTCTAAGAATAGAATTAAATAAAGCTTTAGAAAAAGTTGACTTCCATTCAGCTTCCGAGGTGGAACCTTTAAAACCTAAGAATTCAACCCAGCCTATTTGGGGAATAATTTTATTAGCTCTTATTTTCCTTATAGCTCTAACCTATTATTATTACAATTTAGCCTTACATACGGGACTTTTTCTTTTTGGAGTTATTTTTGGAGTTATCTTTCAACGTTCAAGAATTTGTTTTGTAGCTGCTTTCAGAGAAATTACCGCCTCCTATAATGGAAAGTTAATGAAATATATTATAATAAGTATAGCCATAAGTGCCATTGGTTTTGCTTTCCTTAAAAGTAAAGGATATCAACCTTACCACATGGTTTTTCCTGCAGGATGGCACAATCTAATAGGAGGAATTATCTTTGGAATTGGAATGGTTTTGGCTGGAGGTTGTGGGGTAGGTATTTTGGTAAGAAGTGGTGAAGGTTATACCCGTTCTTGGATGGCCCTTATCGTGGGATGTTTAACCTCTGGAGCTTGGACAGGGATTTATGGCTATAAAGTTGGACAGGGTTGGATTTATGGACCCTCTATATTTTTACCTGATACCATTGGTTGGTTAGGAAGTTTCTTATTAATCTACAGTTTTCTCTTTCTTTTTTATCTATTTATCCTTTGGATGGAGGGTAAAAAATGAAGGAAATTAAAATAGGCAAAATTAAGGAGAATTATTATCAAATAGATATGAGGGGATGGATGTGCCCCTATCCAAAGTATGCTATAGAAAACCTCCTCGAGAAACTTCCTCCTCAAAGTTATATGGATTTATTAGTGGACTGCCCAGCAGCCACTCAAGATGTCCCTGAAGTAGTAAGAAAAAAAGGATTTAGAGTAGAAAAAGTAGTCTTAATAAATGATGGAGAATGGAGTATTACCATAAAAAACTTTTAAAAGCTTAAATTTTTTTTCTTTCGTGATAAAATATGCTTCATGAAATTTCAATCTGTAAGAGGATTCAAAGACTGGGTACCTGAAGAATTTATAAGGTATGAGCATCTCATAGACTTAGCTAAAGCGATTTTAAAAAAATATAACTATCAAGAAGTAAAAATTCCTATTTTAGAAAAAACTGAGTTATTTATAAGATCTATTGGAGAGGTTACCGATATTGTTCAAAAAGAAACTTACACCTTTCAGGATCGTAATCAAGAATTTCTAACCTTACGCCCTGAAGCTACAGCAGGAATTTGTAGAATGGTTATTGAAAACGGTCTTTTTATGAGACCTAAACCTTTGAAGTTTTTTACTATTGGCCCTATGTTTAGACATGAAAGACCACAAAAGGGAAGACTTAGAGAGTTCTATCAAATAGATGTAGAACTTTTTGGAAATCTAACCCCTTGGTATGAGGTAGAATTAATTAAAATGGGTTTAAAAATTTTGTACTCTCCACTGAAAGATCTTTCTGAAGATGAAGAAATTAAAAATCTTTTTACCTTAGAGATAAATTCCTTGGGTTGTGAAAAGTGTCGTCCTAATTATAAGAACTATCTTTTATCCTCTTTGAAGGATAGTCAAAATCTTCTTTGTAATACCTGTCAGCAAAGATTAGAACGCAATCCTTTTAGAATTTTAGACTGTAAAAATCCAAACTGCCAAACGGAAATTCAAAAACTTGAGCCTATTCATAAGTTTTGGTGTGAAGATTGTGAACTTCATTTTAAGGAATTAAAGGAACTTTTAGAATTTTTAGATCTTAAGTATGTTTTAAACCCCTATTTAGTTAGAGGTCTTGATTATTACACTCGCACTATTTTTGAAATTAAAGGAAAAGGGCTGGGGGCTCAAGATACGGTTTGCGCAGGGGGCAGATACGATAAATTATTAGAGGAATTAGGAGGGCCTTTTTTACCAGCTATTGGATTTGCCATAGGAATTGAGAGATGGGAACTATGTATATCTCAGTATTTGAACCCCCAAACCTTTTTAGAAAGGCTTTCTCCTCAAGTTTTTATAGCTCTTTTAGGAAGAGAACAATTTAATGAAGGATTAAAACTGGCTGAGGCTTTAAGAGAAGCGGATTTAAAGGTAGAGGTACTTTATGAAGAAAAAAGTTTAAAAGCCCTATTAAGAGAGGCTGATAAACTTTCAAGTAAGAAGGTTCTCATTCTGGGAGAAGAAGAAATTAAAGAAGGAAAAGTCTTGCTTAAGGACATGCTTCAAGGAACGCAAGAAAAAATTTCCTTGGAAAAATTAATTCCTAAATTAAAGGAAGAATTTATTTACCCATGAGTTCCTACTTTGTAGAAGTAAAACCTTCTTTAAAAGAATTTTTAAACTTGGCAGAAAGTTATACGCTGATCCCTGTATATGTTGAAATACCTGCGGATTTAGAAACCCCTATTTCACTTTTTTATAAGATATTTAAAAATCAAGACTATATTTTTCTTTTAGAAAGCTTAGAAGGAACTGAAAAATGGGCTCGCTACAGTTTTTTAGGTTTAGATCCCTTTTTTATCCTTAAAAGTTCTAAAGATAAAGCTCTATCTAACTGGAAATATTTAAAAGAGTTTATCTATCAATATACTATTCCTTTTATAAAGGAATTACCAAGGTTTTGGGGAGGAGCGGTTGGATTTGTAGGCTATGAAATGGTTCATTTTTTTGAACCTCGTATTCCTATTTCTGAAAACTTCTTAGAATTCCATTTCTTTCATTTTCTTTTTCCAGAAGTTTTAATAATTTATGACCGCCTTCTTCATACTATCAAGTTAGTATGTTTAGCCCGTAAAGAGGAAGGTTTTTCTAAAGAGCTTTATTTAAATAAAAAGGAAAAACTTTTAAATCTCTTAAATCATCTTAAAAAAACAAACTTTACCATAGAACCTATAAAAAAGGAACTTTTTTTTGAACCTGAAATAGAGAAAGAAACCTTTTTAGAGATGGTTAAAAGAGCTAAAGAGTATATTTCTCAAGGAGACGTAATTCAAGTAGTTCTCTCTCAAAGATTTCGATTGGAAGACGAAATTTTAGAAAATCCTCAGGTTTCCTTTCTTCTTTATAGAGCTTTAAGGAAGGTTAATCCTTCTCCTTATATGTTTTTTTTAAAATTGGAAGATGAAATTTTAATTGGTTCTTCCCCTGAAATCTTAGTAAGATTAGAAAATAATTTAGTAGAAACTCGCCCTATTGCAGGCACTCGTCCTCGTGGAAAAACAGAAGAAGAGGATAAAGCTTTAGAAGAAGAACTTAAAAAAGATGAAAAAGAATTAGCAGAGCATATAATGTTAGTTGACTTAGGAAGAAATGATTTGGGAAGAATTTGTAAATATGGAAGTGTAGAAGTTTATGAATTGATGGTTATTGAAAAATATTCCCATGTAATGCATTTAGTTTCTGGAGTAAGAGGAAGTTTAAGGGCAGGAAAAGATATGTTTGAAGTTTTTGCTGCTACCTTTCCTGCAGGAACTGTCTCTGGAGCTCCCAAAATAAGAGCTATGGAAATTATTGCCGAACTTGAAAAAACTAACCGAGGTCCCTATGCGGGAGCTGTAGGATATTTTGGTTTTTCTCAAAATATGGATTTTTGTATTACCATTAGAACCCTTTTTCAAAAAGGAAAAACTCTTTATTTACAAGCCGGAGCAGGAATTGTAGCTGATTCTGTCCCAGAAAGGGAGTATCAAGAAACTGTAAGCAAAGCTCAAGGAATGAAAAGAGCCTTAGAGCTTTTTGGAAAGGGGTATTTTTTATGAAAAAAACAAAAAAGGTCTTAGTTATAGATAATTATGACTCTTTTACTTATAATTTGGTTCAGTTAGTAGGAGTTATGATTCAAAAATTGTGGGAAGGAGAGATCTTAGTTTTTAGAAACGATGCTCTAAGTGTAAAACATATAGAAAACCTTCATCCAACCCATATCATTATTTCTCCCGGTCCTTGTACTCCTAAGGAAGCTGGTATCTCTGTAGAAGTTATTAAATATTTCTCAGGAAAAATTCCTATCTTAGGAGTTTGTTTAGGACATCAATGTATCGGGCAAGCTTTTTCTGCAGAAATAGTAAGAGCTAAAAGGCTTATGCACGGAAAGGTTTCTCTTATCTCCCATACAGGTAAAGGGGTTTTCACTAATCTTCCCAATCCCTTTTATGGAATGCGTTACCATTCCTTAGCTATAGATATAAAAACTTTATCTTCGGAATTTGAAATCACGGCTTTAGCAGAAGACGGAGAGATTATGGCTATAAAACATAAATACCATCCCTTAGAAGGAGTACAGTTTCATCCTGAATCTATAGGAACTTCTCTTTCTGCCTGGAAAAAATGGAATAAACCCCCTTTAGAGTGGGATTTTAAAAGAGATGATTTGCCAGAGGGAATCTTAATTCTTAGAAACTTTTTAACCCTTTATTGAAAGGATGTTTTTAAAAATAGAGGAAATTATAAGAAATCTCTTAGTTTACCTCTTTGTAATTATTACTGTTCCTCCTCTTAGCCTATTAGCTATCATAACCCGTAGGCATTTTATAGCCACTTTTTGGTGTGAGGTTTTACTCTTTCTCTTAGGAGTAAAAATAAAGGTGTTTTCTAAAACTCAACTTTCAGATAAAGAAAGGTATATTTTCATGGTCAATCATCAGAGTCAACTTGATATACCCGTTTTAGAAAAGGTGCTAAAACCCTATCAAATTAGGTTCTTAGCCAAGAGAAGTTTATTTAACATTCCCTTTTTTGGGTGGGCTATAAAAGCTTTAGGATATCTTCCTGTAGAAAGAAAGGACCCTAAGGATGGTTTAAAAAGTATTTTAGCCTGCATAGAAACCTTTAAGAAAGGCTATTCCCTTATTATTTTTCCAGAGGGAACCCGTTCTAAAACCGGAGAACTTTTACCCTTTAAATTGGGAGGATTTTTAATTCCTTTAAAGACAAAATCTAAGGTGGTTCCTTTAGCTATTTGGGGAACTATTAAAATTTTACCCAAGGGTAAGATTTGGTTTAAAACTTCTCAAAAGGAAGTTAAGGTTTTTATAGGTGAACCTATAGAAACTTCCTCTTTTACTTTTAAAGAAAAGGACAAACTTTCCTTAATAGTAAGGGAGCAAATTACCGAAGGATTAGAACTTTTAAAGACAGAGTTTAAAAGAGGAGGTGCCCTTTAAATTTATGGGTGAACTCATTGTAGTTCCCTTAGAGGAAGAACTTAAGGAGTCCTATCTCAATTATGCTATGAGTGTGATTGTAGGAAGGGCTTTACCTGATGTAAGGGATGGGCTAAAGCCAGTTCAAAGGAGAATTCTTTATGCCATGTATGAAATGGGAAATGATTGGAATAAACCTTATAAAAAGAGTGCCAGAATTGTAGGAGAAGTAATCGGAAAATATCATCCCCATGGAGATCTTCCGGTATATGAAGCTATAGTAAGACTGGCTCAAGATTTTACTATGAGATATCCCCTCATTGATGGACAAGGAAATTTTGGTTCTGTAGATGGGGATGCTCCTGCGGCTATGAGGTATACGGAAGTAAGACTGGCTCGTATAGCTCACGAACTCTTAGCTGATATAGAAAAGGAAACCGTAGAGTTTATGCCTAACTACGACAACACTTTAAAAGAACCTATAGTATTACCTTCCAAAATTCCTAACCTTATTATCAATGGTTCTTCAGGCATTGCAGTGGGAATGGCAACTAATATTCCTCCTCATAACCTTTCAGAGGTAATAGAAGCTCTTTTAGCTCTTTTAAAAGACCCAAATTTATCTAACGAAGATTTAATGAACTTTATAAAAGGACCAGATTTCCCTACCGGTGCTTATATAATAGGCATAGATGGAATTAAAAAAGCTTACACCTCAGGCAAAGGTTTAATAAAACTTAGAGCTAAATATAAGTTGGAGAAAGAACGAGATAGGTTAAAAATTGTTTTTACTGAACTTCCCTATCAAGTGAGTAAAGCCAAAATAGTAGAAAAGATAGCTGAACTAATAAAAAATAAAAAAATAGAGGGTCTTTCTGAAGTAAGAGATGAATCAGATAAAGAAGGAATTAGAATAGTAGTAGAAGTTAAAAAAGAGTGGACTTCTGCTCCTCATAGTTTAGTTCAAAAAATCTATCAATTAACTCCTTTAGAAACTACCTTTGGTATTATTATGTTAGCTTTGGTTCACGGAAAACCAGAAATTCTAACTTTAAAAGACCTTCTGCAACATTTTTTAAACTGGAGAAAAACGGTTATCTTAAGAAGAACCCATTATGAACTAAAAAAAGCTAAAGAAAGAGTCCATATTTTAGAAGGTTTCCTTAAAGCCCTGTCTCACATAGATGAAATCATTGAACTTATTAAAAAAGCTCAAAGTCCTAAGGATGCTCAAGAAAAATTAATTAAAAAATTTAACTTTACCGAAATTCAAGCTCAAGAAATTCTCAATTTAAGACTTCAAAGACTTACAGCTTTAGAGAGAGAAAAAATCTTTTTAGAATATGAAGAATTAAAAAGAGCTATTAGTTATTATGAAAAAATTCTTTCCCACGAGCCAACCTTAATTACAGTTATAGAAGAAGAACTTAAGGAAATCAAAGAAAAATTTGGAGATAAAAGAAAAACTCAAATTCTTGAAAAGGATGATGAAATTGTTATCTCAGAAGAAAAACTTCCTTATCAGGAAGTTTTAATTTTAGTAAGTGAAGAGAACTACATAAGAAAGCTTTCACTAAGCCTATTTTCTCCTCAAAAACGAGGAGGCAAAGGAAGTTTAGCTTTCACCTTAGAAGAAAGACTAAAAACAGCTATTCAAGTTAGCTCCAACCAGAATTTATGGATTTTTACTGAAAAGGGAAAGGTTTATCCCTTAGATTTACAAAAAATACCCTACTTTAGTAAAAGTTCTAAAGGGACCCATATTAAAAATATAGTTCCCTACATAGAAGAAAATTTAGCCTTTTTACTTCCAGTTGCTGAAAAGGGATTTCTTATTCTAATTACTGCTCAGGGTGTAATCAAAAAAATGGAAGTGGAAGAATTTAAAAATTTGAAAAGGAACGGACTTTTAGTAATTACTCTGAGGAAAGAAGACTATCTAAAGGGAGGAGTTCTTACTTCAGGTAAAGACTCTTTGATTATTGTAACTAAAAAGGGTTTAGCTCTTCATCTTAAAGAGGAAGCCTTAAAAAGCACGAAAAGAACCTCAGAAGGAGTTATGGGAATAAAATTAGACCATGAAGATAGGGTTTTAAATTTATTAAAAACTGAAGAGGAAGGAAATCTATTTACTATTACCACTAAGGGATATGGTAAAAAAACGCCTCTTACAGAATTTAGAATTCAGGGAAGAGCAGGCAAAGGTTTAATAGCTCATCAACTAAATGAAAAGACAGGAGTTTTAGCAGGTAGTTTAATTTTACTTCCTGAGGATGAAGTTATTATTTTTGCAAGCTCAGGTAAGGTTATAAGAATGAAGGAGGAGGAAATTCCCTCTCAAGGAAGAGCTACTAAAGGAGTAAGAATTATTAGTCTTTTACCTGAGGAGTATGTAACAGGGGCTCTGGTAATAAAATTTAAGGAACCTAAAATAATTTTCCAATCTTAATTAATTGATAATAAAAAGTTTTATGGTAAGTTTAAAGGGATATTTTAAAGGGGGTAGATATGTCTAAAAGGGTCCGGTTAGCTATAGTGGGAGTAGGAAATTGTGCCAGCTCTTTAGTCCAGGGAATCTTTTACTATAAGGAAAAAGGGGACCTTCAAAATATAGAAGGAATCATGTTACCTGAGGTGGGAGGGTATAAGCCCTATGACATTGAATTAGTTGCTGCTTGGGATATTGATGTTCGAAAGGTGGGAAAGGATCTTTCGGAAGCTATTTTCAATCCCCCTAATTGCACAACTATTTTTTATAAAGAAGTACCCTATTTAGGAGTAAAAGTTAGAAAGGGAAAGGTTTTAGATGGGGTAGCTTCTCATATGACTCGATTTCCAGAGGATAAAACCTTTGTTATCTCTCCGGAGAAAGAAGATGAATTAGAGGATGTGATTGCTGTTTTAAAGGAAACCCAAGCTGATGTTTTGATTAATTATGTTCCAGTAGGAGCTGAGGAAGCTGCACGTTTTTATGCTGAAGCTTGTTTAAGAGCAGGAGTTGGATTTGTCAATGCTATGCCTACTTTCATTGTGTCTGATCCAGAATGGGCTCAAAAATTTGAAAAGAACCATATCCCTGTAGTGGGAGATGATATCAAATCTCAATTAGGAGCCACTATACTACACAGAGCTTTAGTTCAATTATTTGTAGATAGAGGTATCCCTTTAAAAAGAAGCTATCAGCTTAATTTTGGAGGAAATACCGATTTTCTAAATATGTTAGAAAGAAATCGCTTAAAAACTAAAAAAATTTCTAAAACCGAAGCTGTAACCAGTTTACTTCCCTATGATATAGGAGGGGAAAATATTCACATAGGACCTTCGGATTGGGTGCCTTGGTTAAAGGACCGTAAGGTAGCCTATATAAGATTAGAAGGGGAGCATTTTGGTGGAGTACCTTTTTCTTTAGAAGTAAGACTGGAAGTTGAAGATTCTCCTAACTCAGCTGGTTCAGCTATTGATGCCATAAGATGTGTAAAACTTGCTAAAGATCGTGGCATAGGAGGACCTCTTATTTCTATTTCAGCCTATACTATGAAACACCCCCCCCAACAATTTCCCGATTATATAGCTAAAAAGATGGTTCAAGAATTCATAGAAGGAAAAAGAGAAAGATAAAGGAGAAAAAATATGGAGCTCTCTGAAAGATTAAAAAAAATTCCTCCCTATCTATTCGTAGAATTAGACAAACTTAAACAAGAAAAAATTCAAGAAGGAGTAGAAGTTATTGATTTAGGTATCGGAGATCCAGATTTGCCAACTCCTTTAGAAATTGTAGAAGTTGCTAAAAAGGCTTTAGAAAAGCCCTCCCACCATCGTTATCCTTCAAATGCAGGAAGTCTTTTTTATAGAAAAGCCTGTGCTAACTATATAAAAAAAAGGTTTGGAATTACCTTAGATCCAGAAACTGAGGTTTTAGCTCTTATAGGTTCTAAAGAGGGTATAGCCCACTTTCCTATAGCTTTTGTCAATCCTGAAGATATAGTTTTATGCCCTGATCCAGCCTATCCTGTTTATCATCTTGGAACGCTTCTTACAGATGGAATACCCTATTATTTACCCCTTACTTGGGAAAGGGAATTTTTACCTGATTTAGGAAGTATTCCTTCCAATATTTTGCAAAAAACTAAAATTTTATGGCTCAATTATCCTAACAATCCTACTACCTCCTCAGCTTCTAAGGAATTTTTTAAAGAAGTTATAAAATTAGCTAAAAAATATAATTTTATTGTAGCTCATGACGCTGCTTATGTGGAAATATACTTTGAAACTCCTCCCCCAAGTATTCTTGAAATAGATGAAGCTAAAGAGAGAGCTATAGAATTTCACAGCCTATCTAAAACTTTTTGTATGACTGGTTGGAGAATTGGCTTTGCTATAGGAAATAGCTTTCTAATTTCTGCTTTAGCTAAGGTTAAAAATAATGTAGACTCTGGAGTCTTTACAGCCCTTCAAGAAGCTGGAGCCTTTGCCTTAGAAAATTTAGAAAGCCTAACCCCATCTATAAGAATGACTTTTAAAAAAAGAAGAGACTTTTTAACTGAAGAACTTAAGAAATTAGGCTTTAAATTTAAGATTCCTTCAGCCACCTTTTATTTATGGGTAAAAACACCTGAAAATTATTCTTCTCAAGAATTTTGCAAAAAGCTTTTAAATGAAACGGGAATAGTAGTAACCCCTGGGGTAGGATTTGGTAAGTATGGAGAGGGCTATTTTAGAATAGCCTTAACTGTTGAGGAGGAAAAATTAAAAAAGGCTCTCCAGAGAATTTCTACCCTGAAACTTTAAAAAAAGCCTTATTAAATTTAGGTAGTAATTTAGGAGAAAGAGAAGCCTTTTTAAAGAGGGCTCTTTTTTTACTAAATAAACTTCCCTTAAAAATAGAAAAAATCTCCCATCTCTATGAAAGCCCACCTATGGAATACAAAAGTTCTAATTATTTTCTCAATTTTTCACTTATCATAAAAACCTCCCTTTCTCCCTGGGCTCTTCTTTTAGAAATTAAAAAAATTGAATTCCTTCTGGGAAGACAGAAAAGAACTAATCACCTCTACGAAGATCGTTTTATCGATATAGATATTATTCTTTATGAAAAAAATGTTATCCATGAAAATTTTCTAAAAATCCCCCATCCTAAAGCCCATTTGAGAGCCTTTGTGATGATGCCCTCTTTGGAAATTGCAGAAAATTGGATCCACCCTTTATTTAAGCTTTCTCTAAGAGAACTTTACCAAAATTATCAAAATTTCTTAAAATTGCAAAAAATACATCTCTATGGTAAAATTTTATTTTAAAATGTTTGGTAAAATATTTATAAATTCCCTTTTTATCTTTTTATTTTTCCTCTTTTCTTTTAAAAAAATCAGTTTAGCTAATATTTATCTATGTGAAGATCCAGAAACTGGAGAAATTTTTTATTCTAACCTTATAATCCATAAAAATTGTAAATTATACCTTAGATATTCTCTTAAAAATACTAAAAACCACAAAAGAGCCCAACTTTCTAATTCCCTTAACCTCTCTAAGTTTTACTATCACAATTTACAAGAATTAGACTCTCTTTTTGAAAAGGTAGCTTCTCTTTACGAACTTGATCCTTATCTTTTAAAAGCTGTAGCTAAAGTGGAATCTAACTTTAATCCCCAGGCAGTTTCTCCTAAGGGTGCTATGGGAATAATGCAACTTATTCCTTCCACTGCTGAATTGGTAGGAGTAAAAAATCCCTTTGATCCGGTTGAAAATATATACGGAGGAGCTAAATACTTAAGATATCTTTTAGATGAATTTAAGGATTTAAGTTTAAGTTTAGCAGCCTATAATGCAGGACCAGAAAAAGTTAGATTTTATAGGGGTATTCCTCCTATTTCAGAGACTCAAAACTATGTAAAATTGGTTCTCTATTACTACAAGCTTTTTAAAAATAATTCAAGATTTTAAATATCTACCATTACTTCCTTCAGTCTTTCAATTTCTTCTAAAGCTTTTCCTGCGCCTAAGGCTACACAAGTTAGGGGCTCTTCAGCTATTTTTACTTTTAAACCTGTTTCTCGTTCAATTAATCTATCCAAATTTTTTAAGAGTGCCCCCCCACCGGTTAAAACAATTCCTCTATCTACTATATCTGCCGCTAATTCTGGTGGAGTATCCTCTAAAACCAGTTTTATAGCTTGAACAATTAACTCTATAGGTTCTTTAATAGCCTCTTGAATTTCCTTAGAATTGATCACAATAGTTTTAGGAATCCCGGTTACTAAATCTCTACCTTTAATTTCCATTTCTTCATAAGGTTCTTCAGCTATTACTGTTCCAATTTGAATTTTAACTTGTTCTGAGGTAGCTTCTCCAATTAATAAATTATATCTTCTTTTGATATATTGCTGAATAGCTTCATCTATTTTATCTCCAGCAACTTTTATAGAATGACTTACCACTATGCCACCTAAGGAAATTACAGCTACCTCTGTGGTTCCTCCACCTATGTCTACAATCATATTAGCAATAGGTTCAGTGATAGGAAGTCCTGCTCCAATAGCTGCAGCCATAGGTTCTTCAATGAGATAAACCTCTCGAGCTCCAGCACTCTCAGCACTCTCTTTAACAGCCCTTCTTTCTACTTGAGTAGTTCCCGAGGGAACACTTATAATAATCCGGGGTTTTACTAAATAACCTCTGTTATGAACTCTCTGAATAAAATACCTAATCATAGCCTCCGTAACCTCAAAATCTGCAATTACTCCCTCCCTTAAAGGACGAATAGCCTTTATAGTCCCAGGGGTTTTTCCAACCATTTTTTTGGCTTCCTCTCCTACAGCTAAAACCTTCTTGTATTTTCCATCCTCTCTTACAGCTACTACTGAAGGCTCCTTCAAAATTATTCCCTTTCCCTTTAGATAGATTAAGGTATTGGCTGTTCCTAAATCAATAGCTAAATCCTTAGAAATAAAACTTAGAATTTTAGAAAGCATGATGTTTTCAGCCCCTTTGATTTTATTTTTCCTTCATTTTAAAACAGCTTTTAAAAATTAAAAGAGTAAAACAAAAGGTCCAAATCCTTTCAATCCCTCTTCGGAAGGTAAAAAGAGTAATCTTTCTGGAGAAGAAAAATAGAAATTAGCTACTAAAGCACAAAAAATAGCATCTATTATACCCTCCTTAAAGGAAAAAGGGAAAGAAATTTTAAGTTTAAACTTTTCTAAAAAAAACTTAAGTAAAAATTTTTCTTCTTCCTCATTTAAATTTCTTTTCTTGTACTCGAAGGCTAAATATTTTTTATCTTCAGGCAAGGCCAAGTAAAAACATGCTCGAGGATGGGTCTCAAGAATAGCTCCACAGTAAGGAGAAATTTCTTGAGCTAAAAGAAGCGCTCTAATAGGAACACCCATAAGAGCATGATAGGATACTACCCAATTTTTAGCTTTCTTAGGAAGAAGCTCCTTAAGCTTTCTATCTGAAAGCCTAAAACCAGTTGAATTAGAAAGGGAAAAACTTAAAGGTGCATCTATAGCTACAGATAATACTTTATTTTTCATACAAAAAGAGAGAATTTCAAACAAATCTGTTATAACACTGGGAGAAGAAGAATTTTTTAAAGATAATACTGGTGTAAGAGCTAAGCCCTTTTCTCCTTTCTCCAAACTTACTGCCCAAGTATTTTTACTCCCAGCTAAGTCTATTCCTAAAAAGTAAAACATGTATTAAATTTTAAAACATGGAAAAGGATTATCCCTATGACATTTTAATAAAGGTTCGTAAGCCTTCAAGATATTTAGGAGAAGAACCCTTTTTTCTAAAAAAGGACTGGGAAAAAACTAAGTTAAAAGTTTGTTTTTGCTATCCAGATCTTTATGAAATAGGGCGTTCCCACTTAGGGATAATTATTTTAAGTTCCTTAGTTAACCAATCTTCCGATTACCTTGCAGACCTCTGTTTTGCAGTAGCTCCTGACTTTGAAAAAGAACTAAAAACTTCAAAAATTCCTCTTTTAAGCCTTAACTATAGAAAACCTTTAAGAGAATTTGATCTCCTAGGAATAAGTTATGCCTATGAACTTTTAGCAACAGAAATTTTAAATATTTTAGATTTAAGCGGAATTCCTTGGAGGGCTGAACAAAGAACGGAATTTGACCCTATAGTGTTAGGAGGTGGACCTTGCTGTGGAAATCCTGAACCCGTAGCTGAATTTTTTGATGCCATGATAATTGGAGATGGAGAAGAAGTAATTTTTGAAGTTTTGGAACTGATAAAGGAGTGGAAAAATTCAGGCCAAAAGAGAGTAAAACTATGGGAAGCCTTAACTCAGATAGAAGGAGTTTATGTTCCCCCCATAAGAAATTCAGTTAAAAAAAGGGTAGTTTCAAACTTAAACCCTAAAAATTACTTTTATCTTTTTGGAATTCCTATTATTCCTCTTTCACATGATCGGATTCCCTTGGAAATTTCGCGAGGATGCACCAGAGGATGTAGATTTTGTGAAGCCTCTATTTATTATCGTCCCTTAAGAGAAAAGACTCCTAAAATGATTTTAAAAGAACTCTATCAAAACTTTAAAGAAACAGGATATTTTGAAGCCTCCCTTATGTCCCTTTCTACCTGTGATTATTCCTGTTTAACGGAATTAATCAATCTTTTAAAATTAACTTTTTATTCTGAAAACCAGAGGACCTTTTTCTTCTCTCTTCCTTCTTTAAGGGTAGGAAGTCTAAGTGAAGAACTTCTTGAGTTTATAAAGCTTGGTAGAAAAACTGGTTTAACCCTCGCTCCTGAAGCCGGAACAGAAAGATTAAGAAGAGTGATTAACAAAGATATAAAAGTAGAAGATCTTTGGAAGGACCTGGAATTAGCTTATAAATTGGGTTGGAGAAGGGTTAAACTTTATTTTATGATAGGCCTTCCTACTGAAACTGAGGAAGACCTAAAAGGCATAGCTCATATTTATAAAGAACTTAAAAAAACCTTTCCCAAACTTGAAATCAAAATTTCAGTTTCTACTTTTGTTCCTAAACCTCAAACTCCCTTTCAATGGGAAAGACAAATTTCTTTAAAAGAAACCTATGAAAAAATTTCCTTTCTAAAAAAATTTCTTCCTTCAAAAGTCTTTAAATATCATTCTCCAGAGCAAAGTTTTTTAGAAGGAGTTATAGCCAGAGGAGATAGAAGTCTAAGGATGTCTATTGAAAAGGCCTATCAAAGGGGAGCCAGACTTAATAGTTGGAAGGATTTTTTTAACCTGATGGTATGGAGAGAGGTTGCCTGGGAACTTAAAATAGATCTTGAAGCTTACCTAAGGGAAAGAAAACTTGAGGAGGTTCTTCCCTGGGACCATATAAACTTAAGAGTCTCTAAGGAGTTTTTACTTCAAGAAAGAGAAAAGGCCTATCAAGAAAAAATCACTAAGGATTGTAAAGTAGAATGTAATCACTGTGGAGTCTGCAATAGGGAAATTAAAACTCTTTTAGCCCCTTCTGCCAAGGAAACACCCTTTATTTTAAAGGTTCACCCTCCCACAGAAGAAAAGGAATTTTGGTACGAAATTTTTTATACCAAAAAGGATAAAGCTATCTTTCTTTCTCAATTAGAGGTGATTAGACTTTTTATTTTGATTTTAAAACGTTTGCAGTTTCCTTTAGTGTATACCTTAGGTTTCCATCCCCAGCCTAAAATTTTAGTAGATAAGGCTCTCCCTGTAGGGATAGAATCAGAAAGGGAGTATATAGCTTTGGCTATAGGAAAGAAGGATTTAGAAAATACCTTAATGGGATTAGAACTTTATCCGGGACTTAAAATAAAAAAGGTTACCGTAAGCACAAATAGGCCTCAATTACCCCTAAAAAAAGAAGAAATTTATAAAATCTTTGATCCTTTACAAATTTTAAATTTTAAAGAGCTTTCTAACCAAGAGTTCTCGTTTAAAAAATTAGACTCTAAGGTTTATCTTCTAAA
Organism: Thermodesulfobacteriaceae bacterium; assembly: GCA_025062245.1. Lineage (GTDB taxonomy): Bacteria > Desulfobacterota > Thermodesulfobacteria > Thermodesulfobacteriales > Thermodesulfobacteriaceae > Thermodesulfobacterium. Next base: position 31,626 of record JANXAD010000002.1, on the reverse strand, counting down.
AATTTCTAATTCAGAAAATTTTTCTATTTTAAAGTTTTTAAAAAATAAAACTCAGTTAGCTAACCCTTTAGAAGTAATCAGAATTTCAAAATTAAAATAAAATTCTTTTTTTCCTCCAAGCCCTCTGCATAAGTTCCATCTCCTTCGGAAAAATAAAAAGTCCTTAAAAAGAATCTATTCCTTAAAAAGATTAAAAGGTTAAGTATGAGATTTCCGGCTTCTCTTTAGGCTTAAAGTTAGGTAAAGATTTAGAAAAAGACCTTAAAGAAGGATTTTATAGAGTATAGGGGGGAAAAGTTGTTTTAAGATTTAGAGAACTTTAACAGGGCACAGTCCCAAATCCTCAATCCCAAAACCTGTGGACTCATACATTTTCTTGTAAACTTCCTATTTAGGTGTTATATTTTGGAAAATTTCCAATTTTAAAAAAGAGGAGGTTTAAAAATGGAGATTTATACAGACAAAGATGCTGACCTTTCGGTCTTAAAGGACAAAATGATAGCTGTTTTGGGATATGGAAGTCAGGGACATGCTCATGCCTTAAATTTAAGAGACTCTGGACTTAAAGTAGTGGTTGGTTTAAAACCAGAAAGTAAGAGTTGGAAAAGAGCTCAATCTCAAGGATTTGAGCCTCTTCCTATAAGAGAAGCCTGTGAAAAGGCAGACCTTATCATGTTTCTTCTTCCAGATCAAGCTCAACCTTTGATATACAAAGAGGAAATTGAACCGGTTTTAAAACCAGGAAAGATGCTTCTTTTTGCTCATGGTTTTAACATTCACTATAATCAAATTGTGCCTCCTAAGGAGATAGATGTAGCTATGGTTGCCCCCAAGGGACCTGGACATTTAGTGAGAAGAGAATTTGAAAAGGGAGCAGGAGTGCCCTGTTTGTTAGCTATCTATCAAGATGCCACAGGGGAAGCTTTCACTAAAGCCTTAGCCTACGCCAAAGGAATTGGTGGAACCAGAGCAGGAGTAATAAAAACTACCTTTAAAGAAGAAACTGAAACCGATCTTTTTGGCGAACAAGTAGTTCTTTGTGGAGGAGTTTCAGCCCTAATTAAAGCTGGATTTGAAACCCTGGTAGAAGCAGGATATCAACCTGAAATAGCTTACTTTGAATGTCTACATGAGCTTAAACTTATCGTAGATTTAATCTATGAAGGAGGCCTTTCTTTTATGAGATATTCCATAAGTGATACTGCTGAATATGGAGACTTAACCAGAGGCCCAAGGGTTATAAATGAAGCTGTAAGAGCTGAGATGAAAAAGATTTTAAAGGAAATTCAAAGCGGAGAGTTTGCCAGAGAGTGGATTCTTGAAAATCAAGCTGGAAGACCAGTTTTAAATGCTTTAAGAAGAAAGGAGGCTGAACATCCTATAGAAGAAATAGGAAAAAAACTAAGAGCCCTTATGCCTTGGATTAAAAAACCTGAAGAATAAATTTTTTAGCCTATTTCTTTTAAAACCTTATAAACAGCTTTAATCGTTTGATTAATATCTTCTTCCTTATGAGCTAAGGATATAAACCAAGCTTCAAACTGAGAAGGCGGAAGATATATACCCTCTTTAAGCATCCCTTGCCAAAAGAGAGCAAACTTTTCTGTATCACAGCTTAGAGCTGTTTCAAAATTAATCACTTCTTTTTCGGTAAAAAACAGGGTTAACATAGACCCAGCACGAGAAATCCTATAGGAAAGTCCTAAACTTTTTAAAACTTCCTTTAATTCCTCTTCAAGAAAATGGGAAACTTTCTCTAATTTTTCATAGGTCCCTGGTTTTAAAAGTTCCTTAAGAGTTGCAAGTCCTGCAGAAACTGCTATAGGATTTCCAGAAAGAGTTCCTGCTTGATAAACTGGCCCTTCTGGGGCTACGAGATTCATAATTTCTTCCTTTCCCCCATAGGCTCCTACAGGTAACCCCCCTCCTATAATTTTCCCAAGACAAGTTAAGTCTGGAGAAATATTGTATCTTCCTTGAGCTCCAGAAAGACCCAGTCTAAATCCTGTAATCACCTCATCAAAAATAAGAAGGGCTTCGTATTTTTGAGTTATTTCTCTTAAAAATTCTAAGAAACTCTCCTTAGGTAAAACTACACCCATATTTCCTGGAACAGGCTCTACAATTACCCCTGCTACTTCTCTTCCATAAGTTTCAAAAGCCTTTTTAACAGCTTCAAAATCATTAAAAGGAAGGTTTAAGGTATGAGCAGTAAGCTCTTCTGGTATGCCGGGGCTAGCAGGAATCCCAAAAGTCGCCAGTCCTGAACCAGCTTTAACTAAAAGAGAATCTACATGTCCATGATAACACCCTTCAAATTTAATAATTTTTTTTCTTCCTGTATAGGCTCTGGCAAGTCTTATAGCACTCATAGTAGCTTCAGTTCCAGAATTAACTAAGCGCAACTTTTCTATAGAAGGGATACAGCTTTTTATTAATTCTGCCAGTTCAACTTCCAACCAAGTTGGAGCTCCGAAGCTGGTTCCTTTTTTGCTTGCAAAATAAATTCCTGCTATAACTTCAGGATGGGCATGTCCCAAAATTAAAGGTCCCCAGGAACAAACATAATCCAAATAACGATTTCCATCTACATCTATTAGATAGGCACCCTCTCCTTTTTCAAAAAAAATAGGCTCACCTTTTACAGCCCTACAAGCTCTAACTGGACTATTTACTCCTCCAGGAATAACTTTAAGGGCTCTTTCATAAAAAACCTTAGAACGCAATCCCATGACCCCTATCCTCCCTTAACCCAATTTTTTCTCAGCCTCGGAAAAGCTTAGCACAAAATTAGTCAAACTTCAAGGTTTTACCTTTTAAGGTTGATAAGCTCCTCAAGCATGCTATCTGAAACCGTAATAATTCTTGCATCAGCTTGAAAGCCTCTTTGGAAGATAATCATTTTTACAAATTGTTCTCCCAAATCAACATTTGATTGTTCAAGAGAGTTGGGAGCAATGGTTCCCAAACCAGTAGTTCCAGGTTTTCCAGTTAAAGGAGGACCAGAATGGGTAGTTTCTCTAAAGAGATTACTTCCTACCTTTTGAAGCCTTTCAGGAGCATTAAAATTAGCTAAACCTACCATCCAAAGAGGAACTATTCTGCCATTAGAATAAACTCCACTTATTCTTCCTTCGTTATCTACTGCAATATTTTCTAAGGCACCTGGTCCAAAACCATTTTGATCATAAAAAATAGTAGCAGAAGGAGCTGCATATTGGGTAGTTCTTATAGCTTCTTGCCTTACCTGGTTATCTGTAAGAGTTTTATAATAGTATCCAAAATTTAGCTCTATTAGTTGAAGTTGTTCCCGAGCCTGAGATTTAGGTATGTTAGTATCTATATTTATTCCTAAAAAGTCTGCAATCATTAAGGGATAGCCAGTGGGCCCAAGAGCACCAAAGGAACCATCACTAAATTCTACATCTTCATCTGAAGTGTCATCATCAGGAAGTCCGGTTTCATCCACTAATCGCACCAAATCTCCGGTTTCAGGATTTAGTCTATAGGTATTTAAAAATCTTATCACATTTCCTTGAGTATCAAACTCAAGCATCCCATACATTAAAACTCCTTCTTTTCCCTGATTTAAGTCTTCTCTTGCAAACTGTCTCATGTCCTCATTAGGATTACAGGTTACTAAAAATTCATACACACTTTTAGTTTCATTTCCAATGGTAACCTTTACAGGACGATAATAAATAGTGATTTCATGGGGGGTTCCCAGAGAATCATAAATTAAAAGAGAGGTTCTATAGGTATAAACTGTAGAAGAAATAGGCTCATCTCCTTGGGTTGCATCCCAAAGGGCATAAAGAGTATTATTATTAATATCGAAAGCTCCTATATCTATTCTTTCTTCTCTGGCATCTAAATTGGTAATTACATCAATTTTAGTGCTCTTAACTGGAGGGGAGGTTCTATCAATTCTTATATCTGTTAAGGTTCCTACAATGTCATTAGTTACTTCATCAATCCTCCAACCTTGAACCCTTAAACCCTGTGGATTAACTAAAAAGCCTTCCTTATCCACTATAAATTGTCCATCTCGGCTGTAGAAAACTCCACCTACTGCTTGAGGATTTCTTAAAATAAAAAATCCAGCCCCTGCTATAGCCATATCTGTGGGATTAGCAGTGGTTTCAAAGGCTCCTTGAGTAAACTGAGCATAGAGAGCTTGAATATTAGCTCCCCTTCCTAATTGACCTGAACCCGCAGCTGTATTAATACTTTGAGCCATTACATCGCTAAAAGTGATTCTTGCACCCTTAAATCCTGTAGTATTTAAATTGGAAACATTATCTCCTATTACGCTCATCCCGTGTCCAAGAGCCCTAAGTCCACTTGTTCCAGTATATAGGGCATCTGTTAAACCCATAGCCTCAACCTCCTTTATAATTTTTTATATCGGTTATAAAACTTTTTTCTTTAATTATACCTGCCTTATAAAGTCCTCCATCATTTGGTCTGCCGTAGTCATAACCCGAGCATTACTCTGAAAAGCCCTTTGTAATACTATGAGATTGAGCATTTCGTTAGCTATATCCACATTTGAAGTTTCAAGAGCTCCTGACATAATTCTTCCCCTTTCAGAAGAACTGGGAGCAAAAATAAAGGGTTTTATTCCTACTTTAGTTCTGAATAAGTTATTACCTACCTTTTCAAGACTTCCTTCGTATCCTGTAAAGTCTGCTAAAAAAATACGAGAAACATCTGCTTGCTGTTGATTAGTATACCAGGCTATTATAAGCCCTTCTTCCGTTATGATTTCAATTCTATCAAAAACTCCTAAAGGATACCCATCCTGATCGTAAAAAAGTTGAGAAAAGGCATTAGCCATAAGAGCACTGGCATTTATCTTTCTTTCTATGGTTCCATCCTCTCTCACTTTAAAACCAAGATCTAAAGTAATCTTTTGGTTATTACCCTCTAGGTTAAGTATAAACTCAGGATATCCTGTTTGAATTAAGTCTATGGGAGTGAGCGTTCCTTCCGTATCTGAGATCTGTGAAAATTCTGCAGAAATTACATCTCCTGCAGCCCCAAAAGTTAGCTTGCCATAAAGAAAGGCTCCCTTATAAGGACCCTCTCCTCTTTTATCCAAAGTGGGATCCGATAAAGAAAGAAGCACTTCATATTCGTTTATATTTTCTCCTCTATCTGCATAAAGCCTCAAATTAACCTTAGTTCCATAAGTATCATAAATGGTAAATTCCCAAACATAATCATATTCTCCGTCCTTTAGGGGCACCAAAGGATTATCCTTATCAAAGCTATAATTTTCTAAAAGATTTCTGGTATTAGCAGTTATTCGGCTATCAAAAATAAGTTGGGCAGAAATTTTAGAACTCCCCTTAGGAGGCATTAACTTGGGAATTAAATAGGGTTTAAGAACATTTAAATCCATAGTTTTGGCATCCGGTTCTGCTCCAAGTAAATACATTCCTAAGCTATTTTGTAAGGCAAAATTGTTTTCATCTACCTCATTGACATAAAACTGCCCATCCCGAGTATAAAAGATGTTCCCTTTAGTGTCCTTTACTATAAAAAAACCCTTACCTAAAATAGCCAAATCCGTAGGTATATCGGTAGTTTGAAGACCACCTTGCGTATAAATAGTGCTTATACTCTTAACAAAACTTCCGTATCCCTCACACCTCATAACCTCTTGATTACTTCCTACCACTTCATTTAAAAACTCGCACCTACTACCCTTAAATCCCGTAGTATTTAAATTAGAAAGGTTATCTGCAGTAACCTTGGTAGCTATAGTATTAGTATAAAGACCTGAATAACTTATAAATAAACTTCCTATAAGACTCATTTAACTAACCTCCTAAAAGTTCTTGCACTTGATCTAAGGTTATTAAAAACTTCTCATTAAACACAAGTTTCAAATCTTTCCCTAACTTAGCACTTGTAATCCTTCCAACCATGATAGGAGTAAGAAGTTTTTTGTTTTTTCCTTCTTCAATTTGAACTGAAAAGTAATAATTCCCATCGGAAACCCTATTTCCATTTTGGTCTGTAGCATCCCACTCAATTTGGTGAACACCCTTACTTAATCCCTTCATCTCTATATTCTTAACTAATTTTCCAGTTTCATCCTTAATAACAATTTGAACCTTATTGGCTGGTTCTTCTAAATAAAATTCACCTCCCAAAAATTTTCCACCTTCTACCCTTCCAAGATCAGATTCTATTCTAACTTTTTTTCCCACCAAAGAACTAACTGTATTTAAACTAAGGGTCTGCATAACATCCTTTATCTGATTAAGAGAATCATTTAGATTAAAAAGTTGATCCACCTGATTAAAAAGAGCTAATTGGGTAGCCATTTCGTGATTTTCAATAGGTTTCATGGGATCCTGATACTGAAGTTGAGTAATAAAAAGTTTTATAAAATCTTCCTTTTCTAAAACCTTTTTAGGAACTCTACTTAAGTTAGCTACCTGGGAAATTTTTTCCTCAACCTGGTTTACCATTTTTTTCCCCCTATACTATAAAGTAAAAGTTACCTTTCAAATTTTCTCTTCCCTCAGAAATTTCTTCATATTCTCTTGGGTCTAAATTATCAATCCCTCTATTCATCTTTTCTTTACCTCTTCTATAGGAGTTAAAATATCTCTCTGAAGAAATATTATCAAAACTTGTGCCTAAAAATATCTGAAAGTCCTTAAGTTTTAATCCTACCTCCTCTAAACTTTGCTTTATTTCTAAACTATAACTTCTAAACTCTTGAACTATTTCTGGTTTATCTACCTTACTTATTATCCTTACCTCTCCATTATCAACTTCTACTTCTATTTCCATATTCCCTAATACTTCATCCCTAATTTCAATTACCCCTTTACCCTCTACCCTCTCCTTAGTCTTTAATACCTCATTCTTAAGCATCTCAATTAATCCACGAACTTTTAAATTACTTACCTCTTTTACCTCCGTCTCCTTAATTCCTTCTCCTAATTTCAAGAATTCTACCCTATCCCATTCCACTTCCTTCACTTCAACCTTAAAACCCCTATCAAAATCTTTTCCCATCTTTATATCATCTTTCTCACTCTCCTTATATTCCTTTCCTATACTCTGCACCTCTTCTCCTAAATAAGTTTCTAAATCAAATCTTTGATTACCTTTATCTTCCTTATGGTTCATTATTTCATTTTCTATGTCAAACTTTTTAGATATCTCTCTTATCTCACTTTGAATCTCTTTAAGATTTACTCCCTTAATCTCTTCTTTGTCTAAATTTTTCCACATTGGTTTATTACTCTCTATTAAAGCTTCCTTTCTATCAACTATTTTAACTAACTTAATGTTTAAATCTTCCAATTCAAAATCTTCTAATCCAAAATTTTTTTCATTTTCGTATAAAAAAGCTTTAAAGTTCTCTATTTTTTCAATTGGTTTTATCTTATTATCTATCTTGTTTTCTATACTCCTACTTATTTGTCCTTCTTCATTAAAACTATTTTCTACTTGATTAAACATCCTCTCCTTAACTTCAATAAACCCATTTTCTTTTTCCTTTGTTTTAACTTCAACTAATTCATAAACATCTTTATTTAAATCTCTTAATTCAATATCCTTTGAAGTTTCTTCCTGTTTTATGTTATTTATTAATCCATTCCTTTCAAACCAACTCCAAATTTTTTCTATTTTTTTTTCTTGATTTATGCTATGAGGCATATTGCCATCATTTTCGCTAAGCTTATTTAAAACTTCACTAAACCAAGAATAACCATATAAAACAGAAATTTCAGACAATTTTTCTAAATCTAAATTATCTAAATTCAAATCTTCTAAATCTAAATTATCTAAATCTAAATTATCTAAATCTAAATTTAAATCTTTCACAGATGGTTCTTCTAAATTTTGATTTAAATTTAAAGCATTAAGTAAGACACTTAAGAACTGAGAATCATGTAAAAATTTCCATAGGGAATTTTTTTCCTGATTAAAAGGAAGATCTGAACCTTCTATATTTGTTAATCTTAAAAGTTCCCCAAAAAGGATATTAATATTCATATAGCCCCCTTAGGGTTAAAAATTCTCTTATATTTTTTTGCAAAATTAGTGCCTAAATAGAATAAAACCCGGTTTTAAAACCGGGAAGTTGATTTTTTAAATAGAGATAGGCTTTAAGAATTTAATGAGGAAAATATAGGGTAGAAAGATATAAAAATAGAGTCCTTTGAACAAATTCTACGAGAGGTTTAGGATAAACTCCTATCAAAAGAACTAAAATAGAGGTAATACCTACGGGAATAAAAAAGGACCAATCATAGCGATAATTAATTCCTGTTAATTTTTCCTCATCCATATAAATTACTTTTAAGACTCTTAAATAGGGATAGGCTCCTATTACAGAAAAGGCAATACCTAAAACAGCTACCCATACATAATGACTTTTCACTAAGGATAAAAAGATATAAAATTTAGCCATAAAACCTGCAGTAGGAGGAACTCCTGCTAAGGAAAACATAAAAATTAGAATTAAAAAGCTTATAAAAGGTATAGTTTTACTAAGACCTGCCATATTAGGAATATATAGAAGTTCTCTTTGAGAATTAGCAAAAACTACTAAAATAGAAAAAATTCCCAAAGTCATTATAAGATAAATTAACATATAAAAGATAATAAAGGAATAGCCTACAAAATCTGCACTAATTAAACCTAAACCTGCATAGCCTGCGTGAGCTATAGAAGAATAGGCTAACATTCTTATAATGTTATCTTGTTTAATAGCCATAATGTTTCCTATTAAAATACTTAGTAAAATAATAGGAATGAGAAGTTGACCTAACTGAACTTTTAAAGGACTAAAGGCAATAAGGATAATTTTAATTAAGACTGCCATAGCGGCAAATTTTACTAAGGAGGCAATAAAACTGGTTATAGGAAGAGGTGCACTTTCATAGGCATCTGGAGCCCACATATGAAAAGGAACCATAGATAATTTGATGGAAAAACTAATTAATAAGAGCATTCCTGCTAAAAGAAGCTCCTTTTTGTAGGGACTCTCACTTAATTTAACAAAAATTTCCTTTAAATAAAAAGTTCCTGTAAAGTAATAAATTACTCCTAAACTTAACAAAAGAAAGATAGAAGATAAACTTCCTACTATAAAATATTTTAAAGAACCTTCTAAAGAAGGTTTATTATAAGCATAATTAATAGCAATTAAAAAGTAAACAGGAAAGCTCATTAATTCTATACTTAAATAGATAGTAACTAAATCCATAGCAGAAAGCATTAAAAAGGCACCCATTAAAGAAAATAAAATTAAAGCATAATACTCCCCAAGATTTATAAAAGTGTAAGAGTTTAAATAATTATAGGAAATTAGGAGAACTAATAAAGTTCCAAATATTAAAAAAAGCTTTACAGTAGAAGAATAAAAATCGGTTTTGTAGGCTTGAGTAAAGTCTCCAAAGGGAGTAAAAAGAACTAAAATAGCACAGATAATTACGGTAATTAAAGAAAGAAAAAAGGCATAATTTTTATTAGCAATAAATTTATCTATTAAAAAAATAATAGAAGCTACCAAAAGAAGTAAGATCTCAACTCCAATAACAGAAAAATTCAATTGTGGTAGCATCATCATAAACTTCCTCCATACCTCTATTTAAAATTCATTATTAAGGCATCTACAGAACTTCTCATAAAATCCAAACATAAATTAGGGAAAAACCCAATTAAAAAGACTAAAACCACCATAGGAATAAGGGCTGCCAACTCATTAACTTTAAGAGGTTCTAAACCTACTACATTGGGGTTAACTTGCTGGAAAAATACCCTTTGATAAAGCCACAACATATAAGCTGCTCCGATAATTACACCAGTGGCTGCAAAAGCTGTAATAACTTTATTATTTAAGAAACTACCTAAAAGGATTAAAAATTCTCCAATAAAACCATTAGTACCAGGAAGTCCTATGGAAGCTAAGGTAAAAACCATAAAAAAGGCTGCATAAAGAGGCATGGTAGTTGCAAGTCCCCCATAGTAACTTATGGCACGACTGTGAGTTCTATCGTATACTACTCCCACACACATAAAGAGCGCCCCTGTTACAATACCATGATTAATCATCTGTAAAATAGCTCCTTGAACCCCTATAGGATTTAAAGAAAAAATACCTAAGGTCACAAAGCCCATGTGACTTACAGAACTATAAGCAATAAGTCTCTTTAAATCATCTTGAGCAAGGCAAGCAAATCCTGCATAAATTATAGCTACCACCGATAAAACTAAAATAGCTTTAGCAAAAAATAAAGTGGCCTCTGGAAAAAGAGGTAAACAAAATCTAACAAATCCGTATCCTCCCATTTTAATTAAAATTCCAGCTAAAATTACAGACCCAGCCGTAGGAGCCTCGGTATGAGCATCTGGTAACCAAGTATGAACAGGCCACATAGGAACTTTAATGGCAAAAGCCACAGCAAAGGCTAAAAAGAGTAGTTTTTCTATATGTAAAGGGTAATCCTTTCCTACCAGAGCCGTATACTCAAAGGTTCCAAATTTAATATACATATAGATTATGGCAATTAACATAAAAACAGAACCTATAAAGGTATAGAGAAAGAACTTAAAGGTAGAGTATATTCTTCTGGGACCTCCCCAAACTCCAATAATCAAATACATAGGAATTAAAATGGCTTCCCAAAAGAGATAAAAAAGAAGTAGGTCCAAAGCACAAAAAACTCCAACCATGGCAATATTAGTCACTAACAGAGATAAATAAAACTCCTTAACTTTATCCTTAATTGAATCCCATGAAATTAAAATGCAAAGTAAAGTTACTAAAACAGAAAGAGGAACAAATAGAATGCTTATTCCATCAACTCCTAAATAATAGTAAGAATTAATAAAATCTATCCACTTTCTTTTTTCGACAAATTGAAAATTAGGATTAGAAAAATCAAAATAGCCTAAAAGAATTAAACTTAAGATAAAATCGACTAAAATTACAATAAGGGATACCCATTTTATAGCTGTTTCATTTCTTCTTGGAAGAAAGAATAAAATTACTATAGCAATAAGGGGTAACCAAAGAATCCAAGAAAGAATATTAGGAAGAGTAGATGTCATAACAGCCTCCGCTCACCTTATCTTAAAATATAAAAGATTATAAAATAAATTATTATACCTAAAAGTATAAAAACATTATAATAATTTATAATACCTGAATGTAACCTTCTTAAACCCGAGCCAATATTATTAATACTGTAGGCAGAACCATCAACTGTACCATCAATTACAAAAGTATCTACAATAAGACGCACTACAAAATTTGAAACCCATAAAGTAGGTTTAACTATAGTGTAGTGATAAAGTTCATCAAAAAGCCATTTTCTAAAGATAAAGGTATAAATTCTTCTAAATCTGGAAGAAAAAGCTGTTTCTAAAGTAGGACTTTTAACATACACTATCCAAGCTAAAAAGATTCCTAAAAGGCCTACTAACACGGAAAGAGCCATTAATATATACTCTACCGTATGATCCACGTCTACCAATTTAGCGTGACCTACCGAAGGGGCTAAAAATTCTACAAAATGGGCTCCTCCTCCTAAGCTATGGGGAATACTAAACCATCCTGAAACTATAGCTCCTATAGCAAGGATAATTAAAGGTATGGTCATAACCTTAGGAGATTCGTGAGGCTCTTTGCCGTGAAGAGCCTCTCTTCCTTTAAATTCTCCAAAGAAGGCTCTAAAAAAGATTCTAAAGGAATAAAAGGCTGTAAAACCGGCAACTACTAATCCAATGAACCAAATAATTTTACCCCAAGGATAGGCTGAAAAATAAGCATGGGCTAAAATTTCATCTTTACTAAAAAATCCTGCCAAACCAGGCACGCCAGCAATAGAAAGACTAGCTATAAGAAAGGTTATATAGGTAATAGGCATATATCTTTTTAAACCACCCATAATTCTTATATCGTTGGGATCTGGTGCATGATGAAGAGCATGAATTATACTCCCAGACCCGAGAAAGAGGAGAGCTTTAAAGTAAGCATGGGTAAATAAATGAAACATTCCCACTGCAAAGGCTCCTACTCCACAGGCCATAAACATATAGCCTAATTGAGAAAGGGTAGAATAGGCTACTACTCTTTTAATGTCAAATTGGGTTGGAGCAATAGTTGCTGCTAAAAAGCAAGTAATAGCCCCAATAAAAGCTACCATAGCCATAGCATAAATAGACATTTCAAATAAACTATGAAGCCTTGAAACCATAAAAATTCCTGCCGTAACCATGGTAGCAGCATGAATTAAAGCAGAAACAGGAGTAGGGCCTTCCATAGCATCGGGAAGCCAAACATGAAGCGGAAACTGAGCACTCTTACCCATAGCACCACAGAAAAGTAAAAAGCTGGCTAAGAAGGGCACATGAATACCCCAGTCTCCAAATTTCAAATAAAGATCTGCTAAAAGAGGAAGCTTAGAAAAAACTTCATGATAGTAAACCGTTCCTGTAAAATAAAAAACCATAAAGATTCCTAAGGCAAATCCAAAGTCTCCTATTCTATTTACAATAAAAGCCTTCTTAGCTGCATCTGAAGCACTTTTCTTTTCATACCAAAAACCAATAAGAAAATACGAACAAAGCCCTACTGCTTCCCAACCTAAATATAATAAAACCAAATTATTCCCAAGAACTAACATTAACATACTAAAGGTAAATAAAGAGATATAAGAGAAAAATCTATAATATCCTGGATCTCCTGCCATATAACCAATAGAATAAACATGGATTAAGAAAGATAAACAGGTGACCATACAAGCCATCATTACAGAAAGGGGATCCACTAAAAATCCCACACCTACTTTAAAATCACCAGCTATCATCCAACTGTATAAGTCAAAATCGTAAATCTTTCCTCCTATTACATCAAATAACAACTTCAAACTTAAACAAAAACTTATAAAAAGAGCTATTACAGGTAAAACATAAGGTTTTTCTCTAAAGAAGGAACTTACCTTGCCAAAAAGCAAAACAATTATACTGGCTATGAAAGGAAGAAAAGGTATTAAGACCGTACAAAGATTAAACTCTCTTATTATTTCAAAAGACTTTTCTACCATATTTTACCCCTTAAAAAAGGTAATTTCATCAGAATAAATTCTTCTAAGTTTTCTATAAATCAGAACTACTAAACTTAATCCTATAGCAGCTTCAGCTGCAGCCATTGCTATTATAAAAAAAACTACAATGTATCCACTCGTATCCTTAGTGTAATAAGATATGGAAGCAAAAAGAATAATTATAGCATTTAACATTATCTCAATAGATACTAAAATGACAATTAAATTTCTTCTAAAAAGAAGACCAAAAAGACCTATTAAAAATAAAATAGAAGAAAGAGCCAAGTAATGACCTTGAGTTAACACTTATCCTACCTCCCTTACTTTTCTAATTAAGAATACTACTCCAAAAATAGCTACTAACAAAATTACACCTAAAATTTCAAACTGAAGTAAATAATTAGTAAATAAATAAGTTGCTATCCACCAAGTATTGCTATTTTTTTCTAAATCAAAAGGTAAATAAGCTGGAAAAGTAGGTTTTAAAGCTACTAAAACTCCTAAATTTTTAAGTAAAAAAAACATACTCACTAAAAATATAATAAAACTTAAAGAAAATCTTTTAATAAAGATGTTTAATTGGGTTTCTTTCCTTAAATTTATTAAGTACACTACAAATAAAAATAAAACTAAAACTGCACCAGCATAAACAATAAGCTGAACTGCAGTTAAAAAGTCAGAACCTAAGGTTAAAAGAACAAAAGCTTGATGAACTATCATTATTAAAACTAATAAAACTGTATAAACGGGATTTCTTGAAAATACAGCTAATACTGTAGAAACAATCATAACTATGGCTAAATAGTAAAATATTAACAAATCCCAACTCATTTTTATACTCCTGTAAATTGTCTTTTTCTTGCAGGTAGTAATTTGTCAGGAACTCCTCTGGGTTTCCAGAAGGGATTTAGATAAGGTCTTTTCTGAGTAACAATAAATTCATCCCAATTTTTAAGTAATTTCTCCTTATCAAAAAAGAGGTCCTCACGGGTAGTACCACCATAATCATAAAATTCAGTAAGTACTAAAGCATTTACAGGGCAAACTTCTTCACAATATCCACAAAATACACATCTTAAAACATCTATTTCATACTTAGTCACCTTTCTTTTACCTACCTCTTTATCTACTTCATATTCTACATTTATACATAAAGATGGACAAACCTTAACACATCTTAAACAGGCTACACATATAGTATCCCCTGTATTTTCATCTCTTACTAAAGCATGACGTCCCCTAAAACCTGGAGCAGGTATTAAACGATCTTTTTCAGGATACTGAATAGTTACTGGACGAGCAAAAAGCATCTTTTTTAAAGTTAAGGCTAAACCTTTTAAAATTTCTAAAAATAAAATCTTCTGAATTAACCCTGCCATCTTTCACCTTACCTCTCTATAAGATTAACTTAAAAACCGCAGTCACAAATAAATTAGCTAAGGCTACGGGAATTAACACCTTCCAACCAAGTCCCATCAATTGGTCATATCGATAACGAGGAAGAGTGGCTCTTACCCAAATATAGAAGAATAAAAGAAGGTATAACTTTACTAAGAACCAGAAAAAGGGAACATAAGGAATTTCAAAGGGACCAGCCCAGCCACCTAAAAAACAAGTAACTGCTAAAGCACTCATCACAATCATACCAAAATACTCAGCTAAGTAAAAAATAGAAAACTTCATAGCAGCATATTCTACAAAATATCCAGCTACTAACTCATTTTCACACTCAGGAAGGTCAAAGGGGGTTCTATTACACTCAGCTATGGCAGAAATAATAAAAACTACAAAAGCAACAATTTGAGGTATAATATAAATTTTATAGGGAGTGTTTAACTGGGCTTTTACTATATCTTGAAGGTTTAAAGAACCTGCCATTAGAACTACACTTAAAAGAGATAAGCTCATCGCTATTTCATAGCTTATCACTTGAGCACTGGCTCTCAAACCTCCTAAGAAAGCATATCTTGAATTAGAACCCCAACCCGATAAAATAACTCCATAAGAACTAAGAGCACTCAAAGCTAAGATGAAAAGAAGCCCCACATTGATATTACTCAAAACAAATTTACTCCAAAGAGGAATTAGAGCTAAGCCTGTTCCAGCACAAACTAAAGAAATTAAGGGAGCTGTCCAAAAAATAGGTTTATCTACTCCTGAAGGAGTAAGATCTTCCTTACCTAAAAGTTTAATCATATCGGCAAAGGGCTGTAAAAGTCCCCTTGGCCCAACCCTATTAGGACCAAGTCTTTGCTGCATTCTGGCTATAATCTTTCTTTCTGCATAGGTTAAATAGGCTACATGAAGTAGTCCAATACCTGCTACTACAAGACAAGCTATGACCATAAGAATAAAATTAAAAATAATGCTATACCAAGAGGACCATTCCATAAACCCTCCTATCTGTCAGAATCTCCTAATACTACATCCAAGGTTCCTATTATAGCTACTAAATCTGCAATTAGATGACCTCTGGTTAAATCTGGTATGGCTGAAATGTGAACAAAAGATGGTGTTCTAATTCTTAATCTCCAAGGTTTATTGCTTCCATCACTTACCACATAAACTGCTAATTCTCCCTTAGGAGACTCTATAGAAGCAAAGGCTTCTCCAGGAGGTACCACATCCTCTTCTTTAGCCTTAAAGAAATAACCCTTCTTAGGATGAGGGAGAGCCACAGCACTTTTTCTTTTTTCAGGAATTAAGAGATCAGGAGCATTATCAGCTACCACAGGTTGACCTTCAGTTTCAGGAAGTTTATCTAAACATTGACGAATAATTGAATTAGCTTGCCTAAGTTCTTCCATCCTTACTCGATATCTGTCATAGGTATCTCCATTTTTCCCCGTAGGAACAATAAAACTAACCTCTTCATAAGCATCATAGGGTCTAAATTTTCTAACATCGTAAGGAACCCCTGAACCTCTCAAACAAGGACCCGTTAAACCTAAATTAATAGCCTCCTCAGCTGAGACTACCGCAATTCCCTTAGTTCTTTTAAGCCAAATTCTGTTAACATCAATTAAAGTTTCATAATCTAAAATCCTATTAGGAAACTCCTCCGTAAATTTATAAAGTTCATCTATAATTTCAGAAGTGAAATCAAGTCTTACCCCCCCTACTCTTACATAACTGTGAGTAAGACGGGCTCCACAAATCTTTTCAAAAACATTAAGAAGCCACTCTCTATCTCTAAAACAATAAAGAAAAACAGTCATAGCTCCAATATCTAAAGCATGGGTAGCTAACCAAAGGAGATGATTACAGATCCTAGCCATCTCACAAACAATAGTTCTTAAAAGTTGAGCCCTTCTGGGAACCTTTAAATTGAAAATCTTTTCAAAAGCTAAAGCAAAGGCCGTATTATTAGCTACAGAAGCAATATAGTCTAACCGATCACTTAAAATAATAGCCTGATTATAATTAAGATTTTCCCCTAACTTTTCAACTCCCCTATGAAGATAACCTACTATAGGATCACAATCTACTATAGTTTCTCCCTCTAAATGAAGAACTATTCTCAAAACTCCATGAGTAGAAGGATGTTGAGGACCCATATTAAGATAAAAAGGTTCTTCCCAAGTCTCACTAACCACATCCTTTTTGGTTACCTCTATTAAAGGTGACATATTTAACTTCCTCTCTCTTTTTGGTATTTTTCTACCAATTCCTTATAGGGTTCCCAATCTTTCTCTGGTTCTAAAAATAAGGGATAGTCCTTTCTTAAAGGGTATCCCTCCCAGTCAGGAGGCATAAGTACCCTTCTCAAATCTGGATGTCCTTTAAATCTAATACCAAACATGTCATAGCACTCTCTTTCAAACCAGTTGGCTGTTTTATAAAGAGGAGTTACTGAATACTGCCAACAGTCTGACTCAGAAATCCTTACCTTAATTCTTAAAAAATGCTTATTAGGAATACTATAAAGATGATAGACTACCTCAAAACGTTCTTCAAAATTTTTATATTTATAATTTAAATAATCCACTCCACAAAGATCTATCAAATAATCAAAACCCTTTTCTTCTTTTAAATATTTAATAAATTCTAAAAAACCTTCTCTTTTACAGATAAGAGTGGGTAGATCTTTTTTAGCTGTCTCTACAGTTAATATTACAGTAGAAAACTTTTCTTGTAATTCCTGTAACAGTTCTTCCACTCCTTACCTCCTCCAAAAACCCCATCTTTTAGATTCACTCTTTATTTTTTGCTGCAAAGTTAAAAGGCCATAAAGCAAAGCTTCAGGACGAGGAGGACATCCAGGCACATAGACATCTACAGGTAAAAACTGATCACAACCTTGAACTGTAGAATAGGTTCTAAAAACTCCTCCTGAACAGGCACAACTTCCCATAGCTATCACATATTTAGGCTCGGGCATCTGATCATATACCCTTCTAACCACAGGAGCCATCTTCTTAGTTACCGTTCCCGCTACTATTAAAACATCCGATTGCCTTGGCGAAGCTCTAAAAATTATTCCAAAGCGATCTAAATCATAATGGCTGGCACCTGTAGCCATCATCTCAATAGCACAACAGGCTAATCCAAAAGTAACAGGCCACATAGAACCTGCTCGGGCCCAGTTAATCACCTTATCTATAACGGTAATAAAAACTGGAGTATTTGGAATTTGACGAATACCAGGGGCTACTTCTATGGTCTCCTTTTCTATTCCCATTGTAAAGCTCCCTCACTCCAAGCATATATATAAGCTGCTAACAGTAAGGCTACAAAAATAAATATTTCTACAAAACCAAACCAACCTAAATTTTCAAAAACTACGGCCCACGGATAAAGAAAAATTATTTCTACATCAAAGACTAAGAACAAAACAGCAATTAAATAAAATCTAATTCTAAAGGGAATACGAGCATCTCCCGTAGGGTCAAGTCCACATTCGTAAGGAATATACTTCTCAGGATTATACCGTCTGGGACCTAAAAAATTATTAACAATAATTAAACCTACACCTAATGCAAACAGAATAAAAGCAAAGATAAAAAAAGGTAAATAGGTTCCCATTTTTACTCCTTCCCCTTAGTAGAAGCTACTTTTAATTCTAAGGCTTGTTCTGGACAGGCAGCTACACAATAGGGCATATCTCCTTTAGCTACCCTTAAATGACACAAATCACATTTGTTAATAGCTCCCGTTTTTGGGTTAAATCTGGGAACACCCCAGGGACAGGCTTCCACACAATTCTGACAACCAATACACTCCTCTAAAGAAAGGGTCACTACATCACCTATCCTTCTAATAGCTCCTACTGGACAAGCTATAGCACATTGAGGCTTTTTACAGTGTAAACAGGCAAAATAGGCAAACTGATTCCCTATTTTAGAAACCCTACAGTTAGCTACCCCTTCATGGGTCTTTCTACAAGCAAGAACACATTTACCACAACCCTTACACTTCTCTACTAAGTGAATTATACTATAGCTCATCATAACTTGAAATCTTATGATTTTTTAAAATTTTGTCAAGTTCAAATAATTTAGGTTTTTACCACTTATAATAATTTTTTTCAATAATTTAAAAAATTTTTTCATTTTTTTATTTTTTAGCATTTTTTTTCTGACAATTTAGAACTAAAAGTTTTTATCCTTCTTACCCATCATATGAACCTTTTTGAAACAAAGATTCATAATTATTTTTATACCCTCCTTTTCTGCCAGACTTTGGGCTTCTTTATTATAAATTCCCTCTTGAAGCCAGATTACTTTGGGATTAACTTTTATAGCTCTTTCTACCACAGGTAAAACCTCTTCAGACTTCCTAAAAATAATAATTACCTCAGGCTTAAATTCAGGGGGAATTTCTTCTAAGGACGGATAGGTCTTTTGACCTAAAATTTCCTTATAAGCAGGATTAACCGGAAGAACCTCAAACCCCTGCTTCAAAAGATAATCCATAACTATATAGCTTGGTCTATCAGATTTAGGACTAGCCCCTACTATAACTAACCTTCTATATTTCTTAGGAATTTCCAAAATTTCTTGAGGAAGATTAGAATAGTTCGGCAAACTAATTTGAGTATTAACTTGGGTTCTTTTATTAATCTTAATGCTACAAATTTTAAAAAATTTTTCAACTTCTAAAGAAGCTCCTCCTACTAAAACCCCATCTATATTAGGTTCTTTCATGAGATCTTCAATATTTTCAGGAGTTACACTTCCTCCGTAAAGAATTCTAATCCTTTCTGCCACCTCAGAGGAAAAAATTTCAGCTAATTTTTTTCTTATAAAACTTTGCACTTCCTCTGCTTGAGAAGGGGTGGCATTGATTCCTGTTCCTATAGCCCATACAGGCTCATAGGCTATAACTAAATCATCTCCTCTAACTTCTTTTAGGTACTTTAATCCCTCTTTAAGTTGACTTTCTATAACTTCCAAAGTTTTTTCAGCTTGTCTTTCCTCTAAGGTTTCTCCTATACACAAAATGGGAATAAGTCCAAATTTATAAACACCCCAAACTCTTTTAGCAATTATTTCATCTGTTTCACCAAAAATATGCCTTCTTTCAGAGTGTCCTAAAATTACTAAACTTACTCCAAGCTCTTTGAGCATAAAGGGAGAAATTTCACCTGTAAAAGCTCCCTTCTCTTCCCAACAAGAGTTTTGAGCTACAAGCTTTAAAGGTTGATTTTTTACCAATTCCTTGGCTAAAAATAAAGCCGTAAAAGGGGGAGCTATCGCTATTTCTCTATCTAAAAGTTCTAAATCTATTAATTTTTCAAGAAAATTTACTAAATAACTTTCAGTTTCTTTTAAAGTTTTATGCATCTTCCAATTTCCAATAAATAGATATTTTTTCATTTTTAATACTCCTTAAAAGGTTATTTTTTAAGGACAGCTATTCCAGGAAGTTCTTTTCCTTCCAAATATTCTAAGAAAGCTCCTCCTGCTATAGAAAGAAAGGAGAAGGCATGTTCAACTCCAGCTCTTTTAATAGCTAAGAGAGTATCTCCTCCTCCCGCTATGGTAATAGAAGAAAGAGTAGCTATTTTACGAGCTATAAGACAGGTTCCTCTATCAAAGGGTTTTTCTTCAAAATATCCTAAGGGCCCATTCCAAACTACTGTCTTTGCCCCTTCTAAAGCTGAACTAAATAATTTTACAGTTTCTAAACCTATATCTAAAATTTGATCCTCCTCTTTTACCTCATCTAAAAAAACCTCCCTGATCTCTTCTTCCCTTTTAACCACTAAATCAATTGGTAAGTAAACTTTAACTCCACTATCCTCAGCTAAATCTAAAATCTCTAAAGCGAGCTTTAAATAATCCCTTTCCACTAAAGAACTTCCCACAGAAAAATTTTTAGCTAATAAGAAGGTATTAGCCATAGCTCCGCCGATAATAAGTTTATCTACTTTGGTCAACAAATTTTTTAAAACCTCTATTTTAGTTGAAATCTTACTTCCTCCTATTACTGCAAAAAGTGGTTTTTCTGGAGTATCTACCACCTTACTCAAATAATTTAGCTCTTTTTGTGTTTGAAAACCTACTCCCTTTTCTTTAATTATTTCAGCCAAACCTACCACAGAGGCGTGAGCTCTGTGAGAAACTGGAAAGGCTTCATTGATAAAAACCTCCGCAAAGGGAGCTAATTTTTTTACTAACTCAGGATCATTTTTGGTTTCCCCTTCATAAAATCTTATGTTTTCTAAGAGTAAAATCTCTCCTTCCCTTAAATTTTCAAGTTCTTTTTCAGCCTTCTCTCCTTCAAGTTCTTCTAAAAATTTGACTGAAACCTTTAAAACTTTTTTTAAATACTCATAAACTGGTTTTAAAGAAAGTTCGGGAATTCTTTTTCCCTTGGGTCTTCCTAAATGGGAACAGAGAATAACCTTAGCTCCTGCTTTTAAAGCATATTCAAGAGTAGGGATAGTCTTTAAAATCCTTGTATCATCTAAGATTTGCCCTCTCTCTATGGGAACATTAAAGTCCACCCTTATAAAAACTTTTTTTCCTTTAAGATCTATATCCTTGATGGATTTCATCTATCCCTCCCCATAATATCTTTTAAAAAATTTAAATTAAACCAATTTTTTCAAAAGATTTACCATTTCTAAGGCAGCCAAAGCTGCTTCTGCTCCTTTATTTCCTGCCTTAGTTCCTGCTCTTTCAATAGCCTGTTCAATAGTATCGGTGGTAAGAATACCAAAAATCACAGGGACTCCTGTTTCTAACATAACTTGAGCAATTCCTTTAGAAGCCTCAGAAGCTACATATTCAAAATGAGGAGTAGCCCCTCTTATGATAGCTCCTAAACATAAAATCGCATCAAAATTTTTAGTTTCAGCCAGTTTCTTAGCTACCAAAGGTATTTCAAAGGCCCCTGGCACCCACACAATGCAAATATTCTCTTCAGAAACCCTATGCCTCTTCAATACATCTAAAGCACCCTCTAAAAGTCTCTGAGTTATGAAAACATTAAATCTACTTACCACTATTCCAAATCTAAATCCCTCTCCTTCATAAAAACCTTCTAATATTAAATATTTCATAGAACCTTTTTATTCCCTTACTGAACTATGCTTTTCACACAGTTCAGGCTGGGGTATTTATATTCCGCCTTTTAATAAGGAAGGACCAACCCCAGCAGGCGGTATTTGGTCCTCCTTTAATTTCCGAAATTATTTTTTACTCTGAATATATTAGAATTCTCTCTCCTTCTTTTATAAAACCATATTGGGTTCTTAAAATTTTTTCATAATTAGAATTTGAACTAACCAGTTCCTTTATCTCCTTTCTTAAAAAGCTATTTTCCCTTTTTATTTTTTCCATTTCTTTTTGTTCCTTTTTTACCATCCAACTCAAAAATAAGTAAATACTTATACTAAGCACTAAACAGATAAACAAAATCCCTATAAGCAATCTTTTTCTCTTTCTTTTAGTCTTTTTTTTGTAAGGTTTAACTATAATTTGAGGTTGAAGAACCTTTTTCATCTTTAAAACCACTGCCAGGGAGAATTTAAAACGGTAGGTTTTTCTGAAACAGAGGAGGGAATTTCAGACTTTTTAAAAGAATCAGGGAGGGACGCTGGTATAAAATATCCAGAAGGTGGTGGGGGAGGAGAAGGAATTGAAATTTCAATTCTATATTTTTCCTTTTCTTTAATAAAGGAAGGTAAAGATAATTTAGGCCAATTTTTAAAAAGATTTATTTTAGACCAAAGAGGTTTACTCTCTTCATATAATCTTTCTCTAATCTTCTCGGATAAAAGAGCTACCTTAGACTCTAACTCTGAAATTTCAACTTCTTCTTTAAAAAAAATCAGGGGTTTCGAGGGAGAGTCTTTGAAAAGTCTATAATCGAGGTAGGTCTTTTTTTCCTCTATCCAAACTGATAGAAGAAGAAAATAATCTACCCTTTTTTTGATTGCTGGCTCAAAAATAGGAAATACTTCAATTTGAGGGGGTAAAAACAATTTAGCTAAGATAATTTTAGTGAGAGAATCAGCTAAGGCACTAAAATTAGAAGAAGCTTTAACCTCTACGGGATATACTCCAACTTTTACCTTAGCAAAAGCGAGATTAAAAAGTATAAGGGTAAAAACTAAAGTTTTTAAAAATATTTTCACTTTTTTTATCTCTTTAAAGCTTTTTCCTTCTCAGCTACTAATAATTTTGTTTTAACGACTGTATCAGGGGTTAAACTTATAGAGTCTATCCCACATTCTACTAAGAATTCGGCAAAATCTGGAAAGTCGCTGGGAGCTTGTCCACAAATACCAATTTTTTTGCCCTTTCTCTTGGCTACTTCTATCACTTCTTTAACTAATTTTTTAACCGCCAGATTTCTTTCATCATAAATATGGGCCACCAACTCAGAGTCTCTATCTAATCCTAAGGCTAATTGCGTTAAGTCATTAGATCCTATGGAAAAACCATCAAAAATTTCAGCAAATTCCTCAGCTAAAATTACATTACTGGGAATTTCGCACATAACATAAATCTCAAGTCCGTTTTCTCCTTGTTTAAGCCCGTACTTTTCCATTACTTCAATTACCTTTTTCCCCTCTTCTACGGTTCTACAAAAAGGAATCATCACTTTTACATTGGTCAAACCCATTTCGTCTCTTACTTTTTTAAGGGCCTTACATTCTAAAGCAAAAGCTGGTTCAAATCTTGGATCATAATAACGAGAAGCTCCTCTCCAACCAATCATGGGATTGTTCTCCATGGGTTCAAATAAATAACCTCCTAATAAATTAGCATATTCATTAGACTTAAAATCAGAAAGTCTAACAATCACATCCTTAGGATAAAAAGCTGCTCCAATAGTTCCTATTCCCTGAGCTAATTTATCTACAAAGAAGTCTGCTTTATTTTCATAACCGTAGGTCTTTTCTTCAATAAGGTTAACTATTCTCTTTAATTTTTTATCCTTTTCAGCCTTTTTCTTTAAATCTTCAAAATAAATTAAAGCTAAGGGATGAATTCCAATATGAGAACCTATAATAAATTCTATTCTCGCCAATCCTACTCCATCATTAGGAATTTGAGCTTGAGCAAAGGCTTGCTCAGGAATTCCTATATTCATCATAATCTGAGTTTGGGTCTCAGGAAGATTTTCAAAGTCAATCCTTTCTACTTCATAAGGAATTAACCCCTCTAATACCCTTCCTTCCTCTCCTTGAGAACAATCTATGGTAAGATCCTGCCCTGTTCTTATGAGTTCAGTGGCTACCTCTGTTCCTACAATACAGGGAATACCTAACTCGCGGGACACAATGGCAGCATGACAGGTTCTACCTCCTCTATCAGTTACTATAGCTGAAGCCTTTTTCATAATAGGTTCCCAATCCGGATCGGTCATTTCTGTAACCAAAACTTCTCCTTCTTGAAATTCCCCTATACCACTTACATCTAAAATAACCCGACCTTTTCCTTGTCCAATTTTACTTCCTACCGATTTTCCTGTACAAATAACTTTACCTTCTCCCTTAAGTTTATAAATTTCGTAATATTTTTGAGTTTTAACTGCATGAACCGTTTCTGGACGAGCTTGAACAATAAAGAGCTGTCCACTACCTACTCTTACTCCATCTCCATCCTTAGCCCATTCAATATCCATCGGCCTTCCATAGTGTTCTTCTATAAGAATAGCCCATTTAGCTAAAGTAAGTATTTCGTCATCTGATAAGACAAATCTCATCCTTTCATCTTTTGAAGTTTTCACTTCTCTTAAAGGTTGGTTAGGAGAAGCTCCATAAACTAACTTTATATCCTTACTTCCTAATCTTTTAGTAACTATGGGTCTATATCCTAATTTTAAGGTAGGCTTAAAAACATAAAATTCATCAGGATTGACCTTTCCTTGGACTACATACTCTCCTAATCCCCAAGAACCAGTGATGTAAACCACATCTCTAAAACCACTTTCGGTATCTAAGGTAAATATAACACCTGAGGAGGCCATATCACTTCTTACCATTTTTTGCACCGCTACAGAAAGATATACTGAGAAGTGATCAAATCCTTTATCTTCTCTGTAGGAAATGGCACGATCCGTAAAAAGAGAGGCAAAACACCTCTGAACAGCCATAATAACCTTTTTAGTTCCCATAACATTTAAATAGGTTTCCTGTTGACCAGCAAAAGAAGCATCAGGTAAATCTTCGGCTGTAGCAGAGGAACGAACTGCTACATCTACTCCTTCTCTTTTATACACTTCCTCTAATCTTTCATAGGCCTTTCTAATTTCTTCCTCCAATTCCTTAGGCATTTTAGCATTTAAAATCAAACTCCTTATCCTTTTTCCCCTTCTTTGTAAATCAACAATATCATGGGTATTAAGCCCAACTAAGGTATCCTTTATTATATTATCTAACCTATTTTCTTTAATAAAAAATTTATAAGCTTCAGCAGTTACCGCAAATCCATAGGGAATGTTAATACCCTTGGGAAATAACTTTGAATACATCTCGCCTAAGGAAGCATTTTTTCCTCCTACTAAGGGAACATCTTTATAAGAAATTTGGTCAAACCATAATATAAACTTTTTACTATCCTCCATAATTTTAACCTCCCTACACCTTTTAAATCAAAAATTACTCAATAATCAAGTATTGTCAAGTCTTTAGAAAAAGAAAAAGATTTGAAAAACCTTTGTAGTTAAGGTATAATTTAACTTAGAATGGAGGTTTCCAAAAAAAGTTGTTTTTTCCTTTTATTAGTTTTTATTCTTTTTTCCTGTGGAGCTCAAAGAGAAAATCTTAAACAAAAATGGCAAGATACTAAAGAAACTTTTTCAGAAAATTTTAGGGTTTTCTTAACTAATTTTCCAGTAATAAAAAATTATATCAAGCTTTCTCCCCCTCCTAAGGAATTATATGAAGAAATGCAACTTACTTTATCTCAACTTGAAGCTTATAAAGCCAATGAATTGTATCCAGAGGAATATGGTAAAATAGCTGACGATTGGAAGGAAATTCAAAAGCTTTATCAAGAAAGATACTATTTAAAAGCCCAAAAACTTTTAAAAAAGACCTTACCTTCTGCCAAAGCTCTTCTTGAAAAAGTTAGAAAATATTATTCTGATTTGAAAAAATCAGCTTGGGATAAATATAAGGAGGTAGAGGGATTAGCCCAAGGAAAAATTAAGAAAGGTTCGCCTGAAGAGAGGCTAAAGGTTCAGCTTTATTTGTGGAAATTAAAAAACTTAATTACTTTAGAAAAATATGAAGAATTTAAGAGAGAACTGGAAAAAAGACCCTTTTAAAAAAAATATTTTTTGGATTTTTATAGTTTCAGGAGGATTTATAGGATTTATTCCTCCTTTTCCTGGAACCTTAGGTGCCTTAGAAGGTCTTTTTATTTTCTTAATTTTTAAAAACACCTCTATTCTTACTCAGAGTTTAATACTAATTCCCTTAATTTTAATTGGAATCATAGGTAGTAGAAGGATAATTAAAATATTTAAGGAAAGGGATCCTGAGTTTGTAGTTATAGATGAAATAGCAGGAATGTTTATAAGTTTAATTGGAAAAAAAGAATGGTGGGAATTGGCAGGAGCCTTTCTTTTATTCAGACTATTAGATATAACTAAGCCCTTTTTTATAAAAGACTTAGAGGAAATCCCTGAGGGGGTAGGAGTTTTAGCTGACGATTTGGTAGCCGGAATTCTTACTAACCTTATACTTCTTTCTTTTAAATGGAGCTATCTAAAACTCCTTTAAGTTTCAAACCCTTTCAATTTTTTATCTTAGGGCACTTTCTTTCCTTTACAGGAAGCTGGATGCATACTGTAGCTCAAAATTGGTTAGTTTACGAACTTACGGGTTCATCCTTTTACTTGGGGCTTCTTTCTTTCTTTTCCTCTACTCCTATAATACTTTTAGGATTATTAGGCGGAGTTCTTATTGACAAATTTAATCGGAAAAAACTTTTAACTTTAATAACCTTTCTCTCTGTTTTTCCTCCCTTAATTTTGGGTCTTTTGGTTCAAACCTATTCAGTATCTTTTTGGCAAATAGCTCTTTTAGCCTTTCTTCTAAATTCTCTCACAGCCATAGACTTACCGTTAAGACAAGTTTTTATAGGTGAAATTGTTCCTTCTGGGTTATTAACTCAAGCTCTCTCTATTCAAGCTTTTTCCTTTAATTTAGCCCGTATGATAGGACCTGCCTTAGCTGGTTTTATAATTTCTTACTATAGTATTTACCTCTGTTTTTATCTAAATGCTCTAAGTTTTGTTCCTCTCCTCCTTTTTTTGCTTTTTTTCATTCATCTTCAAGATCTTGACTTCAAAAATAAACCCTCGGAAACTTTTAATTTCAAAAAGGACCTCAAAGAAATTTTTCTCTTTTTAAAAAATCATCCCTCTATTTTAGCTACTCTTCTTTCCATAAGTAATTTTACCTTTTTTGGAATTTCGACTTTGATTTTACTTCCAGTGATAGTTCACAAACTTTACGGAGGACAAGCTAAGGAGTTTGGAATTCTATCTTCCACTATAGGGATAGGAGCTATTTTAGGTTCACTTTATATCTTTTTAAAAAAAGAAATATCTCAAAAACTGGAACATCTTTTAAAAGCCTCTTTATTATTAGGACTATCCATAGGAGGAATTACTTTTAGTCCCTTTTGGTTTTTAACCCTTTTTCTTTCTACTCTAATAGGTTTTTCCTTTACTAATTTTTTCCCCATAGCTAATAGTTATCTGCAAGAACATACTCCTTCTCACTTGAAAGGCAGAATTATGAGCCTTTTTAGTATTTCCTTTTTAGGAGTGTCCCCCTTAGGCAACTTTATCATCGGAATTTTAGGAGATATCCTACCCTTAAAAATAGTTTTGATTGCTTATACCTTTCTTTTAATTATTTTTCAATTTTTTATTTTTAGACTTTTAAGATTAAGAAAATATGCATAAAAAGGGATTTAAAAACTATTAATGAATGGAAAAAGATTTTCTGCAAAGAAAAAAGTAAATAGGAATTATAAAAAATTTATATATAGGAGATGTATAAAGGTGAGTGTATTCAAGATTAGAAAAATTAAACTAAAATTGACACAATTTTTACCTGAGCTTATAATTTAAAAACAAGAAATGCCCTATAGATGAGGAGGTGAAAGGTATGAAAGGCTTACAAATTTTTAAAAGTTTTATAGCCCTTTCTTTATGGACCATATTGCTATTTGCCCCTTCTACCTTTTCACAAGATGAGTATGCTAAGGATGTCAAAGAAAGAGTTCTTAAACTTCCTTACTGTTCTCAACCTATGGGAATAATAACTGCTAAGAGTTTTAAATGTAAGGCCGCAGTGTGTCAAGGAGATAGAGTTATTTTTGGACCAGGCTTTGGTATAGAATTTTCTACTAAAGCCTTAGGAGACGGTCTTGCAGATATGCTTATTACAGCCTTGGTTAATACTAATTGTTTTAGGGTAGTAGAAAGAATAGTGTTAGAGGAAATAAGAGAAGAACTGGAACTTATGGGAATTCAACCACAAACTACCTTAAAAGCTGCAGACTTTATTATTACTGGAGCGGTAACTGCTCTGGAACTTAAAGCAAGCGGAATCGGAGGAGGAGGTTTAGTGGTACCTCTTCCGTGGGGGCTTGGTGCTAAAATAGGAAAGAGTTCAGCTCATATCGCTTTGGATATGAGAATAGTTAAAGTTAAAACTGGTGAAGTTCTTACAGCTAAGACAGTTGAAGGAAAATCTGAGAGATGGGCTTTTGGGCTGGTAGGAGGAGGTCTTTTCGGAACTACTATCGGAGGAGCCTACTTTAACGCTGTAAAAAATACACCTCTTGAAGAGGCTACCAGAGACCTTCTTGCAAGAGCTGTAACTTTAATAGTAGAATCTTTAAAAACCGAAACCCCAACTAAGGTAGAAATAGGAGAAAAAGTAACCTACTTTGGAGAAAAAGGAGAAGTGATAAAAGAAGAAATTAGAATTCCTGAGAAGAATAAAAAACCATTTTAAAATTTTTTAAACCTATCTGAAATTTCCACTAAAAATAGTTTTTATTTTTATTTGTTATAAATTAATTTGTTTATCCATAGGACTTTCTTCATAAAATTTTTAATTTTTTTAACCTATTTGAAGAATTAATGCATTTGTGAGGATAGATGTTAAAGAGATTTAGCTTCTTAAGGATAGGTATTTCAAAAATTTCTGTTTTTATCTGTCAATCTGTAAGCCTGAACCCCAAGATCCTTTCCCATTAGAATTAAAGGGAGAACTTTTTTAAATTTCTATAGATTTCTGATATTTCGCCATTAAAAAGTTGAAAAGGAAATTAACCTAAAACATAGTTTGAATATAAATGTGCCAATCGGTTAATCTATCCTCTTTATTTTGAGATTTCAAAAAGTTTTTAGCAGCCTTCCCATACTTGTAATGATCTATTTCTAAGGCCACACGGGCTGCTTGACCTTTGATGTAGTAATTAATTACTCCTACCATACGATTAAGCTTAAAGTCATCTTGTCCATTATAGTATCCTTTGGCCTTAACACTTTCCCACTTAAAACCGATAGCAGGTTTACCAAATCCTAAAACTTGATCATAAAGAAGTTGTCCCTGAAGGAACCAAACTTGGGAATCTCCCTTTTTCCAAATCCCTTTCTTATTATAAAGATGGGTATCTCTTAGATTAATATATCCTAATAGAAAATTAGGAACCCATAGGTTCAACTTTTTTTCAAAAATGGCATCTATAGTCCATCCTTTTCTGGAAAGAGAGCTAAATCCGTAAATACTTTTATCTAATTCATCTAAATGTTTTTCATAGTGATATCCCATTCCTATGGTTAGAAGATTTTGTTTGCCGAGTTCAGTTTCCCTTACTCTTCCGTCTGCTCTGGATACAAGCAAAGCTGGAGCCTTAACTCCTAACCAAGTAGGAGTAAATTCTATTCTGAAATCGTATTCTAAATTTTTATTATTTTTCAAAGGTTTCGCTGTTGAGAGATTCTTCCATCCATTATTAAAAACTTTGTTTTCTCCGGTTTTGTCTTCATTGAACAAGCCTAAGTTATAATAGATAAGTCCTTGAGAAATAGTTCCATGTAAAATGACTCCTCGGTCAGACCTGGGAAGATTTTTCCCAGAATAACAAGAATAAAAATAAGGATTAGCAGGTCTACTAAAAACTCCCTGAGGGTCTAAAATAGCACCTCCAGTAGCTGTGGGAACAATCTCTGCATAAATAGCTGTCATCTGATATCTTTCAAAGGGAACTCTTATTTGACCTATTCTCACTTGCAGTTCAGGTAAAAAGGCTAAATTTACAGCAGCTTCATTTAAAATGACTTCTCCATTCTGGGAAGGGCTGGTATCAATTTCTCCATAAAACTGAACCAATTTGCTGACCTGTCCGTTAATATAATAACGGAGTTGTTGAATTTCAAATCTATTTTGTTTCCAACCTCCTTTAATTGATCTTTCATCTAGATTTCTATAAAAGAGTTTTAAGTTAGCTCCTAAGTTAGCAAAGGTTTCTTCATTTACTTTAATTTGAGCCGAATAAACTTCTCCACTGAAAAGTAAAGAGGAAACTCCTAAAAAACTTATAAAAGTTTTAGTCAAACCCTTCATCTCTCCCTCCCTTTTTAAGAACTATAAATTTTGATAAAAAATTTTATAAAATTTTTATTTAAAAACAAATTTATTTTTTTTATGAAAATAAAAGTTTTTATGAAAAATTTTTATATATAAAGAAGATTAGGGGAAGAAATTAAATGAATTCTCTATCTTTCAAAAGTTTTTCTAATTCTTCTTCCTCCTCTTCTGTCTTTTTGACTGAAATTTCCCAATCCATCTTCTGTTCAAAAAGTTTAACTTCGTGTTTAATAAGTTTCTCTTTAAATTCGGGGTGAGAAAGATAGGGAAGGGCGGCTTTTAAGAAATTTTCTTTTATATTCTTAAAAATTTCTTCAACTAACTCCTCAGAAATAAAGGTTCTTTCTTTTCGATAGCGATAATATACCCTTCCGTCAGTCTTTTCTAAGAACATATCATAATATTTTTCGTTAGTAAAATCGTTTTTAGAGGGTTTTACTCCTATTTGAGCTAAAAAGCCTATCAACCAACGATCCCCTGCTAATTTACGAGAGTAATTCCAGATTTCTAAGACTAAACCATTTTCTAAAGCAATTTTTTCAAGCATTTTACCCTCCCAAAGGGGTACATAATTTTTAGAAGGAGGAAGCCAGCTGTACCCCATATTATTTTATTATTTCACATTTTTTTATTTTTTAAAGAATTTTTTAAGAACTTCTTCTTCAGGAAGGGGTGGTGAAAGATAAAAACCCTGAATAAAATCGCATCCTATGTTTTTCAATAAAACAAACTGTTCTTCAGTTTCTACTCCCTCTGCTACGGTTTGTAAGCCAAATTCCTTAGCTATGTCTATGATAGTTTTAACCATCTTTAAAGCCTTGGGCTCTTCAAGAATTCTACTGATATAATAACGATCTATTTTTAAAAAATCTATAGGATAGTCTAAAAAACTTTTCAAGAAGGTAGCTCCTGTTCCAAAGTCATCAATGGCTATTTTTAATCTGGGAAGAGTTTTTTTAAAAAGTTTAAAATGATTGGAAAGTTGGTCTAAGTTTTCTAAAAAAATTCGTTCCGTAACTTCAAATATTAAATATTGATCATATCCTTTTAATACGAAATCAACGAGTTCGTTTATAAAATGAAATCGCAAAAAGGAAATTGGAGTAAGATTTAAAGAAATAAAAAGTTCAAAATCAGACTTAAAAGACAAAAAGGTTTCTAAGATATCTTTTATTCTTTGAAAACACCACTTTTCAAAATCCCTTAAGTAGAAACTCTTTTCTAAGACATCTATAAACTGAGAGGGATAAATGATATCATTTTTTTCGTCTAAAATACGAACTAAAGCTTCAAAACCTGCTATTTTTTTAGTTTGAGTATTAAAATAGGGTTGAAAATGAAAAAAAAAGCGATTACTTTCTAAGGCATAGGAAATAAGTTTTAAAGCCTGAGATTCCTTTTTTTCTTCCTCCTCAAAAAAGATATTGTAAAAAATGTGAGATTTTCCCTCCTTTTTAG
>JANXAD010000029.1 GCA_025062245.1 Thermodesulfobacteriaceae bacterium | reverse complement strand
GTCGTAAACCCCTGTTCTGGGGGAAGAACCTTGAAAAGGTTAATAACCTTTTCAAGCTGACGGTACCCCAGGAGAAAGCCACGGCTAACTGCGTGCCAGCAGCCGCGGTAATACGCAGGTGGCGAGCGTTGCCCGGAATCATTGGGCGTAAAGGGTGCGTAGGCGGTAGGGTAAGTCACAGGTTAAAGCCCGGGGCTTAACCCCGGAAAGGCCTGTGATACTGCTTTACTTGAGGACCGGAGAGGCTGGCGGAATTCCCGGTGTAGGGGTGAAATCCGTAGATATCGGGAGGAACACCGGTGGGGAAGCCTGTCAGCTGGACGGTTCCTGACGCTGAGGCACGAAAGCGTGGGGAGCAAACCGGATTAGATACCCGGGTAGTCCACGCCGTAAACGATGGGTGCTGGGTCTGGGGAGGAAACTCTCTGGGCCGAAGCTAACGCGTTAAGCACCCCGCCTGGGGAGTATGGCCGCAAGGCTGAAACTCAAAGGAATTGACGGGGGCCCGCACAAGCGGTGGAGCACGTGGTTTAATTCGATGCAAAGCGAAGAACCTTACCTGGGTTTGACATGTCAGGGTTGTACTCCGGTAGAAATACTGGAGGAGTATGGAGTTTCTCCATACGCTCTGACACAGGTGCTGCATGGCTGTCGTCAGCTCGTGTCGTGAGATGTTGGGTTAAGTCCCGCAACGAGCGCAACCCCTACCCTTAGTTGCCAGCGGGAAAGCCGGGCACTCTAAGGGGACTGCCGGGGATAACCCGGAGGAAGGAGGGGATGACGTCAAGTCCTCATGGCCCTTATGCCCAGGGCTACACACGTGCTACAATGGGGGGTACAGAGGGTCGCCAACCCGCAAGGGGGAGCTAATCCCAGAAAGCCCTCCTCAGTACGGATCGGGGTCTGCAACTCGACCCCGTGAAGCCGGAATCGCTAGTAATGGCGGATCAGCATGCCGCCGTGAATACGTTCTCGGGCCTTGTACACACCGCCCGTCACACCACGGAAGCTGGTTCCACCCGAAGTCACTACCCTAACCAGACTAAGTCTGGAGGGGGGTGCCTACGGTGGGGCTAGTGACTGGGGTGAAGTCGTAACAAGGTACCCCTACCGGAAGGTGGGGGTGGATCACCTCCTTTCTAAGGAGAAGTCTAAGTTAGGCCCCGACAGGCACTATTCTTTAAATATTTTCTTAGAGGGTCTTTGAAAATTTTCGGTGAACGGATTTAAGGGCCTATAGCTCAGTCTCAGGTTAGAGCGCACGCCTGATAAGCGTGAGGTCGGAGGTTCGAATCCTCCTAGGCCCATTCTCTTTTTAGGAGAATGGGATTAGGAGGAGTGGGGGTGTAGCTCAGTTGGGAGAGCGCCGGCTTTGCAAGCCGGAGGTCGACGGTTCGAATCCGTTCACCTCCACCACTTTGGTGATAAGTGGTGGATAATTTAGATCTTTGACAAGTGAATAAGAATATCTTTTGGTATTTTTAAGCTGATTTCTGTAGTCAAGCTACTAAGGGCTGACAGTGGATGCCTAGGGTGTGGGAGGCGAGGAAGGGCGTGATAAGCTGCGATAAGCCTCGGGGAGCCGCAAATAGGCGTTGATCCGGGGATGCCCGAATGGGGAAACCTGACCAGGGTAATACCTGGTCATCCACGGAAGTTTTCCGTGGAGGCGAAACCGAGGGAAGTGAAACATCTCAGTACCTCGAGGAAAAGAAATCAAACGAGATTCCCTGAGTAGCGGCGAGCGAAAGGGGAGGAGCCTAAACCAGATAGGTGTAAAAGCTCGTGGGCGTTGCCTATCTGGGGTCGTGGGACTGCATCGGAGAGGTCCACGAACCTCTCGGGGAGTTACAAAATCTTCTCCTTAGCCGAAGGCGCCTGGAATGGCCCGCCATAGAGGGTGAAAGCCCCGTAGGCGAAAAGGAGAAGGTCTCCCTGGATGTAGATCCCGAGTAGCACGGGACACGAGGAATCCCGTGTGAATCAGGGGGGACCACCCTCCAAGGCTAAATACTACCCACACACCGATAGTGCACAAGTACCGTGAGGGAAAGGTGAAAAGAACCCCGGTGAGGGGAGTGAAATAGAACCTGAAACTGTCAGCCTACAAGCAGTCGGAGGAAAGGTTAAACCCTTTCTGACGGCGTGCCTTTTGCATAATGAGCCCGGGAGTTGTCGTCAGTGGCAAGGCTAAGCCGTTTAGGTGAAGCCGTAGCGAAAGCGAGTCCGAAAAGGGCGTTTAGTCGCTGGCGGCAGACCCGAAGCGAGACGATCTACCCATGGCCAGGGTGAAGGTGGGTTAAACCCCACTGGAGGCCCGAACCGATGGAGGGTGAAAACTCCTCGGATGAGCTGTGGGTAGGAGTGAAAAGCTAATCGAGTCTCGTGATAGCTGGTTCTCCCCGAAATGCATTTAGGTGCAGCCTCGGATGGTCGCTACCGGGGGTAGAGCACTGTTTGGGCTAGGGGGTTTAACGGCCTACCAAACCCAGGCAAACTCCGAATACCGGTAAGCGTAGTCCGGGAGTGAGTCTTAGGGCGATAACGTCCTAGGACGAGAGGGCAAGAACCCAGACCACCAGCTAAGGTCCCCAAGTCCTGGCTAAGTGGGAAAGGAGGTGCCTCTGCTAAGACACCCAGGATGTTGGCTTAGAAGCAGCCATCATTTAAAGAGTGCGTAATAGCTCACTGGGCGAGCGGGGGTGCGCCGAAAATTACTCGGGGCTTAAGCCAGGCACCGAAGCTGTGGGCTTAGACTGATGAAGTCTAAGCGGTAGGGGAGCACTCCAATTGCCGATGAAGGCAAGCTGACAAGGCTTGCTGGAGGTGTTGGAGGAGAGAATCCGGGCACGAGTAGCGATAAGGAGGGTGAGAATCCCTCCCGCCGTAAGCCTAAGGTTTCCTGGGGAAGGGTCGTCCGCCCAGGGTTAGCCGGTCCCTAACCTGAGGCCGAAAGGCGTAGGGGATGGGAAGAGGGGTTAATATTCCCCTGCCACCTGAATGGAGACCAAGGGGTGACGCAGGAGGGAAGGGTTCCGGGGCTGTATGGTTGGCCCTCCAAACCTTTAGCTCGATGATGGATAGAGGCAAATCCCTATCCGGAGAGTGAGGGGGAGTAAGTAACCGAGAGTTTTAACTCTCGGGAAGGAACCCGGACCACACTGCCAAGAAATAACCTCGTGGTCGTTGAAATTCAGGTGACCGTACCGCAAACCGACACAGGTAGGCGGGCAGAATATGCTCAGGCGCGTGGGGTAACCCTAGCTAAGGAACTCGGCAATTTAGCCCCGTAACTTCGGGAGAAGGGGTGCCCGCATGTAGGTGTAGGTCCTCGCGACTGAAGCTGAAGCGGGTTGCAGGGAAGCGGCGGTGGCGACTGTTTACCAAAAACACAGGGCTCTGCTAACTCGTAAGAGGAAGTATAGGGCCTGACGCCTGCCCGGTGCTGGAAGGTGAAGGGGTGAAGTTAGTGAGGTTTAGCCTTGCGAAGCTTCACCCTTAAGCCCCAGTAAACGGCGGCCGTAACTATAACGGTCCTAAGGTAGCGAAATTCCTTGTCGGGTAAGTTCCGACCTGCATGAATGGCGTAACGACTGCCGCGCTGTCTCAGCTAGGGGCCCAGCGAAACTGTAGTCTCGGCGAAGATGCCGGGTACCCGCGGTGGGACGGAAAGACCCCGTGGAGCTTTACTGCAGCTTGGTATTGAACTTTGGGGTAAGATGTGCAGGATAGGTGGGAGGCTATGAAGCGGGGACGCCAGTTCCCGTGGAGCCACCGGTGAGATACCACCCTTCTTGCTTCAAAGTTCTAACCTGCGGGAGTTATCCTCTCGAGGGACAGTGCCTGGTGGGCAGTTTGACTGGGGCGGTCGCCTCCTAAAAAGTAACGGAGGCGCCCAAAGGTCCCCTCAGGTGGTATGGAAATCCACCGTTGAGTGTAAGGGCATAAGGGGGCTTGACTGCGAGGCTGACAAGCCGAGCAGGGGGGAAACCCGGGCCTAGTGACCCGGCGGTTCTGTGTGGAAGGGCCGTCGATCATCGGATAAAAGTTACCCCGGGGATAACAGGCTGATCGCTCCCAAGAGTTCACATCGACGGAGCGGTTTGGCACCTCGATGTCGGCTCATCCCATCCTGGGGCTGGAGAAGGTCCCAAGGGTCGGGCTGTTCGCCCGTTAAAGGGGTACGTGAGCTGGGTTCAGAACGTCGTGAGACAGTTCGGTCCCTATCCACCGCGGGCGCAGGAGGCTTGAGGGGAGCTGCTCCTAGTACGAGAGGACCGGAGTGGATGCACCTCTGGTGGCCCGGTTGTTCCACCAGGAGCAGTGCCGGGTAGCCATGTGCAGAAGGGATAACCGCTGAAAGCATCTAAGCGGGAAGCCCACCCCAAGATAAGGCCTCCCGAGGGTGGGGAAACCCACCCCCTAAAGGGTCCGGAGAGAACATCCGGTTGATAGGCCAGAGGTGGAAGCTCAGTAATGGGTGGAGCCTACTGGTACTAATCACCCGTGCGGCTTGACTACAGCACAGCTTAAAAAACCAAAAGATATTTCTTATTCACTTGTTATAAATATTTTAATATTTTATAAAATTTCCCGGGTGTCCATACCGGAGGGGAAACACCCGTTCCCATTCCGAACACGGTCGTTAAGCCCTCCAGGGCCGATGGTACTGGGTGGTTTACCCGCCTGGGAGAGTAGGTCGACGCCCGGGATTTTTTTATGAATTCCCTCATTAAGATAGTAGGATTTCTATTATTATTAATTTTTCTTTTTATTTCTATAATCTTTGCCATAGTTTTTCTTTATCTCAAGATCAGTCTTCCCAGCATTTCTAAACTCAAAAATTACCAACCAACCCAAACTAATATCCTTCTTGATACCCAAGGTAAAATTATCGGTTTTTTAGGTCAAGAAAGAAGAATTTTTGTGCCACTAAATAAAATTCCTCCTCAGGTTATAAAAGCCTTTATTGCAGCTGAAGATGCTAACTTCTTTGAGCATAAAGGAATAGATTTTTTAAGTCTGTTAAGAGCTCTTTATAAAAACATGGTAGCAGGAAAAATTGTTCAAGGAGGAAGTACTATTACTCAGCAAGTAACCCGAGCCTTTTTACTTTCCCCTGAAAGAACTTTAACTAGAAAGTTAAAAGAAATGGTTTTAGCTTGGCAAATAGAAAAATATTTAACTAAAGAAGAAATTCTCACTATTTATCTTAATCACATTTATTTAGGAGAGGGAGCCTATGGAGTAGAGGCAGCAGCCCTTACCTATTTTAACAAACACATCTGGGAACTAACTTTACCAGAAGTTGCTTTAATTGCAGGATTAACCCCAGCTCCCTCTAAATATAGTCCTCTTAGAAATCCTGAAATGGCATTAGCTAGAAGAAATTATGTTTTAAAAAGAATGGCCGAAGTAGGATATATTTCCTGGGAAACTGCCAATTTTTATTCTTCCCAACCACTTAAATTACAACCCCAAAATGTAAACATACCCTTAGAGACAGCTTATTTTATTGATTTAGTAAAAAATCAACTAAGTAAAATTCTACCCTTAGAATTAATAGAAAAAGGAGGATTTAAAATTAAAACTACCTTCGATTCTGAATGGAACAAAAAGGCTTATCAAAATGCTTTAGCTACTTTGCAAACTCTCTTCAAAGGAAGAAGTGAACTTCCAGAAATAGCTGTAGTTTGTTTAAATAATGAGGATGGAGGTATAAGAGTTCTCATAGGAGGCAAGAATTATTCTCAATCCTCCTTTAACCGAGCTCTTTTAGCTAAAAGACAAATTGGTTCAGCCTTTAAACCCTTTATTTGGGCTAAAGCCTTGGAAGATAAAATTTTAGAACCTAATGCCATAGTTCCCGATGAACCTATAGTTCTTCCCGGAGCCATTAGTGGTGAAGAGTGGGCCCCTCAAAATTATGATGGAAAATACATGGGCCCTATAGATTTGAAAAGAGCTTTAGCTCACTCCAGAAATTTAGTTTCAGTAAGAATAGCACTTCTTTTAGGCATAGAAAGAATTAGAAGTTTAGCCCAAAGTTTAGAGTTTAATTTTCCACCAGATTTAAATTATAGTGTAGCCCTGGGGACTTATGAAGTTACTCCCTTAGAAATTGCTCGAGCTTATACCATCTTCCCTAAGTTAGGTTATATGGTTTATCCCTATGCTATTGAAGCTATATACGATGCTAATGATAAAGAGATTTATAAAAATGAATTAATTTCTAAACCGATTATTTCTCCTTGGACAGCTTATATAATGAATGAGTTTATGCAAGAGGTAGTTCGTTCTGGAACAGGAGCTTGTGCTAATGCCCTTGGAATTTCGGTAGCAGGAAAAACTGGAACCACTCAAGAATATAAGGATGCTTGGTTTATTGGTTATACACCTTTTTATACCTGTAGTGTTTGGGTAGGGTACGATAAAGAAAAAAATTTAGGAAAAGGAGAAACGGGAGGAAGAATTGCTTGTCCTATTTGGTTAAGTGTCATGAAAGGAACTTCCCACCCTCCTCAAGGTTTTCCAATACCTATTTCTAA
The DNA here is from genome assembly GCA_025062245.1 of Thermodesulfobacteriaceae bacterium. Classification (GTDB taxonomy): domain Bacteria; phylum Desulfobacterota; class Thermodesulfobacteria; order Thermodesulfobacteriales; family Thermodesulfobacteriaceae; genus Thermodesulfobacterium. Next base: position 14,081 of record JANXAD010000029.1, on the reverse strand, counting down.
AACCGAAGAATAAGGTTTAATAACTTATAAAAGCTATCTCATCCCTTAGGTCGTATCTTCTGGGTAAATTTTTCAAATCATCTTTTACAAAATAAAGAAGGATAAAATTTTCTTCTAAAACTTTTAGTAACTCATTAAGAACCTTTTCTTCTTTAAGTTGAAATCTTATAAAAATTTTTATCTTAGCTTGATTTTCTAAAAAAGAATCTTCTTTCCAAGTTAAAAAGCTTATTACAGTAGCAGAATATTTGGAAAAAATTTCTAAGACCTTTTTAAATTCACTTAAAGAATTGATTTCTAATCCTATTTGATAAGGACTATGGTAGGTTCCAGTTATGCTTATCAGTAATTTAAAAATATCCGTTTGAGTAATAATCCCCACTACATAATTTTCTTCATTTACCACCGGTAAGCCAGAAACTCTATTTTCTAACATGAGGACAGAAGCATAGCTTATAGTATCTGTGGGCTTAACTCTAAGAGGATTTTTAGTCATAATGTGTCTAACTTTAACCTCTGATAAAGAGTCAAAAAATTCTTTAAAATCGCAAGTAATCATTTTAGAGGGAAGAAAGACTTTAATATCTTTATCGGTAATTATACCTATAAGTTTTCCATATTTAGTAATAGGAAGTCTTCTGAACTGGTATTCTTTCAAAATTTGAATGGCCTTTAAAATAGATTCATCCTCTTCTAAGGTAATAACTTCCTTAGTCATCCAGTCTCTTACTAACATATTTAAACTCCTGCCATTTTTTAAAGAATTTAAGAAAGTTCAGCGTAGCTATGAAGTCCTGAAAGTAAAAAGTTTACTCCAAAGTAAGTAAACAATACAGAAAGAAAACCTAAAATACTAAGCCAAGAAAGTTTTTTTCCGCTCCAGCCACGGGTTAAACGCAAGTGAATGGCGGTGGCATAGATAAGCCAGGTAATTAAAGACCAAGTTTCCTTAGGATCCCAACTCCAATAGCTTCCCCAAGCTTGGTCAGCCCATATAGCTCCTGTAATTATTCCAATAGTTAACCAGAAAAAACCAAATAAAATACTTTTATAAATAAAACTATCTAAAATTTCCTTTTCAGGAAGAAATTTTTGAAGAGAAAAATGTGTTTCACTTAAAAGATTAAAAACCCCCATGACAAAGGCTACCGTAAAAGCTCCATAACCTAAGAAACAGGTAACTACATGGGCTATCAACCAGTTACTTTTTAAAGCAGGAATAAGAGGCTTGATAGAGGGATCTGTTTTTAAGTTGGCAAAGGCTAAGAATAAAAAGCTTAAAATAAACACTAAACTTCCCATAAATTTTTTTTCTATTTTAAACTCCCAAAAAAGGTAAATTCCAACTATACAAACAGTGAAAAATACTAAGGATTCATAAAGATTGGAAAGAGGAACATAACCAAAGCCAGTTTGATGGGTTTGAATCCATCTAATTATAATTCCTAAAAGATTTCCTAAAAAGCCTCCCCATCCTATAACCGAACCTATAAAAATAGCCCTATCCCACTTAAAAAGAATGTAGATTAAATAAAAGATACCTGCTAATAAATAAACAAAAGTAACTATACTGAAAATATAGCTATTTTCCGGAAGTATTTCCTTTTGTATAGCCACACCTAAAAGATAAATTAAAAAAGCTATCAACAGCCCTAACCCTATAGGATAAGCCTTTTTCATCTAACTACTCCTGACATTTCAATTCTTTAAAAAATTATTATAACATACATAGAGTTTTTAAAAAACTTAACTTTTTAAAGTTTTTAAAAGAGGAAGAAGTCTTTTACAGATTTCATCCCAATCCTTTTCTTCCTTTTCTACCTGATCGGTAAAGTTTTCTAATTCTCTGGTAAATTCCTCAGATACATAGATTTCGTATTTAGACCTTAGATAATCGTAAACTTCCTTTCCTAAGGAAGTAGGCACTAATCCTCCGTTTTTAAGTTCATATACATAGTATTTTTCTAATAAAGTGCTGATAATTTCTGCATAAGTAGAAGGTCTTCCTAAACCCCTCTTTTTCATTTCTTGAATAAGGGTTCCTTGATTATAAAGATAAACCTTAGGGACCTTAAGCATTTGAATATTTTCTGGAAATAGTTCTGAAGAGGGTTTAAAAACTTGAGGCTTAATCCAAAAATATTCATACCCAGGATTTAGGATTTCTAAGACAAAAATTTCTTTCCAAGAATAGGAAGGAATTTTAAATTCAAAAACTCCTTTTAAAACTTTGGTCTTTTTACACTGAGAAGCCATAAACCTTCTGAAAATTAGGTCATAGAGTTTAAAACTGTTTTTAGGATTTTTAAAAGATAGTAAGCCATGGGCTACTCTTAATTTTACTTCCGGTAGATCCCAAGGATAGGTGGGACGAATTCCTTCATGGGCACCCTCACTAAACCATTCCCGTGGATGGAAATATTCTTCACCTAAAACTTGAGTGATGTAGGGTTTGGCTATTTGATACCTTCCTATTTCAGAAATCCGGGTAGAATCCGTTCGATGATAGGTAATAAGTCCTAATTCAAAAAGTTCTTGAAGTAATTCCATAGTATAGGAAGTGGAAAATTTAAAAAAGTGAAAAGCCTCTTCTAATATAGTATCTGTGGTATAAGGAGGTGGAGGAGAAAGTTCTTCTTCCCTTTTTTCTAATTCCCTTAATTCCAATTTAGGAAGTTCTTCTATAATCTTTTTAGCCAAAGCTTCCTCGTCAATTTCTATATAGAGTTTGTGTTCGTTTAGAGTGAAATTGATTCTATATTTATATTGTTTAGCTTCTTCAGCTCTTTTAATAATCCATCCTAAAACAGGAGTTTGAACCCTTCCTGCTGAGAGATAATGTTTTTTAAAGGTTTTCCACAATTTTTGAGAAAGAGAAAAACCAACCCACCTATCTGCTACTCTACGAGCCAGTTGAGCTTTAACTCGTGCTAAGTTTATCTCTTGAAGGTTAGATAAAGCTCTTCTAAAAGCTCTTTCCGTAATTTCATGAATTTCAAGTCTTTTAATATTGGATTGAAAAGGTTTTAAATTTATATATAAATCGTAGGCAATTTTTTCTCCTTCAGCATCAGGGTCAGAACTAATTAAAGTCTGGTCAGTGCAAAAGGATAAAAATTTTAATACCTCAATAATCTCTCTTTTATCAAAGATTTCCTTAGTGTTTTCTTTATTCAGTTCCTCTTCGTCTACTAATTGTTCTTGAGTACCTTTAACTATTTTAATAGTATTAAAAACAGGATAAAAATGATCTCCTTTTTTAAAAACCCCAAAAATTCCTTCTTTTCTGGAAAGATTAAGAATATGGCCCATGGAAGCACAAATAGAAAGAAGGGTATTTTCCATTGGAATTTCATATACCCATACATTTTTTATTCTTCTAACTGAAGGTTTTCCAAAGAAATTAGCTATGGTCTTAGCTTTATGAGGTGATTCTACTATTATCAGATAATTTTTAAAATCTATTTTTTCTACGCTTAACTTTTGCCTTTCTTCTCTTACCTGTTTTTCTAAGAATAAGACTTCCTCTTCAGAAACCTCTTTTAATTGAACTTCCTCACCTAAATAAAATCTTAATCTTCTTTTTAAACTATTTAGAGCCTTAAGAGAATCTACCAAAATAAGGGAGAGCCCAGATAAAAGTCCACGAGTGGTTAGGCGAGAAATCCTCCCGGAAGCCTGTAAGTAAGCACTAGCATTACCCACCACTATATAATATCTTCCCTCTTTATCCCTTTGAAGAAAAACCTCTTCACTTTTTTCTAATTTTTCAATAAAATTTTTATCTTTTAATTTATTTTCTAAAAATTCCTTTATAGATAAAATTTTTTTATATAGCGCTTCGTATTGAAAAATTTGTTCTTCCCTTAAAGTTAGATATTTTCTAAGATAATTAATGTAAGAGATAGCAGTAATTTTTTCTGCCTCTTCTAAAACTGGAAGCAAAGAGATAAAAATATTATAAAGATACTGAGGGGAGAGAGGCAAGTTTAATTCTTCTTGACTTTGGGAGAGAGGAAAAACATGCTTAGGAACTCCCAAAAAAATAGCTAATCTTAAAACCTCAGGAACATCTATTCCTCTAACTAAAGGATTAGCCAGATGACACAAACCTATGGCTACATCCACTTTTTTTTCTTTTAAAAGTTCTAAAAGCTGGTCTTCCTTTACTTCTAAGTAAGAAACTACCTTATGTCCTTTATTTCTTAAGTACTGAGTTGCCAACTCCACCAAAGATTTTCCGAAAGATTCTTCTATAAAAATTAGTCCTCCTAAGGTTTCTGTAGGAGAGATCTGTTTTTTAAGTTGACTTAAAAGAAAATCTGTTTTTTCTAAAAGAGAGTTGAAAAGCTTTTCCTTATCTTGATCTTCTTCAAAACTTTGTTCTACTAAGTAGGTATCTATAATTTTTCTTAAGGTAGACACAAAACGGGTTACTTCAAAGCCTAAAAGGTTTCTAAAAAGAAGTACCCTATTCGTTTTAGGTTTTAAAGTAGCTGAGGAAATGATAAGTTGCTTTAGTCTTCTTTGATGTTCATTTTTAATAAGGGAAAGTTTATCGTAATCTTCTGGTTCTTTATTTCTTTTTAAAGCTAATTCTATTTCTTCAGGAGAAAATCCTAAAAGTAAAAAAAGGTAATCCACATTTTTGCTGTTTTTCAAAAAAGAATCCACATCATCTACAAAAAGGAAAGAAAAATTTATTTCTTTTAAAAGGTTAAAATTTTTATAAAGAAAATTAGAAGTGCATACAAAAATGTGAAAATCTTGTTCAACAAGTCTCTGTTTTTCCTTTTCAGAACCTGTATAAACTAAAATTTCTTTCTGTTTAAAAAGGGGATCCTTAATTCTTTCTTTAAAAAAGGACAATTTTTCTTCAATTTGCCTTACTAAAATTTTAGTAGGAACTAAAATTAAAGCTTTTTCTGAAGTAAAAAAGGAAATCGTAAGTCCAAAAGTGGATTTTCCAGTTCCAGTGGGAGCTATTATAGCAAAGGATTCTCCTAAAAAAAATCTTTTAGCCCAATTTACTTGTAAAGAAGAAGGATAGGTATTAAAAATTTGATAAAAAATATTTTCAAAAATTTTTACCTTTTGGTTAACCTCACAATAAATTTTAAGTTCTTTAAGACTGTTTTTTCTTTTTAAAGTTTGACAAAGAGAGGTAAAATCAAGTTTTTTAGAGTCCGAAGATAGACATTCCTCACAGGGTAATCCCTGGGAAAGTCTCTCATCTGAAATAGTTCCTTTACAATTTGGACAAGCTTGAGCTACATAAAAGAGCATTTGACCTCCCTATAATTTTCAAGTTCTATAAAATTCCCTTTAAGATAAAAGCTAAAATTAAAAAAGGCAAGAGAGACTTTTTAAGTTCAAGTTATTTAAAAAGACTTTTTAAGTTTCCTAAGAAGTTTTCTACTTGGGTCAAGTCTTCAAATTCAAAAATACAACAGGTTTTTTTAGAAAAACTTTTTATTTTTATTTTGCTATCTATTAAGGCACTAATTTCTCGAATTAAGTCTTTTAATTTATTTTCAGCCTCTGTTGGTGAGGGTTTTAAAGAGCTTTTCTTTTTTAGAGTTAAATACTTTTTAATATAGCCTTCGGTTTCTCTTACAGAAAGTTGTTTTTCTAAGATAACCTTTCTCAGAACTAATTGGTCCTCTTCAGTATTTAAACTGAGCAAGACTTTAGCATGACCTACGGTAAGCCTTCCCTCTAAGAGGTCTTCTTGAAGAAGAGAGGGGAGTTTTAAAAGGCGTAAGAGATTAGTTACGGTGCTGCGATCCTTTCCTACTCTTTTGGCTACCTCTTCTTGAGTATAGCCAAATTTTTCTATGAGTGTTTTATAAGCCCAAGCTTCTTCTAAAGGATTTAGATTTTTTCTCTGTATATTTTCTATTAACCCCAATAGGAGAACCTCTTCATCGGATAAGTTCCTTACTATAGCTGGAATTTCCTTAAATCCTAATTTTAAACAAGCTCTTAATCTCCTTTCTCCAGCTACACACTCATAATTCCCTTCTTTAAGAGGTCTTACCAAAATAGGTTGAAGAACTCCTCTTTCTTTTATGGAAAGAATAAGTTCTTGAAAGGATTCATCTTCCTTCAAGTCTTTTCTAACCTGAAAGGAGGAAAATTGAATTTTTTCTAAGGGTAAAAAGTTTACTTCTAAAGCCTCTTGAGGCTTTTCCCAAAGAGAAACTTCCCTTTCTAATTCTGGAATAAGTTCTGCTAAGCCTCTTCCTAAAACCTTTTTGGTGTTCATGATTTTAAAAGATTAGGAACCATCTTTAAATTTAGTTGCCTTTCTATTTGATAGGCTAAATTTAAAACTAATTCATCTTTAAAGTGAGATCCTATAATTTGAGCTCCTATAGGTAAATGGTTTTGAGTAAGACCTATAGGTATACTTATTCCAGGAAGTCCAGCTAAATTTACAGGAATGGTAAAGATATCTGAGAGATACATCTGTAGAGGGTCAAAAACCTTTTCTCCCAGTTTAAAAGGGGGCGTAGGAGTAACAGGGGTTAAAATTAGATCCACTTCTTCAAAGGCTTTTACAAAATCTTGCATAATTAAGGTTCTTACCTTAGAGGCCTTAAGATAAAAGGCATCATAATATCCTGCAGAAAGAGCATAAGTTCCTAACATAATTCTTCTTTTAACTTCCTTTCCAAAACCGTAGGCTCTGGTTTTTTTATACATTTCCATAAGAGTTTTAGCTTCTCTATATCTAAATCCGTATTTTACGCCATCATAGCGAGCAAGATTTGAAGAAGCTTCAGCAGGAGCAATAATATAATAAGTAGCCACTGCATACTCCGTATGAGGAAGACTTATCTCTTTAATTTGGTGCTTTTTTTTAAGAAGTTTAATAAGATTTTCTAAAGCCTTAGTGATTTCTGGATCTATTTCCCCTTCAAAATACTCCTTAGGTAATCCTATTTTATAGGAAAGGTTAAAATTTTCCTTTATAAACTTTAAATAGTCAGGAGGTTCTAACGGATAGGAAGTAGAATCCCTTTCATCATGGCCTGCAATAATTTGAAGTAAGAGAGCAGTATCTTCAACATTTATTCCAAAGGGACCTATTTGGTCCAGAGAGGAAGCAAAGGCTACCAAACCGAAGCGGGAAACCATTCCATAAGTGGGTTTTAATCCTACTACTCCACAAAAAGCAGCAGGTTGTCTTATCGAACCTCCTGTATCGGACCCTAAGGAACCAAGTCCCATTCTACAAGCAGTAGCTACTGCTGAGCCTCCTGAAGAACCCCCAGGAACCCTTTCTAAATCCCAAGGGTTATGGGTAGGAAAAAAACCTGAATTTTCCGTAGAAGATCCCATAGCAAACTCGTCTAAATTGGTTTTACCTAAAAAAATAGCTCCTTCCTTTTTAAGCTTTTCAATAACTGTAGCATCATAGGGTGCAATAAAGTTTTGTAAAATTTTAGAAGCACAAGTGGTAGGAAGCCCCTCTATACAAATATTATCCTTTATGCTTAAAGGAATTCCGAGAAGTTTCCCAGGATATCCCTTTTTTCTTAACTCATCAGCCCTCTTAGCACTCTCTTTAGCTCCCTCTTCATCTACATAAAGAAAAGCCTTAACTAAAGGATCATATCTTTTAATTTGTTCTAAAGAGAGTTCTACCAGTTCCGTACTACTAATTTTTTCTTTCTCTAAAAGTTCTAAGGCTTTTAAAATAGTAAGTTCTGTAAGTTCTATCTCAGCCATTATTTTTCTCCTCTGTTATTCATCTTAAAAGCAAAAAGTTTTTACGGAGCCTTTACCACCTTAGGAACCACTATCATCCTTTGATAGGCTTGAGGAGCATTTTTTAAAATTTTTTCTATTTCCCTAAAGGGCTTAACTTTATCCTCTCTAAAAGGAGTAGGAACTTTAAGGGCATGAAAAGTGGGAGATATTTTCTCAGTATTTAAATTTTGTAATTTATTAAAATAATCAAGAATTTTAGTAAGTTCTGAAGAATATTTTAAAGCTTCTTCTTCAGTTAATTCAAGCCTGGCTAAATGGGCAATTTTTAAAACTTCCTCTACAGAAAGAGACATAGCTTTCCTCCCAATTTTTCCCTTTCTCCTCTTTGCAGGTATAAGTATAACCAATTTTTAGCTTTTTTAAAAGCTTCTTGGGGAGAAAAATTTTGGATCAGAAAACTTAATAAAGCTGAAGAAAAAGCACATCCTGTTCCATGAAATTGAAGGTTTATTTTTTTCTTTTTTAAAAAAAGAGATTCCTTGGACGAAAAAAAGAAATCATAAATAAAGGAAGAACTTTCCCAACCTTTAATAATTACAAACTTAGGGCCCAAGCTTAAAAGAATCTTGGCAGCCTCTATCAAAAACTCTCTTTTTTTAAGTTCTCTATCCGTTAAAAAGGAAGCTTCAAAAACATTAGGGGTTATTACATCTACATAGGGTAAAACCTCTTTTTTAAAAGTAATTAAAAACTTTTCCGAAGAAAAGAGAGGATAATTTAAAGAGGCCTTTATAACTGGATCTAAAACTATCCAACTGATAGTTTTTCTGTATTTTCTTAAAAAAAAGGCTATAATTTCAGCATTTTCTGGAGTTCCTATCATTCCTATTTTTACTCCTTTCACTGGGAGATCTGAAAAAACCAATTCTAAAGCTCTTTTTAAATAGGCAGATTCTATAGGTATCCAGCTTTCAAAAACTGAGGTATTTTGTAAAGTTAAAGTGGTTGGAATTCCTCCCCCCTTTAACCCTAAAATAGAAAAAACCTTTAAATCTAAAAAAACCCCTGCTCCTCCACTGGGATCGAGACCTGCAAGGCTTAAAACAAACATTTTTAAAGTTCCCCCCAACCTCCTCCACCTGGAGTCATAATTATAAGTCTATCTCCGGGATTAACTAAAAGATTGATCTTTCCAGGCAAAAGTAAAGTTTCTTCTTTCCTTATTAACCAATTTTCCCCTTTAGCTCCTGGTTTCCCTCCCTTTAATCCATAAGGACTATATCTTCTTCTTTCAGACAAAAGGCAAACACTCAATTTTTCCAAAAATAAATATTCCCTTATAAGTCCTTCTCCTCCTTTAAATTTTCCCAATCCTCCTGAATTTTTTCTTAAAGAATAACGCTCTATTCTTATGGGATAGTCATGTTCTAAAGCTTCAACTGGTGTGTTTAAAGTATTAGTCATGTGGGTATGAACTCCACTTAAACCATCCTTTCCGGGTCTAGCTCCCATTCCACCACCTATGGTTTCATAGTAAGCCCAAAGGTTGTTACCTATAGCTACATTGTTCATGGTTCCACAAGAAGCAGATGGGATTATTTCAGGAAAGGCTAAAGTTAAGGCTCCTAAGAGGACATCTACCAGGCGTTGAGAAGTTTCCACATTACCTCCAGCAACTGCACAAGGAGGAAGGGGATCAACTATGGTTCCCGGCTTGGTAATAATTTTAATAGGTTTAAAACATCCTTGATTGATAGGAAAATCTCCTAAGGTATTTAACAAGCTTAGAAATACATAGTAAACTGCTGAATAAGTTACAGCCCGAGGAGCATTTAGACAGCCTCTAACCTGAGAGGCACTTGAAGTAAAATCTACCAAGACTTCTTCCTCTTTAAAGGTTATTTTCACCGTAATAGGAATATCTTTAATTTCAAAACCATCATCATCTAAATAATCAGTAAAGGTGTAAGAACCCAAGGGAACACTTCTTAAAAGGGTGCTCATAGCTTTAAAAGAGTATTCCTTTAAAGCTGAAGCCATCTCTTTAAGCTTTGAAATTCCATAGTTTAAAGCCAATTCTCTTAATCGGTTTTCCCCTCTTTTGAGAGAAAAAAGTTGAGCCTTAAAATCTCCTTCTCTTTCCTTTGGATTACGAAATTTTCTTAAAAGAGAATTTAAAAAGTTTTCCTCTAACCTATTTTCTCTTATTAAGTAGGTAGGTTTTATTAGAACTCCTTCTTCTTCAAGAGAGGAAGTTACAGCCATAGAACCTGCATATCTTCCTCCCACATCGGCATGGTGAGCCCTTACTACTAAGAAAAAGGTCAGGGTATCTTTAAAAAAAATAGGCTTTATTAAAGTTAGATCTGGAAGATGGGTTCCTCCAGAGAAAGGATCATTAGTAATCACTACATCGCCTGGTTTCCAGTCAAAAAGAGGTTTTACAGATTCCATAGTAGAAGGCATAGCTCCTAAATGTACAGGAATGTGAGAAGCTTGAGCGATAAGTTCTCCCTCTTCATCAAATATAGCACAGGAAAAATCACATCTTTCTCTGATATTAGGAGAAAAGGCAGATCTTCTAAGCACTATTCCCATTTCCTCAGCTACCGCAGAAAAAAGCTTGTTAAAAATTTCAAGCTCAATAGCCTTCATATTTTAGAACCAAGGTATAGTTATCTTCCACAATTACCCTAAGGTTTTCTTCTACCCAAAGGGTAGTAAAATCTTCCCAAACTAAAAGGGGACCTTTTAAAGTTTCCCCTATTTTTAAACTATCCCAGCTAATTACCGGCACCTCTACAAAGCCTTTTTCAGTAAACACTTTAGTAATAAAGGAAGAAAAATTTTTTTTCTGAGGTATAACTTTCCAAGTGCTTACTAATGGTTTTCCTTTAAGTCTAACCCTTAAGTTAACCACTTCTACAGGGAATCCAGAAAGAGTATATCCAAACTGCCGATAGTGTTCCTCTTCAAAGTCTTTAAGATAATTTTCTTGGAAAGGTATAGTTAATTCAAATCCCTGGCCTTTATAACGCAGGTCTAAAAATATTTCAAATTTAAAATCTTCTGAAGGCATCCCAAATTTTTGAATATATTTTAAAGCATATTTTTTAAGATTTTCTACAGCCTGGTTTATAAGTTTAGTTTCTTTAGAAGGCAGCCATACTGTTTGAGAAAAATCTTTTATAGGAGGAGAAAAAAGTAAACCGAAGGCTGAGAAACTACCTGCTATTTTAGGAATAATAATTTCTTTTATTCCTAATTCTTTAGCAAGAGCACAAACATGAAGTCCTGCTGCTCCACCATAACAAAAAAGAGAAAATTCTTGAGGATCATAGCCCCTTTCTAAAGAAATCTTTCTTAAAGCTCTAACCATATTAATATTAGCAACTTTAATGATTCCTAAGGCAGTTTCTTCTAAAGAAAGTCCTATAGTTTTAGCTATAGAGTAAATAGCCCTTTCTGCTCTTTCCCTTTGTAGCTTAAATTTTCCTCCTAAAAAAATTTCTGGAAGAAGTCTTCCTAAGAGGAGATTAGCATCTGTTACTGTGGGAAGGTTTCCTTTGCCATAACAGGCTGGCCCAGGTTCTGCAGAAGCACTTTCAGGACCTACTTTTAAGGCTCCACCCTTATCTACATAGGCAATAGAACCACCTCCAGCTCCTACGGTATGAATATCTATTACAGGAATTCCCAGTGGATACCCGTCTAAAAAATATTCCTTAGTAAAGGGAAGTTCTTCCTTTATTAGACACACATCTGTAGAAGTTCCTCCCATATCTATGGTAATAATTTTTGACCTTCCTAAGGATTTAGCCCAGATCAAAGCTCCGTTTACTCCTCCAGCAGGACCTGAAAGAATGGTATGCACCGAAAAATGTAAAGCCTCTTCAGCAGTTAACCAACCCCCATTAGATTGTTGTATATAAATTTTTATAGGAAGTTTTTCCTTAAGAACCGTTAAGTATTTTTGGATTACTGGATTGAGATAGGCGTTTATTGCAGTTGTTGAAGCTCTTTCAAATTCCCTAAACTCTGAAAGAATTTCAGAAGAAATACTTACAGATAGTCCTAAGGGTAAAAAAGCCTCTTTAAGTTTTTTTTCGTGATAAGGGTAAAGATAGCTGTGAAGAAGACAAATAGCTACTGCTTCGACTGGATTTTGGGAAATTAAATTGATTATTCTTTGAACTTCAGAAGAAGTAAGTGGAATTAAAACCTCACCCTTGGCATTTACCCTTTCCTTTATTCCTAAACAATTTGTTTTTTCAACTATAGGTTTAGGTTTTTCTACCCAAAGATCATAAAGGCTTGGTCTGGCTTGTCGACCAATAAAAAGTAAATCCTCAAACCCTAAGGTAGTAATAAAGGCTATTTTAGCTCCCTTTCTTTCCAGAAAAGCATTGGTTCCCACAGTAGTGCCGTGAATTAAAACTTTTACCTTTAAATCCTTTAAAATATTTAGAACAGCTTGAGAAGGATCCTTAGGGGTTGAAAAGAGTTTGGAGGTTTTAATAGTAGAGTTTTCTAAGTAGACTAAATCAGTAAAGGTCCCTCCAGTATCTACAGCCACTAACATAAAAAGTGAAAAGAATTTTTAAAAATAGTTATCTGGACTTAAAAGGAATACTTATCCAAAGTTCTTCTAAATCTTTATTTTCTCTTCGTATGTCCACTTCAATCCGATTAACTTCAAAAAAGGGATATTTAGAAAAGATAGAAATAAGATCTTTTTTTAGATCCTCTGTAAAGTGAGGAGGAACCCCCCTTCTTTCGTAAGCTAAAACCATAGTTAAACGCTCCTTAGCTTTATCTCTACTTTTTTCTCTTTTAAAAAGGAAGTCCCAAAAACCCATTTTTAAAGTTATCTTCCCAGAAGTCTTTCTAACCAACTTTTTTTCTTTCCATAATAAATCATAGGAACCTCTTCTCCCATTAGCCTTCTTCCAATATCCACTATAGCCTTAGAGGCTTCAAATTTGTCCTCTAATACGATCGGTTCTCCCTTATTTGTAAAATCTATAAGTTTAGGTTCTTCAGGAATAACTCCTAAAAGAGGGGCTTTCAAAATGTCTACTATATCTTCTACCGAAAGCATCTCTCCTTTTTTAACACTTTCCCACTTTATACGATTTATAATTAAGTAGTATTTTCTTTTGTCCATATTTTCTAAAAGACCTATGACCCGGTCTGCATCTCTAACGGATGAGACCTCAGGATTTACTACGATAAGGGCCTCATCTGCTACCAAAGCAGAAATGTAAAAACCTCTTTCTATACCTGCAGGAGAATCTATAAAAATAAAATCGTATTCCTTTTTAGCCTTAATTTCCTCTATGGTTTTAACCCACTTTTCTTGGTCTATGGCATCCTTGTTTTTAGTTTGATTAGCAGGAAGTAACCAAAGAGGAAATCCTCTTTTATCTCTTACTAAAGCCTTTTCAAACTTAGCCCTTCCTTCTAAAACATCCAGGACATCGTAAACTATTCGGTTTTCAAGTCCCAGAATCATATCCAGGTTTCTTAGACCAATATCTGCATCAATTACCAAGACCCGTTTTCCAAATTTAGCCAAAACTGTACTAATATTGGCTGTAAGAGTGGTTTTCCCAACTCCACCCTTTCCTGAGGTTACCACATATACTTTGCTCATTTTACACTCTCTAAAATAATATTTCCTTCTTTAATTTTAGCCACTTGAGGGCTACTAAAAATCCCCTTTTCTTCCCTTTTTAAGTTAGCTAAAACTCCTGCTATTTTAAGTTGTTGAGGTTCCATTCCCAGGGCAATAATTATGGCAGATTCATCTCCCATAGCTCCAGCCCAAGCAATCCCTCTTAATTTTCCCATCACGATAATATTACCACTAGCTACAATTTCTGCATCAGGGTTAACATCTCCTAATATAAGAATATCCCCATGATGTTCTACCCTTTGACCTGATCTTAAATGTTTTTGTAAAATAAGAAGCCTTTCTTTTTCTATTGCCTGAGAGGAAGTTTCCCAAGAAGCCTTTTTGATATTTTTAATTTTTTTAGAAGATAAAAAACTTTCTAATTCTTTAACTTCTTCTTCAGTTAAAACAGAGTCCCCCTCTACTAAAAAATAACTTCCCTCAAAAAACTGAGAAGAAATTTTACCTTCAATAGCTTGAAGGAGTTCTGAAAGAGGAGCTTTCTTCTTAATTTTTACTAAAATAACCGGTAAAATAACTCCCTTTAAATCTACCATCTCAAGCTTTATATAAGCATATAAGAACTTCTTTGTCAAGGGAATATATGAGACCATATGATTTGGACTGAGTAGAATTTTTGACATAATTTTCGTAATACCATCTTAACCGCAACTCATTACTCAAT
>JANXAD010000028.1 GCA_025062245.1 Thermodesulfobacteriaceae bacterium | reverse complement strand
GGATTATTAAGAGAGGCTCAAGAGATGGTGCTTGAGGTGGTAGAGGTTAAGCTTGGGAGAGTGCCTGAGGTGTTAAAGAGGAAAATTGAAGCAGAACAAGATAGAGAAAAATTAAGAAGACTTGTTAGAGAATTAGTAATTTCTTTAGATCCTGAAAAAACCCTTCTTAATTTTGGCTATAGTTTAGATTAGTGCAATTCTTGCTGCTTTCTCACTAAGTCCTAAACCTTGAGATACTTTTCTTGTTTCTTCTGTAATTCTATTTTAAAATTTTTTTTAGAGCATTAAATTTTGCAAAGGTCTCTATAAAATAAACTATAAAATGAATTTAATTAATTCTTCATTACTAATTATGTCTGAGAGTTGTTTTTTAACATATTCAGGAGTGATTATTATTTTTTGTGGGCCTATCTCTGAAGCTTCAAAGGAAATTTCTTCTAAGACCTTTTCTACTACCGTATATAGTCTACGGGCTCCTATATTTTCCATTTTTTGATTAATTTCATAGGCTAATCTGGCTATTTCTTCAATAGCATCTGAAGTAAATTCAAGTTCTATTCCTTCAGTAGTAAGTAAAGCTTGATATTGCTTTATAATAGCATTTTCAGGCTCCGTTAAAATTCTTATAAAATCTTCCTTGGTTAAAGGCTCAAGTTCTACTCTAATAGGAAACCTTCCTTGAAGTTCTGGTATAAGATCTGAAGGCTTGGAAATGTGAAAGGCCCCACTTCCAATGAAGAGAATATAATCTGTTCTAACCATTCCATAGCGGGTATTTACTGTAGTTCCTTCTACAATAGGAAGAAGATCTCTTTGAACTCCTTCACGGGAAACATCGGGTCCATAACTTTCACCTCTACTGGCAATTTTATCAATTTCATCTATAAAGATAATTCCCGAAGTTTCTGTTTTATTAATAGCTTCTTTAATTACTTTATCCATATCAATAAGTTTATTAGCCTCCTCTTTGGTCAAAATTTCTAAAGCTTCCTTAACTTTAACTCTTCTTTTTTTAGATCTCACAGGAAGAAAGGAGGAGAGAAGATCTCTTAATTGCATTTCCATTTCTTCTAATCCTGAAGCTGTAAGAATTTCTATAGTAGGAACCTTTTGAGTAGGTTCTATTTCAATTTCCACATATCTTTCGTCTAAAGCTCCGTCTTTCAACATTTTTAAAAATTTTTCTTTAGTCAAAGGGTCATACTCTATCTTGCGAGAAGAAGTGGGGATAAGAAGTTCAATCAGTCTTTCTTCTGCAAGGCTTCTGGCTTTTTCTAATACTTTTTTCTCCTCCTCTTCTCTTACCATTTGAACAGCTATGTGAACTAAATCTCTTATCATAGATTCCACATCTCTTCCTACATATCCCACTTCTGTAAATTTGGTAGCTTCAACTTTAAGAAAGGGAGAGTTAGTAAGTTTAGCCAGTCTTCTGGCAATTTCTGTTTTTCCAACTCCTGTAGGTCCTATCATCAAAATATTTTTAGGATAAATTTCTTCCTTGAGAGGACCTTTAATTTGCTGTCTTCTCCAACGATTTCTCATAGCAATAGCTACAGACCTTTTAGCCTTAGCTTGTCCTATAATGTACCTATCAAGTTGTTCTACAATTTGTCTGGGGGTGAGTTCTTCTTTATTAATCACGTTTTCACAACTCCTCTATAGTGATTTCTAAATTAGTGTAAATACAAATTTCCCCAGCAATTTTTAGGGATATTTCAGCAATTTCTTTGGCTGAAAGGTTAGTATACCTTAATAAGGCTTTAGCAGCTGCTAAGGCTATAGGACCTCCAGAACCAATAGCGATAACTTCTTCATCAGGTTCAACCACATCTCCAGCTCCTGAAATAAGAAGTAAGTGTTCTTTATCACAAGCGATGAGGAAGGCCTCTAATCGACGAAGAATTTTATCGGTTCTCCAATCCTTAGCCAGTTCTACGGCTGCTCTCAAAAGTTGTCCACTGTAGGTTTCTAATTTTTTTTCTAATTTCTCAAAAAGGGTTAGGGCATCTGCAGTAGCTCCTGCAAAACCTGCTAAAACTTGTCCTCTATAAAGTTTTCTAACTTTTCGAGCTTTTTGCTTTAAAACGGTATTACCGAAGGTTACTTGTCCATCTCCAGCCATAGCAACTTTACCATCTCTTTTTACGGCTAGCACTGTAGTTCCTTTAAGCATATCTAATTTATATCACAAATTACAAAATAAAAAAGTCCTCAAAGTTTTTTAAGGTGTTACATCTTCTCCAAAAAGGCCTTATAATGAAACACCTAAATTCCTTTCATCTTCTTTCTCTTTAGTGTTCTTTGTAAAGGATATTTTTTCAGTAATTCTAAACTCAGGTATGAAAAGTATTTCTCTTTGGTTGCGAGCTATCCTTTGCTTTTTTTAGTTTTGAGGTCAGGTTTATATACTAAAGTCAATCACTTAAAAGATAGAATTTTTAAAAAGTTCTTGAATTTAATTTTAAGTTTTTTAAAATTAAATAAAATTAAAATTTTTTTAAAAATTGGGGTGAAAATTTATGGAACTTAAGAAATTAATTAAGATTTCCGATTATGAATGGGAAATAGGTCCTACTAAAGATATGAGGGTTCCTGGTAAAATTTTTGGTAATGAAAGACTTATAGAAGAAATGGATGAAAAGGTGTATGAACAGGTTTGTAATGTAGCCAGTTTGCCAGGAATAGTTAAAGCTTCCATTGCTATGCCAGATGCTCACTGGGGATACGGTTTTCCTATAGGAGGGGTGGCTGCCTTTGATCCTGAAGAAGGAGGAATTATTTCAGTGGGAGGAGTAGGATATGATATATCCTGTGGAGTTAGAACCTTACTTTCTCCTTTAACTAAGAAAGAGGTGGAACCAGTTTTAGAAAAACTTATAGATGAACTTTTTGAAACTGTGCCTTCAGGAGTCGGTTCCGAGGGAGAGATAAAGCTATCCCCTTCTGAATTAGATGAGGTTTTAGTAGGAGGAGCTAAGTGGGCAGTAGAAGCTGGCTATGGTGAACCTGAAGATTTAGAATATATTGAAGAAAAGGGTTGTATGCCTGGAGGAGATCCTTCTTGTGTTTCTAAGGAAGCTAAAAAAAGACAACATCGTCAAGTGGGAACCCTTGGTTCGGGAAATCATTACTTGGAAGTTCAATATGTAGCCGAAATTTATGATCAAAGGGTAGCTAAAGCTTTTGGACTTTTTGAAAATCAAGTGGTAATAACCATACACTGTGGTTCCCGTGCTCTAGGACATCAAATTGCTACCGATTATCTTCCTCTTTTAGCTCAAGCCTCAAGAAAATATGGAATACCTATTAAAGAAAAAGAATTGGTATGTGCACCTATACTTTCTCCAGAAGGAGAAAAATACTTTAAAGCTATGGTTTGTGGAATAAATTGTGCTTTAGCTAATCGGCAAGTAATTACTCACTTGGTAAGAAAGGTATTTAAAAATTTCTTTCCACAAATTCACCTTAAACTTCTTTATGATGTGAGTCATAATACTTGTAAAGTTGAGTATCATGAGGTAAACGGAAAGCTTAAGAAGCTTTATGTTCACCGGAAGGGTTCTACCAGAGCCTGGGGACCTGGAAGAAAGGAACTTCCTAAGGCTTATCAAGAGGTAGGACAGCCTGTAATTATTGGGGGTTCTATGGGTACACCTTCTTATATTTTAGTAGGCACAGAAGAAGGAGAAGCTAAAGCCTTTGGTTCTGCCTGCCACGGGGCAGGAAGAACTATGAGCAGAAATCAGGCTATAAAATCCTTTAGAGCAGATGAAATTATTGAAAAGTTGAGAAAAAAAGGTATCATAGTGAGAGGTAAGTCTAAAAAGGGGCTTGCTGAAGAAGCTCCAGAGGCTTACAAAGATGTAAATTTAGTTATAGAAGCTACTTGTAAAGCTGGTTTAACTAAGAAGGTAGCTAAACTTGTTCCTATGGGGTGTATAAAGGGCTAAAAATCCTAAAAAGGAGGGTATACTTATGGGTAAAACTTTGATTTTAAAATTATCAAGTTTGGTTTTAGGTGGCTTAATAGCCTTTGGTTGCACTTGTCCAGCTCCTCAAGTTCCTGAAAAAGCAGCTCTTCCAGAGTACTGCACTAAAGATGAATGTTTAAAGATGCAAAATGAACTCAATACTTTAAAACTGCAAGTAGATGCTTTAAAAAGAGAGTTAGATGGGGTTAAGGTTTCGGTGAATGAAGCTAATCTTGCCTCTAAAAAGGCTTTAGAAGCAGCTAACAAGGCTGAAGAAGCAGCTAAAAGAGCAGAAACTGCAGCCCAAAAAGCTGAAAGAATTTTTGAGAAGGGTTTAAAAAAGTAAAAAGATGTATAAACCCTTTGAGAAATTGAAACTTTTAAATACTGATTTTCCTAAGGCTAAAAATTTTCAACTTTATGAAAGTCCTGAAAAGCAAGTTTTATTTTCAGAAAAGAGGATTAAAGATTGGGAAGAATTTCTAAAAACTGTTAAACCGTTAAAGGAAAAGAATTTTTTTTGGTGTTTTAACCCTAAAAAAGTTTTTCATCAAGAAGAGAAGATCTGGCCCCCTGAAAAATTGGACTTTAAATGGTGGTTAACCTCTGAATACATAGAAGGATGTGCCCCTGGAATAAGTAAGAAGGTTTTAAAAGAGTTAAGAAATGGACGTTTTTCTATAAAAAGAACAGTAAATTTAAGAGGACTTGATGCAGAAACAGCAGAAAGGGTTTTAGAGGAATCTGTTAGAACTTCTATTTTTAATGGGGATTCCTGTATTCTAATTATTCACGGAAGAGGTTTTTCTTCTAAAGGAGAACCGGTTTTAAAAAATAAAGTAAAAGAGTGGCTTGAAAGAGGACCTTTTAGAAAATATGTTTTAGCCTATACCTCAGCTCGCCCTTGTGATGGAGGGCTGGGGGCTACTTATGTGCTTCTCTCAAAAAAACCTATCAAACGATGACTCTCTTTAATGTTTCTTAACTCTCCTCGACGCAAACTCTTTCTTTATGGAACTCCAGCTTCAGGTAAAACTACCCTCTTAGAGTTTTTATATCTTTATCTAAAAGGACTACCCTATTCTTATAGGTATCTTGGATTTTTAACTAAAGAGGTGCGAGTGGAAGGAAAAAGAGTAGGTTTTGAACTTTGTCTCCTAAATGAAAGCAACCTTAAAATACCTTTAGCTGCTAAAAAAAATAAAATAGAAAAAAAACAAAAACTTCCTACTGTAGGTAGCTATGTAGTCTGGACAGAAAATCTTTCCCAAGTGGTAAGTCTTCTTGAAAAAGAATTGGAAAATATTTCTAAAAATCATCAAATTCCCTTTTTATTGATTGATGAAATTGGTAAAATGGAAATACTTTGTAAGACTTTTGTAGACTTTATTAAAAAAATTTTAGAGGCTCCTATTTGGTTAGCCTCTACCTTGGGATACGGAGAAAGTTCCTTTTTAAAAAGTCTTCATCAATTTCCCCAAGCTCTCTTTTGTAAAGTTACTCCTGAAAATAGAGATTTTCTTAAGGAAAGGTTAAAGGTAGAATTTGAAAGAAAGGGAAAATTAATAGTTATAGAGGGAATTGACGGAGCCGGAAAGACAACCTTAGCTAAGGCTCTTTATAGCTCCTTAAAAAAGAGAGCTATCCCTTGCCTTCTTTCTTTTGAGCCTACCTATGGACCCTTAGGAAAAAAAATAAGACCCCTTTTAGAAAATAAGAAAGCTTCAGAAAAGGAACTTTTGGCTTTGTTTTTAGAGGATAGAATATGGCATGTAAAGGAAGTAATTTTACCAGCTTTAAATCAAGGGAAATGGATAATTTTAGACAGATATTATCTTTCCACGGTAGCTTATCAGGGAGCTCAAGGATTAAAGGTAGAAGAAATTCTTAAAGAAAACGAAACTATAGCCCCTCTTCCTGATTTAGTTATTTTTCTTAAAATTTCTCCAGAGAAGGCTATATCAAGAATAAAGGATAGAAAAAATTTGATCTTCTTTGAAAATTCTCTCTTTTTAGAAAGGGTATCCCAAATCTATCAAGCTATTTTGTCTTATTTTAACTTTTTGGAGCTTGAGGCTACTTTATCTTTAGAAACCCTATTAAAAATAACCTTAAATTTTTTAGATAAAGACCTTTGAAAAATTCAGGCTAAAAATTCTTTTAATCAAACCTCTTAAAATTCCCTTTAACCTCTCTCTTAGTCCCTTCTATTACTTGAGATAATCTCTTACTCCCTAAGTCTCTTTCTTTGCTACCATTCTAAATGAAGCTTAGAGAAAATTTTATCAAAGGTTTTTTCAATTAATAAGTTTCTCTAATTTGGATAAGGTATCTTGAGGAAACCCCAAATAGAAAAGTCTTTTTTCTATACCCTTGAGAAACCTCTTCCTCCTTGTTTTTTCTGTAAATTTATCTTAAAATCCTTGTTAGACGAATTAAATCTTGCAAAGATCTTTTAAATAGTAAATTTAAAGCTTCCCTTTCCGAGAATATCGTGAAGATGTAAGATACCCACTAACTTTTGATCATAATTTATTACTGGAAGCACCGTTATAAGATGTTTTTCCATAAGTTCTAAGGCTTCATAGGCTAATCTATTTTCTTCTATAACCTTGGGTTTTTTGGTCATAACCTCTTCTACCTTTAAATCCTTAAAGGTTTTATACCTGAGAATAGTTCTTCTTAAATCTCCATCGGTAATAATTCCTAAAAGATTTTGGATTTCATCTACTATTAAAACACACCCCAGTCTTTTTCTGTCTATTTCTTCTATGGCCTCTTCTAAAAAAGTTCCCACTGAGACTACAGGTATTTTTTCTCCTGTTAACATAATTTCCTTAACTTTTATTTTTAATCTTTCCCCCAGAGAACCTCCAGGATGATTTTTTCTAAAGTCTGTGGAACTTAAGCCTTTCAATTCTAAAAGGCAGATCGCTAAGGCATCTCCGAGAGCTAAGGTAGCTGTGGTACTGGTTGTAGGAGCTAAATTGAAAGGACAGGCTTCCTTAGGAATTTTGGTATTTATGACTACATCGGATAAGTTAGCTAATCTACTTTGAAGGTTTCCCGTAAAACTAATAATTTTTAAATTTCTTCTCTTTAAAATAGCTACTAATTCACATACCTCTAAGGTATTTCCTGAATAAGAGATAGCCAATAAAAGATCGTTAGAGGTAACCATTCCCAAATCTCCGTGTAAAGCTTCCACAGGATGCAAGAAAAAAGAGGGTGTTCCAGTAGATGAAAGGGTGGCTGAAATTTTTCTTCCTATAATTCCACTTTTTCCAACCCCAGTAACCACTACCCTACCCTCTGTGTTTAAAATAAATTCCACAGCTTCTACAAAATTAGAATCTAAATTCCTAATAATTTCTTCTAAACCTTCCTTTTCTACTTCAAGAACGGCTTTAGCTCTTTGAAGTATTTCTTTTTTAGAGACCATCAATTAATGAAGAATAGAGGGTTTTTCAAGATTTAAACCCCCTTTCTCTTCTTCTTTAGAGGAATTGTAAAAACTACTTAAAAGATCTAAAAATTTTCCTACTAAATTAGTAATAAATTCCTCTCTTTTAATTATTTCATTTAACTTACTTTCAATCCAAATAAGATCTTTGCAAGGAAGGTCTTTCCAATTTAAATGTTTATAGATTTGATAATAAGCTTTTCTTACTTTCATTCTTTCTTTAATCTCTGTTAAAACCTTTTCTAAATCTAAAGAGGAAGTCTTATCTATTAAATCATTAAAGTATTTTAATTCCTCTTCTTGGAAATTCCAAAAACTTTCTATCCAATCTTTTAAGGTAAGAATTCTATCCTCTTTCATTTTTAAACCTCAAACTTTTTATTTTCTGAGTTTAAAACCTTTTTTAGATTTTGCAACCTTTATTTTTCAAGTTGAAAAATGAATTTTTTAATAGCCCTTTTTAAATAATACTCATATTTCTTTTCTCCTAAAATTCTTCTTCCAAAAACGAAGTTAAATTCACTTATCAAGGGTTCTCCTTCTTTAAAAAGAAAATCTATAGCTACTAAGTTGAAACCGGTTTTAGATCTAATCAATTCTATTAGATTTTCCAATTTCCTTTTTAATTTTTTTTCTGGACAAGGAATAACCTCACCTTCTTGAACTAAATTTTTTTTAAACCCACCCTTTCTAAAAAAAATAAAGCTTTTATCTCCTATAAGAATAACTCTGGCATCAAAAGGAGTTTCAATATATTCTTGGATTAAAAAACCGTATCTTCCCGAAATTTCCCAAAGTTTAATTTTTTTTAAAACCCTTTGAAAATCTTCATCCTTGTCAAGGAAGTATACCTCTTCTCCCTCATTTCCCCAATTACCCTTAAGAACCAAAGGAAAGGTAAGCTTTAAAGTCCTTTGGTATAAGTTTTCTTCCAATCCGCAAATTCTTGGAATTAAAATAGTTTGAGGATGGGGCAAGTTTAAAGCTTTAAGAAGCATTATTTGTCCGATTTTACCGGGATATAAAAAACGAAGGCTATATTCTGGAAAAACTGAAAGATTTAGATTTTTGGCATAAAAATAAAGATCTTGAGTAACCGTAGGAGGAAAAATAACCACTTTAGCTTGAGAAAGGATTTTAAAAAAATTTTCATCCCAGGGTTCAAATTGAAAAAAATTATAATCACCTTTAAAAGTAGGAAGAAAGGAGACTACCATCCTTTATAAAGTTGAAATTCTTAAAAAGAATTTTAAACTACCTTTAAGTTTTTTCAAATTATTTAAAAGGAGTGTCAAATTGAAAGTTACCATCATAGGGGGTGGCAGTTGGGGGACAGCCTTAGGAAAGATATTAGCCGAAAAGGGTGTAAAGACCTATCTTTTAGTAAGAAGAGAAACTATATATTTTGCTATAAACAAGGAAAAAGAAAATCCCTTTTATCTTCCTGGAATAAAACTTCCTAAGGACCTTAGGGCTACTTTAAATCCTGAGGAGGCTTTTAAAGACTCTAAGGTGGTCATCTGGGCTATTCCTTCTTTTGCCCTGATAGAAATTTTTAGTCAATTTAAGAAGTATTTGCTAAAAATTGAGTATCATATTTCAGGAATTAAAGGTATGGATTTAGAAGAAAAAAAAGCCCCCTTTTTTCTCTTAAAAGAAAGACTTCCTAAAGGTGGAAAAATTTTTGTTTTGGGAGGACCTTCTTTTGCAAAGGAGGTAGCTGAGGGTTTGCCTACTGCTGTAGTTTTAGCTGGGGAAAAGGAAGAGGAGACCCAAAAATTGCAGGAACTTTTGGCTAATTCCTACTTTAGAGTCTACAGAAGCGATGATCCTATAGGGGTGGAACTGGCAGGGGCTTTAAAAAATGTAATTGCTATCGCTTCAGGAATAAGTGACGGATTAGAACTTGGTCTTAATGCTCGAGCTGCACTTATTACCAGAGGTTTGGTTGAAATAATTCGTTTGGGAACCAAAATGGGGGGTAATATTCAAACTTTCTATGGATTAGCAGGTTTGGGGGATTTAGTTCTAACTTGCACAGGGAATCTTTCCAGAAATTATCAAGTAGGTTTAAGACTGGGTAAGGGTGAAAAACTTGAAGACATCTTAACTGATTTGAGACAAGTAGCAGAGGGAGTCAAAACCTCTAAGGTTGTTAAAAATCTTGCTAAAATTTTTAATTTAGAAATGCCTATTTGTGAGGAGGTTTATAGGGTACTTTACGAAAAGGAGGAACCCAAGGTTTCCTTAAAAAGGCTTCTTTCTCGAAGTTTAAAAAAGGAATTTGAAATATAAATAAAATATGTGCCCCCGGCGGGATTCGAACCCACGACCCCGAGATTAGGAATCTCGTGCTCTGTCCTACTGAGCTACAGGGGCATTTACCTCAATTTTTTAATTTTAACCTCTATTAATAAATTTCCAAGAGATTTTATGAAACCATAGAATTTGTTGTCTTTTCCACATTTTCATTGACCCTTCATAAAACTTATCTAAAAAGGACTTCTTATAAAAAAAGAATTTTTTCTATTTTAAAACCAAAAAGATAAACCAGACTAGCTAAACTTAAAAAGGGTCCAAAGGGAATTTCAGTTTTAAATTCCAATTTATTTTCTTTCCCTTTGAAAATTTTATTTAAAAGATAAAAACCTAAAAAGGCTAAAACACCAGATAAAGAGGCTAAAAAAATGATAGAAAAAAAGGATTCAAAGCCTAAAAAAGCACCTATCCCACCCATAAGCTTAAAATCTCCCATTCCAATCCCTTCTCTTTTAGAAAATTGATAATAAAACTCATTAATCAAAAATAAAAGCCCAATTCCAGCTAAAGAGGAAATTAAACTCGTTTTAAAGTCTAAAAGAAAGTTAAATCCTGTCAAACTAAAAATCCATCCCCAACCTATTAAGACTAAGGATAACTTATCAGGAATTTCCCTTATCTTAAGATCGATAAAAGTAATAGGAATAAGGATAAGTACGAAAAAAGAAAAACCTAAAAAAGTAAAAAAAGAGTATTTTTTAAAATAAAGATAGGAAATCAAAAATAAAAAGGAAGTCAAAAACTCAACCAAGGGATAAAAAGGAGAAATAGGTTTTTTACAAATCTTACACTTTCCTTTAAGCCATAAGTAAGAAATTATTGGTAGGTTGTAATACCACTTTATAGGGTTTTTACAGTGGGGACAAAAGGAAAAAATAGGTGAAAAAATAGAAAGGCGATTACTCCAACGATAAATCAAAACATTAAAAAAACTACCTAAGCATAATCCTAAAATGATAATTAAGAGAAAATCTATCCACACCTTTTAAGAACTTTTTTGATTTTCCATTATATTTTGATAAACCTTTTTAGCTTCATTTATGTATTCTAAGCCCTTCAAGTATAGACTCCAAACAGGCTTTAAATTTTTTTCAATCATGAAAATTTCTATTCCTATTCCAGGATTATCAAGAGTCCCATAGTGAACTATTATTCCAGATAAAGGTAACCTTCCTATATCTGGAAGTTCAAGTTCTAAGTAAACTAACTTTTTTTCAAATTTTTTATTCGTTTTGATAAAAAGACCACCATAAGAAACGTTGGAAACTTCGTAAGGAGTATCCTCATCTGAGAAATATGCTTTTAGGTGAGTGAAAAATCTGGGAAATCTACGTTGGTTTATCATGGTTTTTTACCTTCCTCTAAGGTTTTTATTAATTTAGGAATAAAATTGCCTACTTCTGTAGCAGTAAATCCAAAAGGACCATATTCTTGATGTAACTTTTTTCCTGCTTCTCCATGAAGAAAAACTGCTAAACAGGTAGCTAAAAAGGGTTCATAACCTTGAGCTAAAAAAGCTCCTATCAATCCAGAAAGAATATCTCCCATCCCTCCCTGGGCAAGACCAGGTTCATCAATAGAATTTACTCCTGTTCTTCCATCAGGACCCATAACTATAGAATGGGGTCCTTTCAAAACTACTATGGAATCTGTTAAGTTAACCAATTCTTCTGTGGCTTTTAGTCTATTAGACAAGATTTCCTTAGTTGAAATTTTTAAAAATCTTTGAGCTTCTCCAGGATGGGGAGTTAAAATTTTGATACCTTTATAATTTTTAAGAACTTCAGGATTTTCTGAAAGTAAAGTCAAAGCATCCGCATCTATTACTAAGGGAAGCTCTATTTTTTTTAAAAGCTCCTTTAAAAAATCTTTCACTCCTAAAGTTAATCCCAATCCTGGACCTATGACTAAAACTCTCTTTCCTTCACAAAGCTTCCAAAACTCTTCTAAACTATTAAAGGAAATTTCTCCTGTGGGTTCTTCTTCCAAGCCTGCAGTAAGAATTTCTGGAAGAATGGTAGAATAAATTTTTTGCAAAGTTTTAGTAGAGGCTAAGGTAACCAAACCTGCTCCACCCCTTAAAGCTCCTAAGGCAGATAAAATACCTGCTCCACTTTTACCTCTACTTCCAGCTAAAATCAAAACATGTCCAAAGGTTCCTTTATGAGTATATCCAGTGCGAGGTTTAAAAATCCTTTTAGCCCACTTCCAATCTAAGTATTCTCTTTGGGGAGCCCTTTTTTCTATCACCTCCCTTGGAAAACCAATTTTCACTACTTCTAAAACTCCCGTATATTCTTTTCCAGGATAAAAAAGATGCCCTATTTTTATTAATTCAAAGGTAACCGTTAGGTCTGCCTTTATAGCACAACCTAATATTTGACCAGTTTCAGAACAAATTCCAGAAGAAATATCTATAGCCACTACTTTATAAGCCTCTTTATTTTTATTAATAAACCCAATTACTTCAGCTAAAAAACCGGTTACTTCTCTCTTTAAACCTGTTCCAAATATGGCATCTACTAAAATTTGGGGTCTTTCTTTAAATAAAATTTCTTCTAATTGTCTCAATTCAGAAACCCTTTCCAAGGTAAATCCTAATTTTTTTAAAATTTTAAGATTAGTTAAAGCCTCTCCTTTATATTTTTCTTCCTCAGAAAGAAGGACTACCTTTACTTTATAACCCATATCCCAAAGATGACGAGCACATACAAATCCATCTCCCCCATTATTTCCGGGACCACAAATAACTAAGACTTTAAAGTATTTTTCTAAAGGAAAGTATTTATAAATATTTTCTGCCACCCCAAGTCCTGCTCTTTCCATCAAAACCTCTGCAGGAATTTCGAGTTCCTGAATTACTACTTTATCTAATTCTTGCATCTCCCTTCCGGTTACTACTTTCATTTTTTCTCCTTCTTCTTAATAGATTAAAACTATTCCTATAACATAGTCCCTTTCGTGGGAGAGGGAGACTACGATCTTATTTCCTGAGAGGGCCTTAAAAATTTCTAAAGCCTTTCCTCTTAATTCTAAAAAAGGAGCACCTGAAGAGGGTTCTCTTTTAAGCACCACCTCTTTCCAAGAAAAGGGAGAATACCCTCCTACAGCCTTAAAAAAAGCTTCCTTTACTGAAAAAGCAGAGGCTAAGTGAAAAGCATGTCTTACTCTTTTAAGGGCATATTCTATTTCTTCAGAGGTAAAAATTTTATTAAGAAATCTATCTCCATACTGAGAGATTAATCTTTCTATTCTGGGAATGTATACTAAATCGGTTCCTAATCTAAGAGGATTCATTCTTAGTTAAGCTTTCTATCAAATTGAGCCTTCTTTCGTGTCTTCCTCCTTCAAAGGGAGTAGAAAAAAAAGTTTGAACAATTTCGATAGCCATAGCCTCCCCTATAATTCTACCTCCCAAAACTAACACATTAGCATCATTATGAAGCCTTGCCATTTTAGCTGAAAAGGGTTCATTGCAAAGGGCTGCTCTTATACCTTGGAATCTATTAGCGACTATACTCATTCCTATTCCTGTTCCACAAATCAAAATTCCAAAATCTGCTTCCTTTTCTATTACTTTTTTGACAGCCTCAACTCCATAAATAGGATAATCTACCGAATTACAGGAATAACAACCTATATCTATTATTTGATAATTCTCCTTAGTCAAAAATTCTTTTATTTTTTCTTTCAAATTAAAGCCAGCATGATCTGAAGCTATAACTATTTTTTTTTTCATGTCTCCCATTTTTTAAAAACTAAGCAGGCATTAGTGCCACCAAAACCAAAGGCATTAGAAAGAGCTATTTTTAGGTCTGCTTTTTGAGAATAATTGGGAACATAATTTAAATCACATTCTGGATCTGGTTCTTCTAAATTGATAGTAGGAGGAACAATCCCTTCATAAAGAGCAAGAACTGTAATTACTGCCTCTATTCCACCAGCTCCCCCTAATAGATGTCCCATCATAGATTTGGTTGAGGAAATCATAAGTTTATAAGCATGTTCTTTAAAAACTGATTTAATAGCTTTAGTTTCAGCTACATCATTAAGAGGAGTTCCTGTGCCATGGGCATTTATATAATCTACTTTTTCAGGAGGTATTCCTGCATCTTTAAGAGCAAGTTCCATACAAATAGCAGCTCCTTCTCCATTGGGAGAGGGGGCGGTCATATGATAGGCATCAGCATTGAATCCATATCCCAAAATTTCAGCATAAATTTTTGCTCCCCTTTTTAAAGCATGCTCCAATTCCTCTAAAATTAAAATTCCACACCCTTCTGCTATAACAAAGCCATCTCTTTTAGCATCAAAGGGTCTACAAGCTTTTTCTGGTGGGTCATTAAGGGTAGAAAGGGCTTTCATCACAGAAAAACCTGCTACGCAAAGAGGAGTAATTACACTTTCTGTACCGCCAGCAATTATAATTTTAGCTTTCCCCTCCCTTATAAGTCTGAAAGCCTCTCCTATGGCATGATTTCCTGCAGCACAGGCTGTACATACTGCATTGTTAGGGCCCTTAGCTCCAAAAAGAATGGCTACCTGACCGGCAGCCATGTTAGGAATAATCATAGGAATAAAAAACGGGGTAATCCTCCTATAACCTTTTTCCTCAAAGACTTTGGTATAGTATTCTACTTTTCCTACACCTCCCATCCCAACTCCAATGATCACTCCTACTTCATCCCCTAAGTCCTGTAAAGGAAGTCCTGCATCTTCTAAAGCCATTTTAGAAGCTGCTATAGCATATTGAATAAAGGTGTCTATTCGAGAAACTAACTTAGCTGACATAAATTCCTCAGGATTAAAGCCTTTTACTTCTCCTGCTACTCTGGAGGGAAGATTAGAGGCATCAAATTTAGTTATAGGACCTATTCCAGATTCTCCAGCTTTAACTTTCTGCCAGGTTTCCTTTACTCCTATTCCTAAAGGAGATATAGCACCTAATCCTGTAACTACCACTCTTTTTCTTTCCACCTGAATCCCTCTTTTTAAAATTTTTACTGCTCCCCTAATTTAGATTTTACATATTCTATAACATCTTTTACAGTTTTTAGTTTTTCAGCATCTTCATCAGGTACCTCCATTCCAAAGGTTTCTTCCATAGTCATTACCAATTCTACTAAATCTAAAGAATCAGCTCCTAAATCATCAATAAAAGATGCCTCAGGTTTAATCTGGTCCTTAGAAAGATTTAATTTTTCAGCAATAATATCCACAATTTTTTCTTCCAAGGACATAAAAAGCCTCCTTTTCTTTAAAAAAATTTTTTTACTTTTTACCAGATTTTTACAAAAAAACAAGAGAAAAAACTACTTACTTCTCTTTAAAACTATATAAAAAATTAAATTAGAAATTAAAATAAATAAAAAAAACAGAATAATTACTAAAATCCATCCCTTCTTAACTAAAGTCTGAAAAAAAAGTATTATAAGAAGACCTAAAAAATATAATATCAACGACTTTAAAAAAGGAAGAGGAATTTGAGAAGGAAAAAAATTCCTAAAAAAGAACCACATGCTCCAATTGCTTAAAGTTAAAGGTATTAAAAAATAAACTAATCTCCAAAATATTTCCCCTACTACCTCATTATAAGGCCTTTTAACCTCTTTCAAGAATTTAATTTTTTCATAAAGCTCTCTTAGGGACATAAATTTAATAGATTTTTCGGTAATTACTAATTTCTCGGGATTAAAGGGTAAATTCCCTTCCCAGTAAGAAAACTTTTCAGGGAAAAAATGATTTTCCCTCTTTTGAAGAATTAACTCTTGAAGATGCCAATTTCCATCCTTGTAAAAAGCCCTTTTAGCCCAGATAACTTTAAGGGGAGTGTCTTTTTCCAAAAAAACTATGATTAAATCCTCTAAAAACTCCCCTTGAAAATCCAAAGGTTTAGCCACTAAAAAAAAATCTTTTCCTGGAAGATATAAAATATCTTTAAAAATTAAATAAATTTCTTTTTTTTCGCTAATTTTATAATCCCAAGTATAAAAGGCTTGAAAGGTTGCATAGGGAAAAATAAGGTTAAGACCTAACATTCCTAAAAAGGAAATGAAAACCAGAGCCTTTCCAAGTTCTTTTATTAACTCCCTCTTGGATATTCCTAAGGAAAGAAAGGCTATAAGTTCGTTAGTTTTAGCCCACCACAATAATACTAAAATAGGACAAAAACCTAACACCCAAGGAAAAAATTCATATAAATTACTCCAAGTTTTCCAAAATATGTAAATTAAAAACAATATTAATGGTTTCTTATAACCTAAAAAACTACCTAATTTATCAAAGAATTCTCCTAACCAGTAAAATACAGTAAAAATTAATAAAACTAAACCACTAACTTTAGTTAATTCTAACCAAATAAATTTTTTAAAAACTTTCATAAAATAGAAAAACCCTTCTTTTTTATAAAAATAAACTTAAGTATAATAAAAATAGTTAAAAAGGTATAAAAAGTTAAAAAACTTATAAAAGGATGGAGTTTACCTGTTTCACTAATAGAAATAAAAAAATTATAGAATAAATAGTAAAATAAATAAAAAATAATTCCCACTAAAAATACCCAAAACTTATGAGAAGTTTTTAAGTAAAAGTTAAGTAAAAAAGCACTAAGGATTAGGAATATGACTGAAAAAGAATAACCAAATCTCTGATAATACTCCGTTAAATATCTAAAATAGCTTCTGGAATTTTTATCTAAACGATTAAGTTCTTGTTTAAGTTCACTTAGAGTTTGTTCCCCTCTGGTAAAATAAAGTTTTTCTACTCGACTAAAATGAATACCTATTGTAGTAAAGTATTTATCAAATTTTAAAACTTCTAAATTTTTATCCCTTTCCCAAAAAAAGGCAGAACCGTTAGAAAGAAGAAGTAATCCCTTATCAAAAAACAAACTACCTTCCTTAGAAAGGAAAAACCCTTTTTTTTGAGGATAGGCATAATCTAAAAGAAAAACCCCTTTAAATTCCCAGTGATTTTCCTTTTTTTCAGAATTTTTCACATACAAAATATACTTTTCTCCTAAGGAAAAGGGCTTTTTAGAATGAATTTCTGGGGTAGCCTGAGTTTTAACCAATTCTATCTTAATCAATTTTTGTTGTCTTTTAGCATAGGGTAAAAGAAAAAAATGAGATAAAAAGGTTATAAAAAACATAAATATCGAAAAGATGATCAAAGGTTTTATAAAATCCTTTAGAGAAAAACCTAAAGACCAAAAGGCTAACATCTCTCTTTCAGAAATAAACCTATGCATAGCAAATAAAATCCCCATAAAACTACTTAAGGGTAAAGTAAAGGAAAGAAGTTGAAAGAAAACTAAAGTCAAAATTTTTAAAATCTGATTAAAAGAGGGATTAAAATCTATAAGTTCTTCAAGAACTAAAACCCCTTTAATTAAAGAAACCTTTACAGAAAAGATGAGCCAAAAAATAAGGGTATAGTAAATAACTTCTTTAAGGATATACTTAAAAAAAATTGTCATCTCCCCCATTTTAAATCTTTTTAAGCAAATGGCCAGAGTTAAGAAGGAAAAAATAGCTCTTTATCTTCACTTTCCCTTTTGCTTAAAAAAATGCCCTTATTGCAATTTTTATTCCCTTACTCTACCTTTTTCTGAAAAGGACTATGCTAAAGCCTTAACTCAAGAACTTTTTCTTCTTAAGTCTTTTTTAAAAGACTTAATTAGAAATTATGAAGTAGTAACCTTTTATGCTGGAGGAGGAACTCCTTCTCTCTTTTCTCCATCTTTTTTTGAAAACTTAATAAATTTTATTACTAAACATTTCAACTTTTCTCCTATAGAATTAACTATAGAAGCTAATCCAGAAACCCTTTTCTTAGATAAGTTGAAAGCTTATCGCAAAATAGGTTTAAACAGAATAAGCCTAGGGGTTCAAAGTCTTTGTAGGAGAGGCTTAAAATTCTTAGAAAGAGTGCATACTCCTCAAAAAACTTATCAAGTTTTGAAATGGATAATAAAGGCTAACTTTACTAATTTCTCCTTAGATTTTATATTCGGATGGAAAGGTCAAGGAGAAAAAAC
The DNA here is from genome assembly GCA_025062245.1 of Thermodesulfobacteriaceae bacterium. Classification (GTDB taxonomy): domain Bacteria; phylum Desulfobacterota; class Thermodesulfobacteria; order Thermodesulfobacteriales; family Thermodesulfobacteriaceae; genus Thermodesulfobacterium. The sequence goes on along the minus strand of JANXAD010000028.1, from coordinate 3,438 downwards.
TTTAAAAAGAGAAATAATTAAAGCCTTAGATTATAATCCTCCTCACCTTTCTTTTTATGAATTAACCCTTGAGTCTAATACTCCCTTTTTTGAGCTCTATGGTTTAGAAAAACCTTGGATTTCTGAGACAAAAATAATTAAACTTTATAAATTAATTGAAGATACTCTTAACTCTTACGGATATGAAAGATATGAAATTTCCAATTATGCTTTAAAAGGTTTTGAAAGTCTACATAATCTTTTTTACTGGAAGATAAAACCCTATTTAGGCCTTGGACCTTCTGCAGTTTCAAGAATCGGTTTTTTAAGGTGGAAAAATCCACCCAATTTAAACCTTTATTATCAGTTACTTTTAGAAGAAAATAGGCTTCCCTTAGAAATAATAGAAACTTTAGATAGAACCTCCTTAGCTAAGGAATACATTTTAATGGGATTAAGATTAAAGGAAGGTATTAGCCTGAAAGTTTTAAAAAACAAGTATAAAACTAAAATTCTACCTGAGGCCCTTAAAAAATTAATTCAAGAAAAATTAATAAAAATAGAAGGGAACAAAGTCGTTTTAACCTTTGAGGGTAAATTAAAACATAATCAAGTAGTAGCTTTTTTATGGGACCATTTAGAATTTTTGAAAAGCTGATTTCCTTTGCTCTTTCCCTTTTTAAAAAATCCTTACTTCCCTTAGAAAAAATTAAAGAATTTAAATGAAATTTAATAAGCTAAAAATTGATAATACAAAAATTTTCTTCCCATAACCTAAATCAAACCGTAAGATCCCATTTAAAATTCTAAATGAATGAAATTTCATTCGCTGTCTCATTTATATCCCCCTCCTCTTCCTTATTATCAACTCAATCTTGCAACTTCGTCCTTTTTTCTTAAATAGGTTCTATAAAGCTTACCTTGATAACCTCTAACCTCCCTAACTTTTTAAGTGTCCAAATTTTAGGGCCTCTCATTCGGGTGGAGTATGAAATGCTTCATCATGATAAATGTGTTATTTCTCAATGTATAACTATAGCGCTTCTTTTGCTGAACTTCAAGATAGGTTTTCTTGGCGTCTTAGTTGTATGACTCTATGATTGAGGGGGCTGCAACTAGGGTATGTTCTATTGCCTTATGAAAGAAGGAGCTTTAACCTCTTTGAGAGTTACCTATTGGCAGATTAAGGTTAACTCTGCAATATTGAAAATTTAAAATAATTTTGCTATATTTAGCATAACACATGGAAATAAAAACACTAGAAAACTGGCTCTGGGAAGCAGCCTGTAAAATTAGGGGAGAGGTTGATGCTCCCAAATATAAGGATTACATCCTTCCTTTGATTTTTCTTAAAAGGCTTTCTGATGTGTTTGAGGATGAATTTGAAGAGCTTTCAACACTCTATGGTGGGAAGGAAAAAACAGAAGAACTTTTAAGTAAAGATCCGAGTTTAGTCAGGTTTTACATTCCACCATCTTCAAGATGGGAAAATATCGCAAAACAGACTGAAAAGTTAGGTGAGTTCTTAACCGATTGTGTTAGAGAGATTGCGAAACATAACCCGAAATTGCGGGGCGTGATAGACATTGTTGATTTTAATGCCACTGCAGCAGGGCATAGGATAATAAGCGATGACAGCCTCAAAAGTCTTATTGATATTCTCGGAAGATATAGGCTTGGGCTTAAAGATGTAGAGCCTGACATACTTGGGAGGGCTTACGAGTATCTTTTAAGAAAATTTGCAGAAGGCTCAGGACAGTCTGCAGGAGAATTTTACACCCCAATGGAAGTAGCCATTATGATGGCGTATGTGATAGACCCTGAGCCTGGAGAGGAAATCTATGACCCCTGCTGTGGCTCTGGAGGGCTTTTGATTAAGTGTCATCTAAGGTTTAAAGAAAAATATAACAATAATCCAAGCATAGCGCCCCTTAAATTTTATGGACAGGAGATACTTCATACCACTTATGCGATGGCTAATATGAATGTATTTATCCATGATATGGAAGCACAGATAGCCCTCGGCAATACAATGGAAAGACCTGCCTTTTTAAATCCTGATGGTTCATTAAAAAAATTTGATGTCATTGTAGCTAATCCAATGTGGAATCAAAGGTTTTCTCAAAGTGTGTATGAAAAAGACCTTTATGGTCGTTTTAGCTTTGGCTATCCTCCAGAAAGCTCAGCAGATTGGGGCTGGATACAGCACATGTATGCAAGTCTAAATGACAAAGGGAGAATGGCTGTTGTTATTGATACAGGAGCAGTATCCAGGGGAAGCGGGACATCTGGCAAAAACAGAGAAAGAGACATCAGAAGAGCCTTTGTGGATAAAGACCTTATTGAGGCAGTTATCCTGCTTCCAGAAAATTTGTTTTATAACACAACTGCCCCGGGCGTTATTATTGTGATAAATAAATCGAAAATCGAAAATCGCAAATCCCAAATCCTTCTTATTAATATCTCAGACCTTTATGAAAAGGGTAGGCCCAAAAATTACCTTCCCCAAAGCACCATTCAGAAGGTCTATGAGATATATTCAGGCTGGAAAGAGGAAGAGGGAATAAGCAAGATTATCAGTATAGAAGAAGCTATAAGAAATGACTATAATTTAAGCCCCTCAAGATATGTAGCAAAGAATAATCAGGAAGAGGTTTTGCCCCTCGATGAGGCAATCGTAGAACTCGAAGAAGCAGAGGAAGAAAGAAGAGAAGCAGATAAAAGGTTGTGGGAGATATTGGGAAGTTTAAAGAGTTCATAGAGTTTATAAAGTGGGGAGTTTATGGGTTTTGAGTTTTTTGAGGAAAGGGATTTTAAAGAGACTGAATTAGGCTTGTTGCCGCACGATTGGCAGGTGGTGAGACTGGGGGAGGTGGCTAACTTTGTTAGAGGACTATCATGGAAAAAAAGTGAAGAAGGAAACAAAAATAATGGTAAATTGATTTTATCAATTCCTAATATTGAAAATGGAAGAATTAACTTTAATGCCAAACATAATCATTATTTAATTAAAAAAATCCCTAACTCAAAAAAGCTAAAAGTTGGAGATATTTTATTTGTTGGTTCTAGTGGTAGCCTAAAGAATATTGGCAGAAATGTATTTATTGATAATTTGCCATTTGATGAAATAGGTTTTGCTTCTTTTACTTTTAAGGCATCAGTAATAGAAGAAAAAATTATTAATAAATTCTTTTACTATCTTGTTAATTCTTTTTGGATTAATTATGAAAATTATTCAAAAAGAGCAGCTGATGGAAAATATAATTTCCAACTAAATGATTTTATAGATAATACTTTCATCCCCCTCCCCCCTCTTTCCGAACAAAAAGCCATTGCTTACGTTCTTTCTACCATTCAGGAAGCAAAGGAAAAGACAGAGGGAGTTATAAAGGCAACCAGAGAGCTTAAAAAATCAATGATGAAACATCTTTTCACTTATGGAGTTTATAAAGAAGGAGT
>JANXAD010000027.1 GCA_025062245.1 Thermodesulfobacteriaceae bacterium | reverse complement strand
GTATATACTGGTTGCAAAGGATGTGGCAAGCAGATTTAGTTTGGCTTGTGCTTATAGTCATTTATCGAGCAGAAGCGAGAGAGACTTTTGGAGGAAATTTAAGGCGGTTGCTCCTTTGGACTCATACATCATCTTGCTCTTCAGGCATTTACGATTATAATTCTTAAAGTAAAGATTCATAGTTTTAACAGCCAATCATAGAGAATTTTAGGTTATGAATAATATTTTATTTGATAAGTTTCTAAAGTTAGTTCAGGGATTAAACGAGAGAGAAATTAAGTATTGTATAGTTGATGGTTTGGCACTAAATCTTTTGGGAATTTCACGATATACAGAAGATATTGATATTTTTATTTCTTCAGATAGAGAAAACATTTATAAGTTAATAAACTTTTTAAGAGAATTTTTTAAAGATGAAGTCCTTGAGGAATTAACTGTTTCATCTTTTGAAAGATATCCTGTTATAAGATATGGCACTCAGGATGGTTTTTATATTGATTTAATAACTGCCCTGGGAGAAGAAATAAACTGGAAGACCATAGAGAGAAATCTTCAGGAAGTAATGCTTGAAAATATAACTATTCCCATTCCTACTTTAGAATACATGATAAAGTTAAAAGAAGGTGCCTCTCTTTTTAGAGAAAAGGATAAAGTGGATTTGATTTATCTCAAGAAGTTAAGGCAAAAAAGCCGTGAACAAAGGATCTCTTAGATTTTATAAAGATTTTGATCAGGCTGAAGAAGATATTGTATTTCAAAAGCCTACCTTAGAAAACTTAAGGCGTAGATTTGAAGTATTTTCCCTTTTTTTCCGTCTATCAAAACCCAAACCCTTTAAAAGAGGACTTATTTTTTACAAATCTATAGAAGATTTTTATAAAGAAGAATAGCTAACTAAAATTTGTTTCTAAGAGTTACAATTTTTTCAAAAATTTTTTCAGTAAGAAGCTTCCTTATCATCATCTATGAAAAAAGTTTTTCCAAAAATTAATCAAAGACTCCCAAAAATTTCTTTTATGAAAAAATTGAATAGTTTTTTCATTAGAAACAATAATTTTACTTAGTGTTATTAAAAGAAAAAACAATTTTATTTTTTGATAGTATAACAAAAGTTGTGTATAAAATGAAAGTTGAGGTGAAGATGGAACAAAGGGACTTTAAAAAAATTAATTATCTGAGACTTTTACAAAATTAAATACTCTAACGAAGATTTTAAGATAAAATTACAAAAAACAGGAGCAAGGCAGGAGTAGATAAGAGATAGCTAAGAGAGAGGCGAATTTTTATTAAAAGGTCCTTAAAAAATTGAATGTGTATTTTTTTATACACCTGTTAGTATTTCCTAACAGTTTTACAGTTTTAAAAATCATCTCTTTATTCCTATTTTTCAAATTTACTTTCAATGGAATAATTTTTGCTTTAGTAAAAAATAAAAAATTTAAGGAGAATCAGATTGGAATATCAGAGAACCATAGGAGACAAAATAATTATAGAAGGTGAGGGCGTTTTTTCAGGAAAATGGATAAGAGTTGAGCTTGAACCTACAGAAAAAAGCTGTGGTATACTTTTTATTAGAGAGGACCTTCCTCATAAGCCTGTCATACCTCTTAGTATAGAAAATACCATTGGACTTGAAGGTTTAACTCTTATTACAGATGGAGAACACTTTATTTACTTGGTTGAGCACTTACTTTCAGCTTTACATGCCCTTCAAATTGATAACTTGATCGTAAGAGTTTTCGGAGAAGAAATTCCCCTTTTAGATGGCTCTGCTTATCCTTGGGTCAGAAAGGTTCAAGAAGTAGGATATAAATTCTTGTTAGTTCCCAAAATAAAATATAAAGTAACTAAAAGGTTTTCCTTTGAAAATGGAGAAAGTAAGATAATATTTGAACCTTCTAACATCTTAAAAATTAGAGCTGAAATCTACTTTAATCATCCCCTTATAGGGTCTCAATCCTTTGAAATTGAAATCAATCCTTGGAATTATATAAGAGAAATTTCTTTTGCCAGAACCTTTGGTTTTAAAGAAATTCTCTTAGAAAGAAAAAATAAAGGTATTTTAAAGGGAGGAAATCTTTCTAACGCTCTAATTTTAGATGAAACTAAGGTATTAAATCCAGAGGGATTAAGGGCCAAAGACGAATTTGTAAGACATAAAGTTTTAGATTTAATAGGAGATTTATTCTCAGGAGGAAAGGCTTTTCTTGGTGAGGTTAAGGCTACCTTTTCTAATCACAGACTCCATATAAACGCTTTGAAAAATCTTTTTTCTACCAATTGTTTGGAAAAGATAGAAAGTAGGGCCTTAACTTTTTTCTTTCTTCCTAAAAGGCTTAAAAAAAGATTTTAAAGGACTACTTTATTTCTCCAACAGAGTAAAGGTTTCCGTCTTGATTTTTAAGAGCTTTTTCAAGTTCAAAAAGATCAATCTGAAAATTAACCCTTTTAGTTTCACTTAATTTTTCAATTTTTTGAAAGATATAAAGAAAGGGATTTCGGATCCTTTTTTCAAAATCTGGATAAACTTGAAGATAGATTTTTCCATTTTGAAAAGCTATTTTATAAGGTTCATAAACTATTTTCACGAGAGTTCCTACAGGAACATTTTCATAGAGAAATTTAATATGTTCAGGATAGAGTCTAAAACAGCCATGGGTAGTTCGTCTTCCTATACTATAGATTTTGTTAGTTCCGTGGATAGCGTAAAGTCCTCTTGATAAATAAAGTGCATAATCTCCCATAGGGTTTTCAGGACCAGGTGGAACTACCTCAGGTAAAGAAGGATCCTCCTTCCTTATAGAAGGAGGAGGATACCAATGAGGTTTTTCCTTTTTATCTATAATGGTATAAACTCCTAAGGGAGGTAAACTTCCTTCAACTCCTATACCTATGGGAGCAACGAAAAAGTATTGATTTTTAAAATAATACAGTCGTTTTTCAGCTAGGTTAATAACTATAGATTGGGAGGGATTTAGAAATTCCTCAGGTATTAAAATTTTTTTAGGAATAACTATTTTTTGGTTGACAGGAGGAACCCAAGGGTCTATTCCGGGATTGGCTAAGGTTAAGTGATAATAACCTACTTTAAAGTAAACTGCTAAGTCAACTAAGGTATCCTTATCTTTGATGGTATAGTGAAAATTTTGAAAATAGAGAAATTTTTGAGGAATTAGTTGATAAAACATATTCTTAGCTAAACCTTCTTTTACTTGGCAAAGGTTAAAAGTAAGATAAAATAGGATAAACTTTAAAAGGGATAGAGTGAGAACTTTAAGATGTCGTCCTATCATAGTATTTTACAAAAAATTGGCAATACTCCTATAATTAAATTAAGAAACTTAAAAGTCAAGCCCGAAGTTGAAATTTGGCTTAAACTGGAAAATCAAAATCCTGGAGGTTCTGTAAAAGACCGACCTGCTCTTTTCATGATAGAGGAGGCTGAAAAACAAGGTCTACTATGTCCTGAAAAAATCGTCATAGAAGCCTCAAGTGGCAACACTGGTATAGGGCTCTCCTTAGTATGTGCGGTAAAAAAGTATAAGTGTATGATAGCTATGCCTGAGTCTGCCTCCATAGAAAGAAGAAAAATTATGCAAGCCTTTGGAGCAGAAATTCTTCTTACTCCTGCTGAAAAGGGAACAGATGGAGCTATAGAGTTAGTCTATGAGATGGTAAGAGAAAATCCTAATAAGTATTTTTGTCCAGACCAATTTAATAATCCAGCTAATTGGTTAAGTCACTATAAAACTACAGCTCCTGAAATTTGGAGAGATACAGAAGGCAAGGTAAACTATGTAGTTTGTGGATTAGGAACTACTGGAACAGCTATGGGAATAGCTAAGTTTGCTAAGGAAAATAATTTGCCTTTAGAGGTTGTGGGAGTTGAGCCTCAGGTAGGCCATAAAATTCAGGGATTAAAAAATATGAAAGAATCCTATCCTCCAGGAATTTTTGATAAAAAACTTTTGTATCAAATTGTTAATGTAGAAGATGAGGAGGCCTTTTACTGGAGTAGATGGTTAGCTAAAAATGAAGGTATTTTGGTGGGAATGAGTTCTGGAGCAGCTTTGGCTGGTGCTTTAAAGTTTGCGGAAAAACTTGAAGAGGGATTTATAGTAGTCATCTCTCCTGATGGAGGAGAAAGATATCTTTCTACTCCCCTTTGGAGTTTTGTCCATCCCGAAAAAGAAACCGACTTGATTTTATTTAATACCCTTACTGAAAAAAGAGAGCCTTTTTGGTCCTTAGAACCTAAAAAGGTAAAAATTTACACCTGCGGTCCTACTCTCTATTCCAGACCTCACATAGGCTTTTACCGAAGACTCATCACTGTAGACCTTTTAAAGGCCTATTTAAAACTTAAGGGTTACGAAGTTTATCATGTGGTTAATCTTACAGACTTTGACGATCGGGTAATTAAGGTTGCCTTAGAAAACAACTTAGATATAAAAGAGATTAGCTCTCAAGTTGAAAGGGAATTTTGGGAAGATCTAAAACATCTCGAAATAGAACCTGCTGACCTTTATCCTAAGGTAAGCGAACACTTAGAAGAAATGAAAACTCTGGCTTTAAAGCTTTGGCAAAAAAATCAAGCCTATGAAAAGTTTTCTTCTCTTTATTTTGATCTTTCCCGTTTTAAGGATTACGGCAAACTTTCCAAAATAGACTTAAAAACTCTTAAACCAGGAGTTACCATAGATTTAGAAGATTACGGAAAGGAAGAACCCTTTGATTTTGCTCTTTTAAAAAGGGTTCACATTTTAGAATTAAAACAGGGTTATTTTATAGATACTAACTTCGGAAAAGTAAGACCTACCTGGCATATTCACTGTGCAGCCTTAGCTTTAAAATATCTTGGAGAAACCTTGGATCTTTATACCAGTAGCTCAGATTTAATCTTTCCTCACCACGAAAACACCAGAGCTGTAGCTAAAGCCATAACGGGTAAAGAATTAGCCAACTACTGGATCCATACGGCTTTAGTCTATATAGAGGGCAAAAAATTATCCTCTGAAAACAAAATTACCCTTAAGGAGATTTTAGAGGAGGGATATTCTGGAAAAGTTTTAAGACTTTACTTTTTAAGAACCCATTATAGAAATCCTTTTAACTTTAGCTGGAAAGGTCTTAAAGAGACTCAAAAACTCTTAGAAAAAATTGAAAAATATTTGGCTTTTTTAATAATAAGTGAAGAAAAAAAACTCTCAGAAGAGGAAGAAAAATCAATTAGAAAAACTTTAGAAAAGTTTCAAAATAACTGGCAAAAAGCCATAAGAGAAGATTTAAATACACCCTTAGCTCTTTCGGAACTCATTTCCTTTTTTAAAAGGATTTATCCCTATTTTCAAAAAGGCTTAACCTTAGGGCTGAAAAAAGAAATTTTAAAGGTTTTTCAAGAGTTTAATCAAGTCTTTAAAGTTTTTACTTTACCTGAAGAAGTAAAGGAAGAAAAAATCTTAGAAAAGGTGAAAATAAGAGAGGAAGCTAAAAAAGAGAAAAATTATTTCTTAGCAGATAAAATAAGAGAAGAACTGTCTCAAGAAGGTTATATAGTTTTAGATACTTCCTTGGGAACCAAAGTTTTGAAAAGATAATGAAAAATAAAGCTAAAATTTTAAAGGAAATCTATGAAAGGCTTTTAAACCATTTTGGGCCTCAGAACTGGTGGCCAGCTCAAAGTCCCTTTGAAATTTGTATAGGAGCTATTCTTACCCAAAATACTAATTGGAAAAACGTAGAAAAAGCTCTTAAAAATTTAAATAAGCACTCCCTTTTAGATCCTTTTAAACTCTACTCTTTAGAACTAAAAGACCTTTCTCAACTTATAAAACCCTCTGGTTTTTACAATTTAAAGGCTAAAAGATTAAAAAACTTTATTAAATTTTTGATTGAAGAGTATAATGGAAATTTAGAAACCATGTTTTCCGAAAAATTAGAAGTCTTGCGAAATAAATTATTAAGCATTAAAGGTTTAGGAAAGGAAACGGTAGACAGCATTTTACTTTATGCTGGAAATTTTCCCCTTTTTGTGGTTGATACCTATACCTATAGAATACTTTCTCGTCATCAACTTGTGCCTGAAGAGGTAAGTTACGATGAAATCCAAGCCCTTTTTATGGAAAATTTACCTGCGGAGGTAAAACTTTATCAAGAATATCACGCCCTTTTAGTAGCTTGCGGTAAAAGTTTTTGTAAAAACCAAAAACCTAACTGTAGTCAATGTCCTTTGACATTTCTATTTATGGATTTATAATTTTTTGAAACATGTATTTTAAGTTAATTTTTTGGATTATTGTTATCTTATTAATTACTTTTTTTGTAATCTTTAATGTAGAACCTAAGGTTAGAATCTTTTTATTTCCAGGTATAACCTTAGAAAATATGCCCTTAGCCTTAGTTATAATTATAAGTTTAATCTTAGGCTTTCTTTCGGGACTTTTATTAGCCTTTTCTAACATACTTAAACTTCAGAGAAAAATAAAAAAATTAGAAAACAAAAAGGAAACTTAGATCCTTAAAAAGGGAGGATTTAGATGAAAATAGAACGACTTATAGTTGGTTTATTTGAGGTATGTTGCTACATAGTTTACTGTGAAAAAACTAAGGAGGCTGTTATTATAGATCCCGGACATCCCGATCCTCAAATTTTATCCAAAATCAACAAGTTAGAATTAATTCCTAAGTACATTTTAGGGACCCATGGACATCCTGATCATATAGCAGGGGTTGAGTATCTTAGAGAGATCTTAAAAATTCCCTTTCTTCTTCACAAATTAGATGATGAATTTTTTAGCCATCCTCTTAATTTATCCTTTTTCAAGTCTATGGGTTTCAGAGATAATCCAAGGGCTGACCAAGTTTTTGAAGAAGGTGATCTTATTAACTTTGGGGAAGAATATTTTAGAGTCATTCATACCCCAGGACATACTCCTGGTTCAAGTTGCTTTTATAATGAAAAACATAAGGTTTTATTTACAGGAGATACCCTTTTTGTAGAAGCAGTAGGAAGAGCAGATCTCGAAGGAGGTAATTATTTTCAAATGATAAAGTCTATTAAAGAAAAGTTACTTACTCTTCCAGAGGATACTAAAATTTTTCCTTCCCACGATTATGGTCCCAAACCTTTTTCTACTTTAAGAGAAGAAAAATTAAACAATCCTTTTTTAACTGAGTTTTTATAAAGTTTATCTTCCTATACCACTGTAGAGGAAACCTAAGTTTTTTACCGTAGCTGGCTCGTAAATATTTCGCATATCCACTATAATAGGTTTTTTCATAATTCCTTTTATCTGATTCAAATCTAAAAATCTAAACTCGTTCCACTCTGTAAGAATAAGAAGAGCCTCAGCAGAGGTAGCACATTCCAAAGGATTGGAACTGTAAATAATTTCCTTGTTTTCTATACTCCTTTTAAACTCTTCCATGGCTACCGGATCATAAACTTTAACTTTAGCTCCCTTTTCAAGAAGTTTAGGAACTATTACCAAGGCTGGACTTTCTCTAACATCAGAAGTATTAGGTTTAAAGGAAAGCCCAAGAATCCCTATGGTTTTATCTTTCAAATCTCCTAATAAAGTTTCTAATTTTTCTATAGCTTTGAGTTTCTGTTTTTCATTTACTTCCCAGACAGCTTCTAAAATCTTAAAAGGCGAGTCTAACTTTTGACCCTGATGAACTAAAGCTTTTACATCCTTAGGTAAACAGGAACCTCCAAATCCAGGACCAGGGTTTAAAAACTTGCTTCCAATTCTGGGATCAAGTCCGATTCCTTTAGCTACTACAGTTACATCTGCTCCCACTTTCTCACAAAAATTAGCCACTTCATTAATAAAACTGATTTTCAAAGCTAAAAAAGCATTAGAGGCATATTTTATAAGTTCAGCAGTTTCTAAATTAGTAATAATAAAAGGAGTTTCTGCAAGATAAAGAGGACGATAGATGTCTTTAATAATAGCTAAGGCATAGGAACTTTCCCCTCCGATAATTACTCTGTCAGGATGCATAAAATCCTCTACTGCGGAGCCCTCTCTCAAAAATTCAGGATTAGAAATAAGATCTACTTCTACTTTGGCTTTCTTGTGAGTATCTATAAGAGATTTTATCCAGCGATTAGTTCCTACTGGAACGGTGCTTTTAGTTACAATTACCTTATACTCATCTATAGTTTCTGCCAAAGCTAAAGCTACCTCTTTTATTTGGGAAAGATCTGCTGAACCGTCAGAATTGGGAGGAGTCCCTACGCAGATAAAAATCACTAAGGAACTTTTAACTGCCTCTTCTAACTTATGGGTAAACCTTAGTCTTCCAGCTTTAAGATTTTTTCTTATTAGTTCTTCAAGTCCTGGTTCATAAAAGGGAACTAAGCCTTTTTTGAGAAACTCTATTTTTTCTACATCCTTATCTACACAGGTTACCTTCATACCAAAGTCAGCTAATCCTGCACCAGCAACTAAACCGACATATCCGGTGCCTATCACGGCAATATGCATCCTGAAAAACCTCTTAGGACTTAGATTTATTAATTTTTACATTTTTAGAAAATTTTTTATTTTTAGAAAAATTAGATTTTTGAACTACAATTTTTTTACTTTTCTTTGAACTTTTTAAATAAAGCTTCTTTTTACTATTTTTTTGAGAAACATAAGAACTTTTTTTAACCTTCTTATAACTTACCGGTTTTTTTCCTGCCCAAAGATTGGTGTTCACAGCAGTATTTATAATCACTGGAGAAACCTTTTTTTCTAAAACTAATTGAGAAAATTTAAGCAATTTCTTAGTTTCTTCCCATAGACCTTCTCTACTGGGGACTCCTAAAAGGGAAGTAATAATCAGATGGTTGCTTTCTAAAACTGCTATATTTACTAAACAGTGGCGAGAGCTTTGAGTATAGCCTGTCTTTCCTCCAATAATTTTGGATTTAAACTCAGGGTCTTCTAAGAGACTGTTAGTATTTTTAATTACTAAAATTCTTCCCTGTTGAGAAGAAATAATTTTAACAGGAGTATTGATTATTTCTTTTATTAAAGGATATTTTAAAGCTTCATAGAGAATAAGACTTAATTCATAAGCTGTGGAGTATTGATTGCTGGTAGGAAGGCCAGAAGAATTTACAAAGTTAGAATCCTTTAATCCTAAACTCTTAATTTTTTTATTCATTAAATAGGAAAAGCTCTCTTCTGAACCAGCTACAGCCTCAGCTAAGGCTACCGCTGCTTGATTAGAAGATTTTAAAAGCATAAAGTACAAAAGATCTAAAACGGTATATACTTCACCTTCCATTAATTTAGGAGCTACACTTGGAATTTGAGAAGCATTCTTAGAAATAGTTATTTTTTGATCTAAAGAGAGTTTATCTAAAACTACCATAGCTGTAACTAATTTTACCGTACTAGCTGGTGGAATTTTGAGGTGAGGATTTTTAGCATAAAGAATTTTTCCACTATTTACCTCTAAGGCTATAGCAGAAACGGCATTAATCTCTTCTAAATCCGAAAATTCAGAAGCATAAAGTTTAAAAGCTATCCCTGAAAGCAAAATTAAAGGGATAAAAAAAAGACATATAAATTTTTTCATGGATTTCCTCCTAAGGTTTAATTTTAAAAGTATAGAAGGACTAAGTTTTTAATACCATAAAATTTGCTAAAAGTCAATAATAGTGATAAAATATTTATAAAATAATTGGAAATAGGAGGTTTTTATGAAAAAGATAGCTATAATTGCTTGTAAAATGATTAGAGGTCAAAATTTGTGTCCAGGTGATGTTAGGTGTTTAGTAGCCTTTAATCGTAGAGAAGGAGAATTTGAAAGATATAAGGAGAATGGAGCCCAACTTTTAGGAATTATAGACTGCGCAGGCTGTGAAGGGAACAAAACCAGAGTTATACCTGCTATGGCTCTTTTGAAGTTACAACTTAATGCTTTTAACGAAAACTTAGATGCTCTTCATGTGGGCACCTGTATGATGAAATTCTGTCCCAGAAGAGATGATCTACTTGCTGCTATAAAAGAAAAAGCTGGAATTGAAGTAATTGAAGGGACCCATACCTATACTCCTCCAACTATTTTCGGAAAATAGAAAGATTTTGATAATTTTTTAAAAAATAAATTATGCTAAATCAAAAGTTCCTTTCTTTAGAGGAGGCTCTTTCTTTGTTTCTTTCTCAAATTACTTTTAGAAGTCTTCCCTCTGAAATAGTTCCTATAGAAGAAAGTTATAACCGGATTCTTTTTGAAGATCTTTTTTCTCCCGAAGACCTTCCAGGCTTTGAAAGATCTACAGTGGACGGCTTTGCGGTAAGAGCCAGTGATACCTTTGGAGCTAAGGAAACTTCTCCTGTTTATTTGAAATTAAAAGGCGAAATTCCTATGGGAGAAATTCCCAAATTTAGTATAGAAAGCGGAGAAGCAGCAAGTGTGTCTACAGGAGGTATGCTTCCAGAAGGAGCAGATGCTGTGGTGATGCTTGAACAGGTAAATTTAGTATCTTCAGACTTAATAGAAGTTTTAAAACCTGTAGCTCCAGGAGAAAATGTGATTTTTAAAGATGAAGATGTTAAGAAGGGAGAATTAGTCCTAAAAGCTGGCCATAGACTTAAGCCTCAGGATGTAGGAGCTTTGGCAGGATTAGGAATAACTCATCTAAGAGTGGTTAAAAAACCTACTGTAGCTATCATTCTTACAGGAGATGAAGTAGTCCCTCATTTTGAAAAAATTTCACCGGGTAAGGTTAGAGATATAAATTCCTTCACCTTAGCTGGCTTAATAGAAGAGATAGGGGGAAAGCCTCTAAAAATGGGAATTGTAAAGGATGAATACGAAGAAATTAAGAAAGTAACTGAAGAAGCCTTTATTAAAAGTGATGTAATTTTAATAACTGGAGGCACCAGTGTAGGCACCAAGGATATGGTAGCTCAAGTTATAAACGATTTAGGTAACCCGGGAATTCTTTTTCACGGAGTAACCATAAAACCTGGAAAACCTCTTATAGGAGGAATATGTCAAGGTAAGCCTATATTCGGATTACCAGGACATCCTGTGGCAGTTTATATCTGTTTTAAATTGTTTGTAGAACCTGTTTTAAAAAAAATGATGGGGATAAAAGTTAGAGAGTTTAAGTCACACCACATAAAAGCTAAAATGCAAAGAAGTCTTTCCTCTCAAGCAGGAAGAATAGATTTTATTCGAGTAGCCTTAGAAGAAAGAGACGGAAACCTTTGGGCTATTCCTCTTTTAAGTAAATCTGGACTCATTATGAGTTTAGTCAAAGCAGATGGCATAGTTAAAATTTCATCTTCTTCCTTAGGAGTAGAAGAGGGAGAGGAAGTGGAAGTAGAACTTATTTAATAAAAGGGGGGTTTTATGGAAAGAACTTTAGTGATGATTAAGCCTGATGGAGTAGAAAGAAATCTCATAGGAAAGGTAATTAACTTTTTTGAAGAAAAAAATCTTAGAGTAGTTGCTTTGAAGAAAGTTAGGCTTTCAAAAAAACAGGCTCAGGCTTTTTATGTGGTTCATAAAGATAGGTCCTTTTATGAAAGCCTTACCGATTATATGAGTTCTGGTCCTGTTGTGGCTATGGTTTTAGAGGGGGAAAATGCTATCCAAAAGGTAAGAGAAATAATGGGTGCCACTGATCCTAAGGAGGCTAAGGAAGGAACTATAAGAAAACTTTTTGGATTAGATAAGGAAAAGAATACAGTTCATGGCTCAGACAGTCCTGAATCGGCTCAAAAAGAAATCCCTTTCTTTTTTAGTGATTACGAACTCCTTTCAGCTGAGTGATTCCTAATGACAGAAAAGGAGTGGATAGATTTTTTAAAATCTTATCTCTTTGAAGATTTTCCGGTTTTGAAGTCTAAAAATGAGGATTGTGCAGTAATTAAGCTTGCTGAAAGAGATTATTTGCTTTTAACTACCGATGCCTTAGTGGAACAGGTGCATTTTCAGTGGGAATATACTTCTTTTTATGATTTAGGAGTGAAGTTAGCTGTATCTAATTTAAGTGATATTGCAGCAACCGGTGGAATCCCAAACTTTGCCCTTTTAACTCTTGGTTCTTCAAAGCCTTTAGAAACCTTTTGGCTTGAGCCCTTTATGGAAGGTCTCACTTCAACCTTAGAAAGATATGGAACTAAATTAATAGGAGGAGATACGGTAAAAAGTTCAGTATTTTTTGTAAACTTAGTAGTGATGGGAAGAACAAAAAATCCACTTTTAAGAAAGGGTGCTCAAGTAGGAGATTACATTTTTGTCTCCCGCAAACTTGGAGAAAGTGTAGCCTTTTTAAGAGAGATTAAAAAGCTTCCTTTAGAACAAATTCCTGAAAACCTTAAAAAAGCCCATCTTCGACCTGAACCAGAAATTGAACTTGGAAAGGAGCTTTCTTATCAAGAACTAGCTACCTCTGTAATAGATATTTCTGATGGACTTCTTCTGGATCTTTGGAGAATCTGTAAAGAGAATGAAGTAGGGGCAGAAATTTGGAAAGAAAAAATACCTGTGGGATTATATGCGACCTTAGAGGAAGCCCTATCCGGAGGAGAAGATTATGCTCTTCTCTTTACGGTAAAAGAAGAAAACCTTAAAAAATTAGAAAACTTAGGTTTAAGGCTTAATCGAACTTTTTTTAAAATAGGAAAAATTATTAAAGAAAAAAAACTTTATCTCTTAGAAGGAGACCTTAAAAGGGAAATTAAACCTTTAGGATTTAATCATTTTGAAGAAGATTAAATTAGAGAGGAGGGCAAAAACCCTCCTCTATTTACTTTATTTTACTGTTACTTCTCTACTTTTACTTTAATTACCTTTTTCTTTTCTTCTGGTTTTTTAGGTAATACTATTTTTAAGACACCATCTTTATAGGTAGCTGAAATTTTTTCTTCTTCAATTTCACAAGGTAGTTGGATAGCTCTCATAAAACTACCATAATATCTTTCCATTCTATAGAAGTTTTCTTTCTTTTCCTCTTCTTCTTTTTTCTTTTCACCTTTAATAGTTAAAACATTTTCACTTAAACTTATTTCTACATCATCAGGATTTACACCAGGTAAGTCAACTTTTACAAGAACAGCTTCATTAGTTTCTGAAATATCCACAGCTGGTGCCCATTCGAAAGTAACCCATTTTTCTGGTAAATAGGATTTACCAAAAAATTCTTGCCATATACGATCCATTTCTTTTTTTAATTCTTGAAGTGGACGCCAAATAATTAAGTCTGCCATATCTTTACACCTCCTTTTTATTTTTATTTTTCTTTTGTTTTAAAAATTAAACATATTGATTTAATTTTCAAGGGTAAAACCAATAAAATTTTAAAACCATTAGTTTTGATTATACAATTGAAACTTTACAAAATATACTTATTTTTTATAAAAAAATTGAATACCAAAGGGAGGAAAGAACTTATGAGATTAGAACGTTTTACTTTCAAAGCTCAAGAGGCCTTGCAAGAGGCTCAAAAAATAGCAGAAGCCTATGGACATTCTCAATTAGAGATAGAACATCTTCTTAAAGCTTTAATAGAACAGGAAGGCGGAATTATTCCTACTATTTTAGATAGATTAGGGGTAAACTCTAAAATAATTTCTTCTGAATTAGAAGATATTTTAGAAAGATTTCCTAAAATCTCCAAGGGAACCTATCAACTTTATATTTCTATAAATTTAAAACAGGTTTTAGATAGAGCAGAAGCTTTGGCTAAGGAGATGAGGGATGAGTATATTTCAACGGAACATTTATTTTTAAGTATTGTAGATAGTCCAACCCAGGGAGGGGAAATTTTAAGAAGAAGAGGGGTTACCTTTAATAATGCTAAACAGGTTATAATGCAAATTAGAAAGGGACAGCGAATTACAGATCAAAATCCAGAGGAAAAGTATCAGTCCTTAGAGAAGTTTGGTAGAGATCTAACTTCTTTGGCTCGGGCTGGAAAGCTTGATCCAGTAATCGGAAGGGATGAAGAAATAAGAAGGGTTATGCATATTCTTTCAAGAAGGACTAAAAATAATCCAGTTTTAGTAGGAGAACCTGGGGTTGGAAAAACGGCTATCGTAGAAGGATTAGCCCAAAGAATTGTAGCTGGAGATGTTCCTGAAATTTTAAAAAATAAAAGAGTTATTCAATTAGACTTAGGTGCTTTAATTGCAGGAACGAAATTTAGGGGAGAGTTTGAAGAAAGGGTTAAAGCTGTATTAAGAGAAGTTCAAGCCAGTGAAGGTGAAATTATTCTTTTTATAGATGAAATTCACACTTTAGTAGGAGCTGGAGCGGCTCAGGGAGCCATGGATGCTGCTAACATGTTAAAACCTGCTTTAGCCAGAGGGGAATTAAGATGTATTGGAGCTACTACTATTGACGAATATCGCAAACACATTGAAAAGGATCCAGCTTTAGAAAGAAGATTTCAACCTGTATATATAGACGAACCCACTCCTGAAGAAGCTATTGCCATCTTAAGAGGACTTAAGGAGAAATATGAGGTCCACCATGGAGTAAAAATTACCGATAATGCCCTAATTGCTGCTGTAACCCTTTCTCATAGGTATATTACCGATAGATTTTTGCCAGATAAAGCTATAGACTTAATAGATGAAGCTGCTGCTAAATTACGTATAGAAATTGACTCTATGCCTACAGAGATTGATGAAATTGAAAGAAAAATTAAGCAATTAGAAATAGAAAAGGTGGCTTTAGAAAAGGAAACCGATCCTAAAGCCAAAGAAAGACTGGTCAAAATTTTAGATCAGTTACAAGAGTTAAAAGTTAAGGTTGAGGAATTAAAATCTCAATGGTTTAAAGAGAAAGAAATTATTCAAAATATTAGAAAGTTAAAGGAAAAGATGGATCAAGCCAAAATTGAAGCTCAGCAAGCTGAAAGACAGGGAGACCTAAATAAAGTTGCGGAAATCATTTACGGAATTATTCCTCAGCTTCAAAAACAACTTGAAGAAGAGAATCAGAAACTTTCAGAATTACAGAAAAAACATAAGTTTTTAAAAGAGGAAGTAGATGCTGAGGATATAGCTCAAATCGTTTCTAAGTGGACTGGAATTCCGGTGAGTAAATTATTAGAAAGTGAAAGGGAAAAACTTTTAAAAATTGAAGAGAGATTAAGACAAAGGGTTGTGGGCCAGGATCAAGCTATTTCTGTAGTAGCTAATGCCTTAAGAAGAGCCCGTGCAGGACTTCAAGATCCTAATCGTCCCTTAGGATCTTTTCTTTTTATAGGTCCTACAGGGGTTGGTAAAACAGAATTAGCTAAAGCCTTAGCTGAATTTATGTTTGACACTGAAGAGGCTATGATAAGGATTGATATGAGTGAATATATGGAAAAACATTCGGTCTCAAGACTTATCGGAGCACCTCCTGGTTATGTGGGATATGAAGAAGGAGGACAACTTACAGAGGCCGTTAGAAGAAAACCCTACTCCGTAATTCTCTTAGATGAAATTGAAAAAGCCCATCCCGATGTTTTTAACATCTTATTACAAGTGCTTGATGATGGAAGATTAACCGATGGTAAAGGAAGAACAGTCAATTTTAGAAATACCATCATTATTATGACCTCCAATATAGGAAGTTTTTACTTCCAAGATCTTACTTTAACCCGCGAAGAAGTGGAAAAAAGAATTTTTGAACTTTTAAAAACTACTTTTAGACCTGAATTTTTGAATCGGATTGACGAAATAATTACCTTTAATAATCTTACTAAAGAAGACATAATTAACATCGTAGAGATACAAATTAAGTATTTAAACGGAAGACTTGCTGAAAAAGGTCTTCTTTTAGAATTAACCCCTAAAGCTAAAGAAGTTTTAGCCACTTTAGGTTACGATCCTCTTTTTGGAGCAAGACCCTTAAAAAGAACTCTTCAGCGTTATATTGAAAATCCTTTAGCTTTAAAAATTTTAGAAGGACTCTTTAACGAAGGGGATAAAGTTATAATAGATGTAAATGAACTAAATGAATTTCAATTTAAAAAATTAGAGGAAGTAAGGGAACTTAAAAGAGCGATACTACACTAAAAAGTTTTTTCTATGAGAAGATACCGAGTGGTGTTTTTTGGAACTCCTGAATTTGCTATCCCCCCTTTAGAGGGTCTTTTTGAAAGGGAAAACCTTTTAGCCGTAGTTACTCAACCTGAAAAACCTAAGGGCAGAGGGCTTAAGTTCTCTGCCTCTCCTATTAAAATCTGGGCTCAAAATAAAGGTCTTCCGGTTTTAGAACCAGAAAAACTTAAAGATGAAAATTTTATAGCTAAACTTAAGGAATTTTGTCCTGAACTTATAGTGGTTTGTGCTTATGGTAAAATTTTACCTAAATTAATTTTGGAACTTCCCCAATATGGATGTTGGAATATTCACGCCTCTCTTTTACCTAAATACCGAGGGGCTTCCCCTATTAACTGGGCAATTCTAAATGGAGAAAAAGAAACTGGGATAACCATTTTTTTGATGGAAGAGGGTTTAGACACTGGCCCAATACTTCTTCAAAAAGAACTTCCTATTTCAGAGGAAGATACAGCTTTAGATTTAAGTTGTAAATTAAGTCAACTTGCTAAGGAGGCTATTTTAGAAGCTATAGAACTTCATAAAAAAGGTCAACTTAAAGCTTTTCCTCAAGGAGAAGAAGGAATTTCCTATGCTCCTCTCTTAAAAAAGGAGGATGGTTTTTTTACTTTTGAAGAGCCTGCTTTAGTTATAGAGAGAAAGGTTAGAGCTTTACTTCCCTGGCCTACGGCTTACACCTACTATAAGAACAAGTTGCTTAAGGTGTTTTCAGCTAAGGCTTTTCCTTTAAAAAAGGGTGAAAAACCTGGAATTATTTTAAAAATTATGAGAGAGGGAGTTTTAGTTTCAACTTCTCAGGGAGCTATTTTAATTAAGGAAGTTCAAATGGAAGGAAAGAGAAGAATTTCAGGCTACGAATTTGCTTGTGGACAAAGACTTAAAGTAGGTGCTCTCTGGGAGTAAGCTTAGGTATTTTTCCCCGGTGTAAAAGTTTTAGAATGGGAGAAGCCACAAAAATAGAACTGTAAGTTCCTACTAAGAATCCTATAGTTAAAGCTAAAGCAAAATCTCTAAGAACTATCCCTCCAAAAATTAAAATACTTAAGGAGCCAAAAAGAGTGGTAAGGGTAGTAATAATAGTTCTTGAAAAAACTTCACTTATACTGACATTAATCAAATGGTCAAAGTTTTCAAATTCTTTATTTAGAATATTTTCTCTGATTCTGTCAAAAATAACTACAGTATCCGTTAAGGAGTAACCTGCGATAATTAAGAGAGCAGTAATAAAAAGAAGGTTTATTTCCTTTCCTAAAAGATAAAAAATAGCCAAAACAAAAAGCACATCGTGAAAGGTAGCTATACCAGCTGCAAGGCCAAAGTAAAGATTAAATCTAAAGGTAAGATAGAGAATAATTCCTACTAAAGCACCTAAAATAGCTAAGATAGCCTTATTTTTGAGTTCCTTACTTATAACTGAACCAATTTCTTCGTTGGCTAACACGCTAAATTTATACTCAGGATACTTAGTACTTAAAATACTCAATATTCGTTTAGCCTCTTCAGAGGGAGATTCTTGAGAAAATTTAACTTTTAGTAAAACCATATTTTCTTCTTTAACATCTTGGAGGGTAAAATCTTTAACCTTTTCTTCTATTAAAACAGTTCTAATTTTATCTAAGGAAACTGGAGCTTCACTTCTTAAATAAAGCAAAGTTCCTCCTGTAAAGTCTATACCGAGGTTAGCCTTTCCTAAAAAAGCTCCTACTCCTCCCCCTATTCCTATAGCACAAAAAAGAGCTGAAAGAGTTAAAAGGAATTTTTGGTATTTCATAAAGTTAAAAAGTTTTTCTCTTAATAGAGTGAAAAAGGATATTTGAAAGGGTTGGCCTTTTTCGTAAAGGTATTCATAAAAAATTTTAGTTACAAAAATAGCTGTAAAGAGATTTACTATAATAGAAATAGAAAGGGTTACTGCAAAGCCTCTTATAGGTCCTGTTCCAAAGACAAAGAGAATAAGAGAGGTTATTAAAACTGTAATGTGGGCATCAAAGATAGTCCAAAAAGCTTTAGAGTAACCTTGAAAGATGGCAGAGAAGGAACTTCGTCCCATTTTAAGTTCTTCTCTTATTCTTTCAAAGATAAGCACATTGGAGTCCACTCCCATACCAATACTTAGAATAATTCCTGCAATTCCTGGGAGGGTTAGGGTAGCTTGAAAGGCTGAAAGGAGAGCTAAAAGGAAATAGATATTTAAAATTAAAGCTATAACCGCAACTACTCCGGAGACCTTATAATAAATAGAAGTGAAGACTATTACCAAAGAAGCCCCAATTAATCCTGCTACTAAGCCTTTTTGGATAGAATCCATTCCTAAGGATGGACCAATAGTGATATTTTGTAAAATTTTTACTGGAGAGGGAAGAGCTCCAGCTCTTAAGACTAAAGCCAGATCTTGAGCTTCTTCCATAGTAAAACTTCCAGTAATTTGAGCTTCTCCTCCAGAAATTTTTTCTCTGATAACCGGTGCAGACCTTACTACCTCGTCAAGAACGATTGCCAAACGATGGCCTACGTATTGTTCTGTAATAGCTTCAAAAATTTTAGCTCCCCGGGTATTAAATTGAAGCCAAACATAAGGTTCGTTAAAATCGGGATTTATTCTTACTTGAGCATTTTTGAGATAATCTCCGGTTAGAAGGACTTGTTTTTTTAGTATGATAGGCCTTTTATAAATTTTTCCCGTTTCACGGTCCTTTTCAACTAAAAAGTAAAATTCTGAATTTTCAGGAAGATAGGCTTTCAAGAGATTTCTCCAATCTTGAAGAGGAGCTTCAGGGGAGATTTTTTTATCCAGAATAAAAGAATCTACAAGGGATTGAAAATCTACCTTTTTCATAACTTCTTCATCTACCAGTCTAAATTCTAATTGAGCTGTCTGCCCGATAATGTTAATAGCTCTTTCTGAGTCTCTGAGTCCTGGAAGTTGAACTACTATTTTGTCTGTGCCCTGTTTGGTAATAATAGGTTCTGCTACTCCAAATTGATCAACCCTATTTCTAATAACTTCTAAAACCTGATTTAAAACATTTTCTTCTAGATACTTTAACTGTTCTTCTGAAAGTCTGAGCTCGGTAACTAAAAGATTTCCTTCTTGAAATTCTCGATGGATCTTAAGTTCTTTAAAGTTTTTAAGGACCTCTTTTTTAAAGTATTCTAAATCTTCAGTTTTATGAAACTTAACTAAAGCCTTAGAATCCTCAGATTGAATTTCAAAGTTTACTCCTCCTTTTCTTAAAGTGTCTCTAATTTCCTCCAAATAATTATTAAGACGATTTTGTATGGCCTTTGGGAGATCGGGCTGTAAAACCAGATGCACTCCACCTTTTAAGTCTAATCCCAATTTAAGTTGTCCTCGATAAATATATTTCTTAAACCAGGGAGGAAGGTCAAGAAGTAAAGTTGGTAAAAAGAGAATGCCTGCTAAAACTATAAGAAAAATTACTAAAAAAATTTTAAGTTTTAAAGTAGTTGACATTTAAATCCTCTTGATCTTGAATTAACTTATTCACATTGAAGTCCTATTTTAAATTTTTCCAAGTTTTTTTCAAGAAGACTGATAAAGTCTCCCTCCCAAGGAAGATCTCCTGAAAGGACCTTTAAAACTTCTATTCCCTGTGAGTTAAAAAAATTTTTAAAACGTTCAAATTCTGGGTCAGTGTAATAGATTATTTTTATCTTATTCTTTTTAAGTTGAGTAATAATTTGAGACAAAGTTTTTAAACTAATTTCACCTTCATGGATATGTCCTTTAAATATAGCTATCTCTTCAATTCCAAAATCCTTTAAGAGATAGTGAAAAACCGGATGACCAAGAAGATAAATTCTTTTTTCCTTACATTTTTTTAAAGCTTGGTAATCTGTTTTTACTTTTTGTATTTGATTTAAGAAAACGGTAGCTCTATTTTCATAAAGAGAGGCTTTTTTAGGCTCTTTATTTTTAAAGTAAAAAATTAAAGTTTTTATCAGGCTTTCAACTGCGTTCCAGTCAAACCAAAGGTGGGGATCTTTAAAGTGGGTTTTATTTTGAGAAAGGGTTAAGGTGATTTTATTTTTTCTTAAACTTAAAAGCTTTGTAATCCAAGGTTCTGTTCCTACTATTATTACAAGTTCTGCATTTTTAAGGGAATTCCATTGAGAAGGAGTGGGCTCATAGGAATGGAAATCAATTTTTGAGGCTTGTAAAAGAGCTATCTCTTGATCCAATAAAATTTCCTTTACTATTTTTTCTAAAGCATATCCTGAAACTATTATCTTTTGAGCCCAAGAGGAATTTACAAAAAAAATCGATAAAATTATTATTAACAAAAAAAATATCTTTACTCTTTCTTTCATTTATTTCTTCCTTTTCTTTTTAGAAGTTAAGAGAGATTTTTTCTTACTAATTTTTTTAGAGGATTTTAATACCCCCTTTGAATTTGAACTACTTTCCTTAGAGTTAAGTTGAAAAGGATTTTCTTGACTTTCTGAAGCCAAGGTTATTATACGGTAGGTTCCCAAGGGGGTTTGTTTTACTAAAGTTATCGTTGGAATTTTATAAAAATTTTTTTCTATTAAACTTTTAGTTCCATAGGGAACTTTTAAAGTATAAAAGGTATCCGGAGGGGTTATACTTCTTCTGAGTTCAGCATTAAGTAAAAATAATTCTTCATAATCAATACCACCAGCCAAAGCAAAAACTTTTAAATCCACACCTCCTGGGACTTTTATTTCTTCGAAATCTAAGGGAATTTCCTTTAAAGGTTGAAAGCCATACTTAGTGGGATTTTTAGCTATAAGAGTTATAGCTAACCATTGGGGAAGATAAGCTACAGTTTCATAGGGTAAAACTCCGGAGGTCATAACTTTCCAGTAATCCATATAATTTTTAGCTTTTAAGGCTCGATTAAGCCTTCCTTCTCCAGCGTTATAACTTGCCACAGCTACTCTCCAGTCTCCAAAAAGTTCGTAAAGTTTTTTTAAATATTTAGCTGAGGCATGGGTACTTTTGATAAAATCCTTTCTTTCATCTATCCAATAATCAATTTTTAAATTGTAAAGTTTAGCTGTGCCCTCAATAAATTGCCATATTCCTACTGCTCCGGCTTTAGAGACTGCAAAGGGATTGCATCCACTTTCAATCAAAGCTAAATAAACTAAATCCTCTGGAAGTCCATACTCTCTATAAATCATTTTAAAGTAAAGTAAAAATCTCTCTCCCCTTTTAAGCCATCTTTGAATAACCTCTTTTTTTTCATTAGAAAAATAGTTTAAAAAATAGGCTACTTGAGAATCTATATCAGAGGGAAGATTTCTGATTAATTCTTCTGGAAAAACTTCAAAGGGTTCTATTTTTTCTGGATAAAATTCAAAGGAAGGCTCATAACCTTTAACTTCATCTATAACTACTCCCCATAATAAAAGAAAAATCAGAAAAAACTTAAAAAATTTCATTTAAATACTTCCAACTTAATTGAGCATCTTTTTCGTTATGAGCTTCTACGGTAAGAAGAATTTCTGAGCCAGGGTTATTCCTTAAAAAGTTAAAAATCTCAGCAAATTTTATTATTCCCTTTCCCAGAGCTAAATGTTCATCTACTTTGCCTGAGTTATCATGACAGTGAATTTCTTTTAAGTGGGGATGAAGAATATTTAACCAGTAAAGCTCATCTCTTTCTGAGAAGACTCGGGCATGAGCCGGATCAAAACACCAAAAAAGTGAGGGAAAAGTTTCAAAAACAGGTTTTAAAAATTCAGGCTCAGGTTCAAAAACATTTTCTAAAGATAAAGTGAGTCCTAACTTTTGAGAGGTTTCTAAAATTTGAGATAATCCTTCTATAAAAAACTTAAGCCAATCTTCTCTCCGTTCATAATGTTCTAAATAATATCCTGAATGAAGCACCAGATTCAAAGGTTCAAAAAATTTGACTCTTTCTAAAGCTAAAAGAATTCTTTTTAAACTCACCTTTCTTATCCAAGGATCTAAGGCACCTATAGAAAGGTCAAAAAAAGGTAAGTGAGCTGTAGTTTTTAAACCATTTGATTTAAAGAGTTTAGCTATTTTTTTAAAATCCTTTTTAGAAAAGGAGTCTAAAGCTTCGGCTTTTAATGAAATTTCCACATTGACAGAATTTTCCAAAACAATTTTTAAGTACCTTTCCTTTAAGAGTTCAAAAGGAATAGATACTAAAATTAGAGGTTTCACGGGATTACTCTCTAAAAGTTTGATAGAAACTTTTGATAGTGTTTATAATATAATCTATTTCTTCATCTTGTAAATAAGGAAAGAGAGGAAGACTTAACACTTCTTGAGATACCCTTTCAGAAACAGGAAGAGTACCCTCTTTGAAACCTAAATTTCGATAGATAGGTTGAAGATGAAGAGGTAGAGGATAGTAAACTCCTGTTTCTATATTTTTTTCCTTTAAAAATTTTCTTAGTTCTTCTCTCTCTTTAGCTCTTAGGGTAAATAGGGCATAAGAAGAGCGATAACCGGGAGGAAATTGAGGAAAACTTAAATAGGACTGTAAATCTTTAAGACCTTCTAAGTATTTCTTCACAATTTTTTCTCTCAAGCTTAGTTCCTTTTCAAAATATTTAAATTTTACTTGAAGAATAGCACACTGTAATTCATCAATTCTTCCGTTTTGTCCATGATATTCGTAAAAGTAAGGCTTAGTTTGGCCATGTTCTTTCAAAATTCTAACCTTCCAAGCTAGTTTTTCATCATTAGTAAAAACCATTCCTGCATCTCCAAAAGCTGAAAGAGGTTTAGTGGGATAAAAAGAGGTTGCTGAAGCAATTCCAAAAGTTCCTACTTTTTTTTCTTTAATTTGTGCTCCGAAAGCTTGACAGATGTCTTCTATTAGGTAGAGATTTTTTTCTTTACAGAAAGATTCTAAGCTTTCTAAATCTGCTGGAAGTCCAAAAAGACTTACTACTAAAACTCCAGAAATCTTTTTTCTTTTCTTAACTATCCTTTTATATGCCTCTTCTAAAGACTCTAAGGAGAGGTTGTAGGTATTTTCGTCGATATCAATAAAATAAGGAATTTGACCTGCTCTCACAATGACTTCAGCTGAAGCTATAAAAGTAAAGGAAGGAACTAAGATATAACTATTCTTAGGAAGTTCTAAAGCTTTTAAAATGAGATATAAAGCCTCTGTTCCTGAGGCAACTCCAATAGCATATTTTACCCCTAAGTAAGAAGCCAAGGTTTCTTCAATTTCCTTAGTTTTTGGGCCATTAAGATATA
>JANXAD010000026.1 GCA_025062245.1 Thermodesulfobacteriaceae bacterium | reverse complement strand
GAGGTGGAATTAATTAAGCCTGTGGCTTTGGAAGAGGGTTTAAGGTTTGCTATTAGAGAGGGTGGAAGAACAGTAGGAGCTGGAGTAGTAACTAAAATCTTAGGATAACAAGCGGTGGAGAGGTTTAAAAATGATATCTGCTCAAAAGATTAGAATTAAGTTAAAGA
This sequence comes from Thermodesulfobacteriaceae bacterium, assembly GCA_025062245.1. Classification (GTDB taxonomy): domain Bacteria; phylum Desulfobacterota; class Thermodesulfobacteria; order Thermodesulfobacteriales; family Thermodesulfobacteriaceae; genus Thermodesulfobacterium. The sequence continues at coordinate 24,081 of JANXAD010000026.1, read as the reverse complement.
GCTTTGACCATAGAATTTTGGATAAATCAGTTATAGATATTGTAAATACGGTTAAGGAAACGGGTGCTAAAGTAGTAGGGCCTATTCCACTACCTACCAAAATAAGTAGGTGGACCATTTTAAGATCTCCCCATATTGATAAGAATTCCAGAGAACAATTTGAAATAAGAATTCATAAGAGATTAGTAGAAATTTTGGAACCTACTCAACAAACTATAGATGCCCTAACCCAGCTTGAACTACCTGCTGGGGTAGAGGTAGAAATAAAGATTTAAAAGGAGAGTGATATAAAATGAAGTTAGAAGGTTTAATTGGAAAAAAAATAGGCATGACCAGAGTTTTTGATGAGAATGGAAATGCTCTGCCTGTTACTGTTTTAGAAGTTGGACCTTGTGCAGTGGTTCAGGTAAAAACTGTTGAAAAGGATGGATACAACGCGGTGCAACTTGGGTTTAATCCTAAGAAATTGATTAGATGTTCCTTTCCTGAGATAGGACATTTTTTAAAAGCTGGTTTAGATACGGGATTTTACATCTTAAAGGAATTTAAGATTCAAGATCCTTCAGAATTTAAACCTGGTCAATTTATAACTTTAAAGGACTTTCCCTTAGAGAGGGGTATGAAAGTAGATGTTACGGGAACCAGTAAAGGAAGAGGTTTTACAGGAACCATTAAAAGATGGAATTTTCAGAGGCAACCTATGAGTCACGGAGCTAAACAGGTACATCGTAAAAGGGGTTCAAGCGGAGCTAATACTTTTCCTGGAAGAGTTATCAAAGGAAAGAAAATGGCTGGACACTATGGAAATGAAACTGTAACGGTTAAAAATTTAACTGTGGTAGATATCATGCCTGAAAAAAATTTACTTTTAGTAAAAGGTGCCGTTCCCGGATGGAATAACGGTTATGTAATGATTTATTTTAAATAGAAGGAGTTATAAAAATGGAACTTATTAAAGCTCAATTAGTAAATAGTGAGGCTCAAACCATAGGAGAAATAGAGTTACCAGCTCATATTTTTGGCATTCCTCCCAAGGAGGGAATTTTACACGAAATAGTGAGATGGCAGATGGCGAGACGGAGGGCTGGAACCGCTTGTACCAAAACCAGAGGAGAGGTAAGAGGTGGTGGAAGAAAACCTTGGTCTCAAAAACATACTGGTAGAGCTCGCCAGGGCTCTATCAGAGCTCCTCAATGGGTAGGAGGAGGAGTGGTTCATGGACCTAAACCCAGAAGCTATGAATTTAAACTCAATAAAAAGGTAAGAAAATTAGGTCTTAAAATGGCTCTTTCTTCCAGAGCTTTAATGGATAAAGTTTTAGTGGCTGAAGGTTTTCCCATAAAAGATACTCCTAAAACTAAGGTTTTAAAAGAATTTTTGAGTAAATTGGGTATTACATCGGTTTTAATTGTAGTTCCTGAAAGAAATAGGATTTTGGAAAAGAGCGTAGATAACCTACCTAAGGTTAAGGTTTTAGCAGTTGAAGGTTTAAATGTTTATGATATCTTAAATCACGAAAATTTAATTTTAGAAAGAGCTACTATAGAGAAAATTGAAGAGCGTTTAAGTAGGGGAGAAAAAAAATGAAAGATCCAAGAACGATTATTTTAGCTCCTATTTTTACTGAAAAGTCCATGTTGCTTAAGGAAAAGAATAATCAAGTATGTTTTTGGGTGGATCCTTCAGCTAATAAAATAGAGATTAAAAAGGCGGTGGAAGAACTTTTTAAGGTCAAAGTGGAGGAGGTTCAAACTATAAGGGTTAAGGGTAAACCTAAGGGTAGGTTTAGAAGTCCTGGGAAAACTTCTTTAAGAAAAAAGGCTATCGTAAGGTTAGCTGAAGGACAAACTATAGAATTTTTTGAAACAGTTTAATTAAAAAGGGGTGTAAAAATGCCTATTAAAAAATGTAAGGCTACTTCTTCGGGAAGAAGGTTTCAAACCTATTTAGTTAATCCTGAGTTAACAAAAAAAGAGCCTGAAAAAAGTTTAGTAGTTCCTCTTAAAAAATCTGGAGGTAGAAACAATTATGGCAGGGTAACCGTTCGTTTTAGAGGAGGCGGACATAAGAGACTTTACAGAATTATAGATTTCAAGAGAGATAAAGATAACATTCCTGCTAAGGTAGTAGCTTTAGAATACGACCCTAATAGGTCTGCCAATATTGCTTTGCTTAAATATTTAGACGGAGAAAAAAGATACATTATAGCTCCCTTAGGTTTAAAGGTAGGGGACACTGTAATTTCAGGGGAGAACGTGGAAATAAAGATAGGGAATGCACTACCCTTAAAAAATATTCCTGTAGGGACTATGGTATATAATGTGGAATTGAGACCTGGGAAAGGAGGGCAGATAGCTCGTTCTGCAGGAAGTTTTGCCCAAATTTTGGGAAAGGAAGAAGATTATGTGATTTTAAGACTTCCCTCAGGAGAAATTAGAAAAATTCATGGAAGGTGTAAAGCAACTATTGGTCAAGTAGGTAATTTAGAGTGGGAAAATGTAGTTTTAGGTAAGGCAGGAAGAAGTAGATGGTTAGGAAGGCGTCCCCATGTTAGGGGGATAGCTATGAATCCTGTGGACCATCCCTTAGGAGGTGGAGAGGGTAGGTCTCACGGAGGAAGACATCCCTGTTCTCCTTGGGGGTGGTTATGTAAAGGTAAAAAAACCAGAAAAAAGAAGACTTCAGATAAGCTTATTATAACTCGGAGGAAAGGTTAAAGGGGAGGTAATATTAGATGCCACGTTCCAAGAAAAAGGGTCCTTTTATAGAGAAAGGCTTATTACAAAAAGTATTAAAGGCTCGGGAAACCGGGGATAAAAAGCCGATCAAAACTTGGAGTAGGCGTTCAACCATTATTCCAGAAATGGTAGGACTGACCTTTGCCGTTCATAATGGACATAAGTTTATTCCCGTATATGTTACTGAGAATATGGTAGGTCATAAATTAGGAGAATTTGCTCCTACCAGAACTTATAAAGGACACCCAGCAGATAAAGGAAGAGTAAAAGGGGTAAAGAAAAAATAAGGGAGAGAAGAAATGAAAGCTAAAGCCACAGCTAAATATATATTAATTTCTCCTTATAAAGCACAACTGGTAATAGATTTAATAAGAGGTAAAAAGGTAGAAGAAGCTTTAAATATCTTAAGTTTTACACCTAAAAAGGCAGCTCGTATAATAAAAAAGGTTTTAGAAAGTGCGGTAGCTAATGCAGAAAATAATTTTGGAATGGATGTGGACAAACTTTATGTAGTTGAAGCTTATGTGAACGAAGGGCCCAGACTAAAGAGAGTTTGGCCAAGGGCTTGGGGGAGAGCAAGTAGAATTTTAAGAAGAATGAGTCATATAACTGTTGTGGTAGAAGAGAAGAGAGAAAAAAGAGGAGGTAAACCTTGGGGCAAAAAGTAAATCCCATTGGATTGAGAATAGGTATTACCAGAACATGGGATTCCAGATGGGTTGCTAAACCTAAAGAATTTGCCAAATATGTTCATCAAGATTACTTAATAAGGAAATTATTAAAGGAAAAATATTACCATGCTGGACTTTCTAAAATTGAAATAGAAAGAACCTCCAATAAGGTGAGAGTGATTATTTATTCTGCAAGACCTGGAATTGTAATAGGAAAAAAGGGTGCTGAAATAGAAAAGATTAAACAAGAGCTTTTTAAAAAAATTCAAGACAGAGAAATAGAAATTTTAGTAGAGGAAGTGAGAAGACCAGAACTTGAAGCTCAGTTAGTAGCAGAAAACATAGCTATGCAGATAGAAAGAAGGGTATCCTTTAGAAGGGCTATGAAGAGAGCGGTGACCTTAGTTATGAGGTTTGGAGCTCAGGGAGTTAAGATTCAGTGTTCTGGTAGACTTGGAGGGGCCGAAATTGCAAGAAGTGAATGGTATAGGGTGGGAAGGGTTCCCCTTTCTACCTTTAGAGCTGATATAGATTATGGTTTTGCTACCGCTGTAACCAAATATGGCACTATAGGGGTTAAGGTTTGGATTTTTAAAGGTGAAGTCTTGCCAGAAAAGGAAGGTCAAGAAAGATTAGTAATTTAAGAGGGGTGAAAAACCATGCTTCTTCAACCTAAAAAAACCAAGTATAGAAAACAGCAAAAGGGAAGAGTAAGAGGAAAGGCTTCAAGGGGACATACTTTAGAATTTGGTGATTATGGATTGAAACTCTTAGAGGGAGGGAGACTTACAGCTCAACAGTTGGAAGCTGGAAGAGTTGCTATTGTAAGAACAGCTAAAAAGGGGGCTAAGCTTTGGATTAGAGTCTTTCCTGATAAACCTATTACTAAAAAGCCAGCCGAAACCCGTATGGGTAAGGGTAAAGGGGCAGTAGAAGGATGGGTAGCTATAGTAAAACCAGGAAATATTATTTACGAGATAGCAGGTGTCCCGGAAGAGGTGGCTCGTGAAGCTTTAAGGTTAGCAGCCAGTAAACTTCCTTTTAAGTGTAAGATAGTGAGCCGGGAGGAACTTCTATGAAAACCCGTGAACTAAGAGAACTTTCTATTCCTGAGTTAAAGGAAAAATTGGTTAAATTAAGAGAAGAACTTTTTAATCTAAGATTTCAAAAGGTTATTCATAAGTTAGAAAATCCTATGAGAATAAGACAAGTGAAAAAGGATATAGCAAGAGTCTTAACCATAATTAGAGAAAAGGAACTTAACCTTAGATAAGGGAAGGGAGAAATTTTATGAATAAAAGGAAAAGATTTGTAGGGATGGTAGTAAGTGATAGGATGGATAAAACAGTAGTGGTGATGGTAGAGACCTTAGTTAAGCACCCTTTATACGGAAAGTATATTAAAAGAAGAAAGAAATATATGGCCCATGATGAAAGAAATGAATGCAAGATAGGAGATAAAGTGTTAATTGAAGAAACCAGGCCTCTTTCTCGTAGAAAAAGATGGAGAGTGAAAGAAATTTTAGAAAGAGGTAAGAGATTAGAAGAGGTAGAGGAGTTGTAAAAGGGAGGCCAAAGGGGGTATAGTTTTTATGATTCAACAGCAAACCTATTTAAATGTGGCAGATAATTCAGGTGCCAAAAGTTTGATGTGTATTAGAGTGTTGGGAGGTTCTGGAAGAAGATATGGTACGGTAGGAGATATTATCGTAGCCTCAGTTAAAGAGGCTTTGCCTAATTCTAAGGTAAAGGCAGGGGATGTAGTAAAGGCTGTAATTGTTAGAACTAAAAAGGAGGTTCTAAGAAGTGACGGAAGTTCTATAAGATTTGACGAAAATGCTGCGGTATTGATAAATCAATATAAAGAACCCATAGGAACACGTATCTTTGGTCCTGTGGCCAGAGAATTGCGGGCTAAGGGATTTATGAAAATTATCTCCTTGGCTCCGGAAGTTTTGTAAAAAGGAGAAGGTGTATGATTAAGAGGGGGACAAGTAAGAGACTACCAAAACCTAACGAAGTTAAACTACATCTTAGAAAAAATGATATGGTAGTGGTAATTACAGGAAAGGATAAAGGTAAAATTGGTAAGGTATTACAAGTTTTTCCAAGAAGAGGAAGAGCCATAGTTGAGGGAGTAAATGTGGTAAAAAAACATATGAAGCCCACTCCTCGAAGTAGTGGAGGAATTATAGAAAAACCAGCACCCATACATATATCTAATTTGATGCTTTATTGTCCTAAATGTAAGAGAGGGGTCAAGGTAGCTAAAAAGTTTTTAGAAGATGGTAGTAAAGTAAGAATTTGTAAAAAATGTGGTGAAATTTTTGAGGCTAAGGAGTAAAAAATGAGCTGGTTAAAGGAGTATTATGTGAAAGAAGTTGTTCCTAAGTTGAAAGAGAAACTTGGATATAAAAATATAATGGAAGTTCCTAAAATAGAAAAAATTTGTGTTAATATGGGATTGGGAGAGGCGGTAGCTAATCCGAAATTAATTGATCAAGCTTTAGTGGAGTTAGCTCAAATTACGGGACAAAGACCTAAAATTTGTAGAGCAAGAAAGTCTATTGCTACTTTTAAACTAAGAAAGGGTATGCCTATAGGAGTTGCAGTTTCTTTAAGAAGAAATAGAATGTATGATTTTCTTGTTAGATTAATTCATGTGGCTTTACCCCGAGTTAAGGATTTTAAAGGTTTATCTAAGTCTGGATTTGATGGAAGAGGAAATTATACCTTAGGGCTTTCGGATCATACTATTTTTCCAGAGGTAGATTCTGCTAAAGTTGAAAAAATAAAGGGAATGAGTGTTACTATAGTAACTACAGCTAAAACTGACGAAGAGGCTTATGAATTATTAAAACTTTTAGGATTACCCTTTAGGAGGTAAACTTTAAATGCCGAGAAAAGCTCAGTTAGAAAAAGCTAAAAAAGAGCCTAAGTTTAAAGTGAGACATAGAAATAGGTGTTCAGTTTGTGGAAGACCAAGAGGTTATATCAGAAGATTTGGACTTTGTAGGATGTGTTTTAGAGTGTTAGCTTCAGAAGCTAAAATTCCTGGGGTTAGAAAAGCCAGTTGGTAAGGGGGAAAAGTTTTATGATGACCGATCCTATTGCAGATATGTTGATAAGAATAAAAAATGCTCTCTCTGCTCGACATAAAACTGTTCTTATTCCTGCTTCTAAATTAAAATTAGCCATTCTTAGAGTTTTAAAAGAAGAAGGTTATATTGAAGATTTCGATTATATAGAGGAAAAGCCTCAAAGGAAAATTCAAATAAATTTAAAATATGACGAAAATAAAAGACCAGTTATTAGTGGAGTTCGAAGAATTAGCAAACCTGGCAGAAGAATTTATATGGGATACAAAGATTTACCAAGAGTAATGAATGGATTAGGAATAGCTATAGTTTCTACTTCACAGGGGATAATGACAGACCATGAAGCTAGAAAACGTAAATTAGGTGGAGAGGTTATTTGCGAGATTTGGTAAAGAGGTGAGAAAATGGGAGAGTTTTCACGAATAGGGAAAAAACCCATAGTTTTACCCCAAGGAGTTAAGGTAGAAGTAAAGGAGGATAGGTTAGTAGTAGAGGGTCCTAAAGGGAAATTAGAAAAAAAATTACCTCCTTTAGTCAAAGTTGAGATTGATAATAATATTTTAACTGTGAACTATGATGAAGTTCGTAAAAAATTGAAAAATAAAGCTAAAGCTTTTCAGGGTCTTGCTCGAGCTTTAATTAATAATATGGTTATAGGTGTAAGTCAGGGCTTTACTGAAATTTTAGAAATAGTAGGATTAGGTTATAGAGCTGAGGTAAAGGGAGAGGTTATAAACTTTAGTTTAGGTTATTCCCACCCTATAATTTTTCCTTTACCTTCAGGAATTTCTGCTAGGGTAGAAAAAGGGACAGGAGATGTTCAAGTGCGAATTATTTTAGAAGGAATTGATAGGGAAATTTTAGGTCAAACAGCTGCTAATATAAAAGCTTTAAGACCTGTAGAGCCCTATAAAGGAAAGGGTATTAGATATGCTAAGGAGATAGTTTATAGGAAAGCCGGAAAGACTGGCAAGGGTGGTAAAAAGTAAGGTATAGGAGCTAAGGTTATGAGGCCGGAAAAAAAGTGGGAAGCCAGATTAAGAAGAAAACAAAGAATAAGAAAGAAAATTTTTGGGACTCCTGAAAGACCAAGACTTAGTGTTTATAAAAGTTGTAAACATATTTATGCTCAAATTATAGACGATTCTATGGGACATACTTTAGTTTCAGCTTCTTCCTTATCTAAGGAGATTAGGGATAGAATTAAGGAATTGAAAGAAAAAGGAGGAACTAAAACGGAAATTGCTAAAGTAGTAGGGGAGTTAATAGCCAAGAAGGCTTTAGAAAAGGGGATTAAAAGGGTATGCTTTGATCGAAGCGGTTTTAAATACCATGGAAGAATTAAAGCTTTAGCAGATGCAGCACGAGGGGTGGGATTAGAATTTTAAAAAAGGAGGGTCTTAAAGTTGGTTCAAGTAGCTGAGGGAGTAATTGAGAAAATTATTATGATCAACAGAGTTACCAAGGTTACCAAGGGTGGTAAAAAACTAAGATTTTCTGCCTTAGTGGTAGTGGGAAATGGGCAAGGAAAGGTGGGTTTTGCCTTGGGAAAAGCTCCAGAGGTGCCAGAAGCTATTAGAAAGGCTATAGAGAAGGCTAAAAAAAATATGATAGAAGTTCCTATGATAAGAGGAACCATTCCCCATGAGATTTTAGCAGAATTTGGTGCTACTCGAATTCTTTTAAAGCCTGCTAAACCAGGAACAGGTGTAATTGCAGGAGGAACGGTTCGTGCTATTATGGAAGCTATAGGAATTAAGGATATTGTAAGTAAGTGTATAGGAAGTACCAATCCGCACAATTTAGTAAAGGCAACCTTTAAGGCTTTAAAGGCTTTACAAAGTATAGAATATGTAGCTAAAAAGAGAGGAAAATCCTTAGAAGAGCTTCACAAGGAGAAGGTAGCATGAAGAAATTAAAAATTACTTTGATTCGCAGTAAATACGGATGGAAACCTAAACATCGAGAGATATTGAAAGGCTTAGGATTAAGAAAAATTGGACAAACTGTGCTAAGGGAGGATCATCCTTCGGTGAGAGGTATGATAGACCACATAAAACACTTGGTAAGAGTGGAGGAAATTTATGAATAAGTTGATAAGCTTAAATAATTTGAAACCCCAGCCAGGTGCTAAACATAAAGAGAAAAGAGTAGGTCGGGGGCATGGCTCAGGGCATGGAAAAACCTCTTGTAGAGGACATAAAGGGCAGAAGTCAAGAAAGGGATTAGATATAGCTCCCTACTTTGAAGGAGGACAAACTCCTTTAATTAGAAGGATTCCCAAGAGAGGTTTTACAAATCCCTTTAAAGTTGAATACGCTGTAGTAAATTTAAAAAAATTAGCTCAAAAATTTTCTCCTGGAGAAGTAGTAGATTACGAAAGTTTAGTGAAAAGAGGGTTAGTCAAAAAAAATAAAAGATTAATTAAAATTTTAGGAGAGGGAGAAATTGCTTTTCCTCTAATATTGAAAGTTCATGCTATTTCAAATAGTGCTCGGGAAAAAATAGAAAAAGCTGGGGGTAAAGTGGAGATTTTAAAATAAGATGAATAAAAGAGATACCCTTTTAAATTTAGCCCATATTCCAGAATTAAAAAGACGAATTTTTTATCTCTTTTTAGGATTAGCTATTTATAGATTTGCTGTGCATATTCCTACTCCAGGGATAAATGGAGAGGCTTTTTTAAGCTTATTTCAGAAAGCAGGAGGCACTCTTTTTGGATTCTTAGATATTTTTTCTGGAGGAGCACTGAGAAGATTTTCTATCTGTGCTTTAGGGGTTATGCCTTATATTAGTGCTTCAATTATTTTACAACTTATGACTGTGGTTTTTCCTCAAATAAAGGAATATTATAAGGAAGGACCTGAAGGAAGAAGAAAAATTGCCTATTATACTCGCTATTTAACAGTGCTTATCTGTTTAATTCAGGGTTTTGGTATTGCGGTAGGTCTTGAAGGTATGACCTCTCCCACCGGTGTTCCTATTGTTAATGAGCCTGGTTGGCTTTTTAGATTTACCACTATGATAACCCTTACAGCAGGCACGCTTTTCTTAGTTTGGTTAGGAGAACAAATGACTGAACACGGCATAGGAAATGGAATTTCTATGATAATTTTTGCTGGAATTGTAGCTGGGATTTTTCCAGCTATCTCTAATACTTTTAAATTCGTTCAAACAGGAGAATTTTCTCTTTTTAGTTTATTTTTTATTTTAATTTTATTATTAGCCATCTTGGCTTTTACTTGTTTTATGGAATTAGCTCAGAGAAGAATTCCTATTCACTATGCTAAGCGTCAAGTAGGAAGACAGATTATAGGAGGCCAGACCACCTATCTTCCTCTTAAGGTAAACACCTCAGGAGTTATTCCGCCCATTTTTGCTTCTTCAGTTTTGATGTTTCCAGCAACTTTAGCCAGTTTTGTTCCCATAGTTTATTTTCAGATGGTTTCTAATTTTTTAAGACCAGGTGCTTGGTTATACGAATTTCTCTTTGCAGTTTTAATTATTTTTTTCTGTTATTTTTATACAGCAGTGGTTTTTAATCCTAAGGAGGTAGCAGATAATCTTAAAAAATGGGGAGGATTTATTCCAGGGATAAGACCGGGTAAGGCCACAGAGGAATTTTTAGATCGGGTATTGATGAGAATTACCCTTATTGGAGCTCTATATTTAGCCTTTATTTGTATCTTGCCAAGTTTTTTGATTTATCAGTTTAATCTTCCCTTTTATTTTGGGGGAACCTCTTTATTAATTGTAGTAGGAGTAGCTATGGATATTATGGGGCATATAGAGGCCCATTTACTTACTAAGCAATACGAGTCTTTTATAAAGCACAGCAAGATTAAAATAAAATAAAAAGGAGGTGCTTTATGAATATCATTTTTTTAGGTCCTCCAGGAGCTGGTAAGGGAACTCAGGCTAAAGTTTTGATAGATAGGTTTAACATTCCTCAGATTTCAACAGGTGACATGTTGAGAGAGAATGTAGCTAAGGGAACTGAGTTGGGAATGAAAGCCAAAGAGTATATGGAAAAGGGACAATTGGTTCCCGATGAAATTATTCTTGGTATGGTAAAGGATAGGCTTTCCCAAGCTGATGCTCAAAAGGGTTTTATTTTAGACGGTTTTCCCAGAACGGTAGCTCAAGCTGAAGCTTTAGATAAAATGTTAAGTGAAATGGGTAAGAAGATAGAATATGTTTTGGCTTTAATGGTGCCTGACGAAGATTTGGTAATTAGGCTTACAGGAAGGAGGACTTGTAAAAAGTGTGGAATGATGTATCATATAAAATTTAAACCTCCTAAGGAAGAAGGTAAGTGTGATACCTGTGGAGGGGAGCTTTATCAAAGACCAGATGATAATGAAGAAACCGTAAGAAATAGACTTAAAGTTTATCATGAGTCTACAGCTCCTCTTTTAGATTATTATAAAAAGAAAGGGGTTCTTTTTGAGATAGATGGAAGTAAGAGCATAGAGGAGATAACTAAGCAACTTCTTGAAATTCTAAAGTAAAAAAGAGGGATTTAAAAACTTTTTTGAAAGCCAAACCTATACTGAAGAGTCCTTGGGAAATTGAAATTTTAAGGAAAGCCAATAGGATTGTAATGGAAATTTTAGTCTCTTTAAAGGAGGCTGTGAAGCCTGGAGTAAATACCTATGAATTTGAGGAAATGGCTTTAAATCTTTGTGAAAAGAAAAAAGTTAAACCAGCTTTTAAAGGGTATAGGGGATATCCCTATGCCCTTTGTGTTTCTTTAAATGAAGAGATAGTGCATGGAATGCCAAGAAAAGATAGGATTTTAGCGGAAGGGGATATAGTAAGTTTTGATTTTGGAGTGATTTATGAGGGTTATGTGGGGGATGCAGCTTTGACTGTAGGAGTTGGAAAAATTTCTGAAACTGCAGAGAAACTATTAAGGGTTACTGAAGAGGCTTTATATAGGGGTATTGATAAAGCTCGTATAGGAAATAGAGTAGGAGATATATCTTTTGCTATTCAAAGTTATGTAGAAAAATTTGGTTATAATGTAATTAGGAGTTTTGTGGGCCATGGAATAGGAAGAAATTTACATGAACCTCCTGAGGTTCCTAATTTTGGAAAACCAGGAAGGGGGCCTAAGTTAGAAGCAGGTGTAGTTTTAGCTATAGAACCCATGGTTTCAGCGGGTAGTTATGAAGTGCAAATTTTAGAAGATGGATGGACAGCTGTGACTAAGGATAGAAGTCTATCAGCCCACTTTGAACACTCAGTAGTTATTACTCCTAACGGTCCAGAAATTTTATCTATGTTATAGAGTTATGGCTAAAAAGGAAGATGTAATTTTATTAGAAGGAAAGGTGGTCGAAGTTTTACCTAATGCTATGTTTAGAGTAGAATTGGAAACAGGAAATAAAATTTTAGCTCACATTTCAGGAAAAATGAGGATGCACTATATTAGAATTTTATTAGGAGATATAGTGACCGTAGAGTTATCTCCTTATGACTTAAGTAGGGGAAGAATTGTTTATAGAGGTCCAAAAAAGGAGTATGAAAAAGGAGGCGATAAGCGATGAAAGTAAGTCCATCGGTAAAAAAAAGATGTAGAAAATGTAAAATTATAAGGAGAAAGGGAATAGTAAGGGTGATTTGTGAAATTCCTAAACATAAACAAAGGCAGGGTTAAGAGGAGGAGATAATTATGCCTAAAATTGCAGGAGTTGATATCCCAGCCAAAAAGCCTGTAGAGATTGCTTTAACTTATATATATGGAGTTGGGAGAACTTTAGCTCAAGTCATTTTAACTAAAGCTGGAGTAGATTGGTTTAAAAAAGTTAAGGACTTAACAGAAGATGAGCTTAATCGGATTAGACAAATTGTAGAAAAGGAATATCAAGTGGAGGGAGATTTAAGAAAGGAAGTGAGGCAAAATATTAAGAGATTAGTTGACATAGGGTGTTATAGGGGGTTGAGACATAGAATGGGTCTTCCGGTGAGAGGACAGAGAACAAGATCTAATGCTCGTACTCATAAAGGTCCCAGAGCTGGGTCTTTAAGAAGGAAAAAGAAGTAAAAGGAGGTTAGAAAGGTGCCCAAACCTAAAAAAAAGAAGATAAAAAAGGTAGTAAATGATGGAATTGTGCACATTCATGCTACTTTTAATAATACTATTATAACTGTTACAGACCGTCAGGGAAATACCTTAGCTTGGGCTAGTGGAGGAACTGAAGGTTTTAAAGGAACCAGGAAGGGGACTCCCTTTGCGGCTCAGTTAGCTATGCAATCGGTTCTCAAAAAAGTTCAACCCTATGGACTTAAAGAAGTGTGGGTATATATAAAAGGTCCTGGTCCTGGTAGAGAGGCTGCTTTAAGAGCTTTACAAGGTTCTGGATTAAAAGTTACTCTTATTAAGGATCTTACTCCTATTCCTCATGATGGTTGCCGTCCCCCTAAGAAAAGAAGAGTTTAAAATTTTAAGAGAGGAGGGTTTATAAAGTGGCAAGATATACAGGAGCAAGATGTAGACTTTGTAGAAGAGAGGGGGTAAAGTTATTTCTTAAAGGGGAAAGATGTTATACAGATAAGTGTGCCTTTGAAAGAAGAAGTTATCCCCCAGGACAGCATGGCCCTCAACAGTTAAGAGTAAAACAGTCAGACTACGGTATTCGTTTGAGAGAGAAACAAAAGGTTAAAAGAATGTATGGAATATCTGAAAAACAAATGCGTAAGTATTATGAAATAGCCACTAACACTCCTGGACAATCAGGACATAATCTTCTTCAGTTATTAGAGAGAAGATTAGATAATGTGGTTTATAGATTGGGTTTTGCAAGTTCAAGAGCTCAGGCTCGTCAAATGGTAAATCATGGTTGTTTCACAGTGAACGGAAAAAAAGTAAACCTACCTTCCTATTTAATAAAACCAGGAGATATAATTGAACTTAGAGAAAAGTATAGAAATAATACGCAAATTCAAGAAAATTTAGAGACTGTGATAAGAAGAGGAATTCCCTCTTGGTTAGAATTGGAGGCCGAAAATTTTAGGGGTAGAGTGAAGAGTTTGCCTACTCGAGAAGAAATCACTATGCCTATAAAGGAAAGTTATATTATTGAATTTTATTCTAGATAATAATTAAAAATTTTTAAAAAGAAAAGTGGGGATCTAAAAACTATGAAAAAAGAGGTACAGTTGATTAAGCCTAAGGAAATAAAAATTCACAAAGATAGTTATTTTCCCTATTATGGAAGGTTTATTATTGAACCTTTAGAGAGAGGTTATGGAATAACTATAGGAAATGCTTTAAGAAGGGTTTTACTTTCTTCTATTCCTGGTTATGCTATTACGGAAGTGAGAATTGAAGGGGCGCCTCACGAATTTACGAGTCTTCCAGGGGTTATAGAGGATGTTCCTGAAATTATTTTAAATTTGAAAGGGGTAAGATTTAAACTTAAGGGAGAAGGTCCTTTTAATTTTAAATTAGAAAAAAGCGGGGAAGGAGAGGTAAAAGCAGGAGACATTCAAGTAAAAGATAAAGGAGAAATTGTTAATCCAGAACATCACCTAGCCACTTTAACTAAGGATGGCAAACTAGTAATGGAACTTAAGGTAGAAAAGGGAAGGGGTTATGTTCCAGCTGAATATTCTAAAAACAACGAAATAGGCGTAATTTTAGTAGACGGTGTTTTTTCTCCTATTACTAAGGTAAATTTTACCATTAATCCTGCAAGAGTTGGAAAAAGCAGTGATTATGATAGTTTAAACCTGGAAATATGGACAGATGGCACTATAGACCCTAAAGCAGCTTTAACTTATGCTATAAAAATTTTAATAGAACAATTTATGGTGTTTTTAGAAGGAGAAAAAATTTCCTTTGAGACGCTTTCTAGCGAGGAGATTAATTTACAAACCTATTTAAATCTTCCTATAGAGGAATTAGAGCTTTCTGGAAGGGCCTATAATTGTCTTAAAGGAGCTAATATTAACTATATTGGAGAATTAGTACAAAAAACTGAAAATGAACTTTTAAAGTTAAGAAGTTTTGGAAAAAAGTCCTTAGACGAAATTACCGAAAAGTTAGCTAAGTATAACTTAAGATTGGGCATGAGTCAAATTGATTGGAAATCACCTAAGTAAAGGAGAGAGAGGATGAGACATAGAAAAATAAGCAGAAAATTAGTTTCTACTACAGAACATAGAATAGCCCTTTTAAGAAATATGGTTACTGATTTGTTTAGATACGGAAAGGTTACTACCACTTTAGCTAAAGCTAAGGAACTTAGAAGGATAGCTGATAAAATGATAACCCTTGCTAAAAAGGGGGATTTGGCCTCTCGCAGAAAAGCCTTGGGATTTATTAGAGACAAAGGTGTGGTTAGAAAACTTTTTGGGGAACTGAAAGAAAAATATTTAGATAGACCAGGAGGTTATACCCGAATTATAAGAATTGGCCCTCGAAGGGGAGATGGTTCCCAAATGGTTCTTATAGAATTGGTAGAGGAAAAACTTTCTTTTAAAACTTCTAAAATTAAAAAAGAAAGACTTAAGAAAGTAATGGAATTTATTGAAAAAAAGAAAAAAGAATTAACGGCTCCATCGCAACTTAAGGAAGAAAAACCTAAGGAGAAAAGTTCAGAAGAATCCTCGCAGGAAGTTTCTAAAGAAACATAATTTTTTAAAAAGCTATATCTTAAATTCCTCTTTTAAGACTAATTTTTAAAAACTGATTATGTTTTATGAGTTAGATCCCTCTTTAAGAACTCGTTTTTTTTCCCTTCTTGATCTTTCTTTTTCAGAAAAGGAAAAGGTAATTTCCTTTTTAAGGAAGTTCAAAAACCGAAAGGATTTTTTTTTGGTAGGTGGAGCAGTAAGAGATTTAATACTTAATAAAAAAATTAATGATCTAGATTTAATAGTTAGAGAAGGACTTGAAGCTTTAGTCTATTTTGCTCGCTCTTTTTTAAATTTTTATTTAGTTTCCTTAGCTCCTGAGTGGGGAATTTATAGACTAACTAAGGATAAATTTTCCATTGATTTTACTGATTTTAAAGGGAAAACCTTAGAAGAAGACTTAAGAGCTCGAGATTTTACCTTTAATGCTATGGCTATACCTGTTAAAGGTTTATTTGAAGGAAAATTTTTTATTATAGATCCCTTTTCAGGACTTAAGGATTTAAAAGAAAGAAGGATAAAAATTTTAGGGGAAAGAAATCTTCTTGAAGATCCTTTAAGAATTTTAAGAGGGTATAGATTTTTTGCTCAAAATTTAGGAAACATTGAAAGAGAGACCAGGAATCTTTTTAAAAAACATAAGAAAAGAATTAATCTTTGTGCTTCGGAAAGGATTTTAACCGAACTTTCCTATCTTTTGCTTTCATCTAAAACTTACCAGACCTTTCTTTTAATGGATGAAGATGGAATTTTAGAAGAAATTTTTCCTGAGTTAAGTTCTTGTAAAGGGATTCCCCAACCTACTTTTCATCACCTGGATGTTTACGGACACCTTTTAGAAACTTTAAAGTGGGCAGAGGAGATTTTAAAGAATCCAGAAAGTTATTTAGAAATCTCTAAAGGTACCGAATTTGAAGAAGATTTTATCGTGGCTGTGAAATTAGCCTCTCTTTTTCATGACTTAGGTAAAGCCCATACCTTTAAAGTAATGGATAGAATTACTTTTTATGGACATGAAAAGGTTTCAGCAGAACTTTTTAAAAATAGAGCAGAAATTTTAAAATTTAAGAAGTCCCTTATAAATAGAGTAGTTAATCTTATAAGGAACCACATGAGACCTTTCCATCTTTTAAATGAAAAAGAGGAGGGCAAACTTACCGTTAGAGCTAAAAGAAATTTAATACGGGATGTTCCTAATTTAGAAGAATTATTTATAGTTTGTATGGCTGATTCTTTAGCTTCCAGAGGGCCTGATAAGGAAGAGGATTACGAAGAGCGTTTGAAAAATTTTTTTAAAGAATTACTTTTATTTAAGAAAGATTTTGAAAAAGAAATTATAAAAAAAAGGTTGATTACTGGTGATGATTTGATAGCTCTGGGTTTTAAGCCAGGCCCCATCTTTAAGGAGATTTTACAAGAAGTTGAAATTCTTCAAATGGAGAAGAGGCTAAATTCTAAGGAGGAAGCTTTAAATTATATTTTAGGAAGGTATAGAAAGTTCTTACAGAAAAGTATTTAAGTTGTAAAAATGAAAATTTAAGGTAAGGTTAAAAGAAAAAAAGGAGTTTAGAGATGAGGGTTGAAGTTCAGGAGCTTACTGAGGTTGAAAAATTACTAAAAGTAGAGGTTCCCTATGAGGAGGTTAAAAAGATTTTAGAGGAGATCACGCAGGATTTTAAAAGAAAAGCCAAAATAAAGGGTTTTAGAGAGGGAAAAGCTCCTATTTATTTAATTAAAAAACTTTTTAAGGAAGAAATTGAAGAAAAAAGTATAGAAAGGATTATTGAGAAAACCTTACCTAATGCTATGGAAAAGGTAAAGCTGGAACCTTTATTAACTCCTAAACTTGAAGAATATGGTGAACTTAAAGAAGGGGAGGTTTTTAACTATTCAGTTCTTGTAGAGGTAAGGCCTCTTATTGATCTTAAAAAAGAAGATTATTTAGGATTGGAGATAGAAAGAGAGAAGGAGGAAGTAAAGGATGAAGAGGTAGAAGGGCTTTTGAGGGAATTTACCTATTCTTTTTCAGAGCTTGAAGAGGTAGGTGAGGAGGAAGCTATTAAAGAAAGATATGTGGGGGTTTTAAAATTTGAAGCTTTTGAGGGGGAAAATCCTATTCCAGGCCACTCAGCTGAAGCCCTTTTTGTAGACATAGGAACAGGGGAATTTAATAAAAAAATAGAAGAAGAGTTAATTGGTAAGAAAAGGGGTGAAAAATTAAGTATAGAGGTTGAATATCCTGAAGAAGGTTTAAATCCTTTGTTAGCAGGAAAGAAGGTTAGATATGAAATAGAAATTAAAGAGGTTTACAGACGAAAAATTGAAGAGCTTACAGATGAATTTTTGAAGAAATTAAAATTAGGATTTGAAAGTGTAGAAGAATTAAGAAATAGAGTAAAAGCCCGTTTAATAGAAGAGAGAAAAAGAAAGGTAGAGAATGCTTTTAGAGAAAGACTTTTGGACAAAATTTTAGAAAAGGTTGAGATTAAGGTTCCCCATCGATTAGTGGAACTGAAATTTAATCATTTAGTAGATAAGATTAAAGAAGCCTTAGAGAGTGAGGGATTTAGTTTTGAAAAGCTAAATCTTGCTTCAGAAAAATTAAGAGAAAGGCTTTGGCCTATAGCAGAAAAACAAGCCAAGGAGGAACTTCTTTTAGAAAGAATTGCTGAACTTGAGAATATTGAAGTTTCTCAAGAAGAAATAGAAAGGGAAGCTGAAATGATTGCTAAGGGATTAAAACTTTCTTTAGAGAAAGCTCGCAGTATAGTTTATTTTAATATTTTACCTAAGAAATTAGCAGAAAAGACCTTACGTTTTTTGATAGATCACAGTAAACCTATTTATAAGGAGGGGGAGGGTTAAAAAGTGAGTTATTATGTGCCTATAGTGATAGAACAGACTGGAAGGGGTGAAAGGGCTTTTGATATATATTCACGGCTTTTAAAGGAAAGAATTATTTTTTTGGGAACAAGTATTGATGAATATGTGGCTAATTTAGTTATAGCTCAACTTCTTTTTTTAGAGGCAGAAGACCCTGATAAAGATATTATGCTTTATATCAATTCTCCTGGAGGTCTGGTAACTGCTGGACTTGCCATTTATGATACTATGCAATACATAAAGCCAGACATTTGTACTATATGTGTAGGCCAAGCAGCTAGTATGGCTGCAGTACTTTTAGCTGCAGGAACCTCAGGTAAAAGGTATGCTTTGGCAAATTCAAGAATAATGCTTCATCAACCTATAGGAGCCTTTCAAGGACAGGCTACCGAGGTAGAAATACAGGCTAAAGAAATTTTAAGATTAAGAGAAGTTTTAAACGAAATATTAGCTAAGCATACCCGTCAGCCTAAGGAAAAAATTAAGCAAGATACGGAAAGGGATTTTTACATGTCTGCTCAAGAAGCTCTGGAATACGGATTAATTGATAAAATTTTAATAAAAAGAGAGGGTGTAAAACTATGAAAAGAAAAAATGACGAACCCAAATGTTCCTTTTGTGGTAGAACTCAAAGTGAGGTTAAAAAACTTATTGCAGGCTCTTCGGCTTATATTTGTAATGAATGTGTAGAGTTATGTAATGAAATTTTAGAGGAGGAATATGGAAGAATTGCTCTTTCCGATGAAGAATTTTCTGAGATTCCGAAACCAGCTGAGATTAAAGCCTATTTAGATCAGTATGTGATTGGCCAAGAAAGGGCTAAAAAGATTCTATCTGTAGCTGTATATAACCATTACAAAAGAATTGAATATGAAAGGTTTAAAAAAAGCAAATTTAAAGATGTAGAGATTCAAAAAACTAATATTCTTCTTATTGGACCTACAGGAAGTGGAAAAACCCTTTTAGCTCAAACTTTGGCTAAATTTTTGAGAGTTCCTTTTACTATTGCAGATGCCACTCCCCTAACTGAAGCAGGTTATGTGGGAGAAGATGTGGAAAATATTCTTTTATATCTTTTACAGGCAGCTAATTTTGATTTAGAACTTGCTCAAAAAGGGATAGTTTATATTGATGAAGTAGATAAGATTGCCAGAAAAAGTGAAAGTCCTTCTATTACACGGGATGTTTCTGGCGAAGGAGTTCAACAGGCGCTTTTAAAAATTTTAGAAGGCACTATAGCTAATATTCCACCTAAGGGAGGAAGAAAACATCCTCAACAAGAGTATATTCGTATGGATACTACCAATATTTTATTTATTTGTGGGGGAGCCTTTGTTGGGTTAGAGGAAATAATAAAGAGAAGGTTGGGAAAGGGTTCTATAGGTTTTGGAGCAGAAATTAGGAGTGTAAAAGAATTAACTGTGGGAGAAATTCTTTCTAAGGTTCAACCAGAGGATTTAATTAAATATGGTCTTATTCCTGAATTTGTTGGAAGACTTCCTGTAGTAGCCACTTTAGATGAACTTAAAGTTGAGGATTTGATTAGAATTTTAGTTGAACCTAAAAATTCTATTATTAAACAATATCAAAAACTTTTTGAAATAGAGGGTATAGAACTTAAATTTACGGAGGGGGCTTTGAAAGCCATAGCAGAGGAGGCTAATCATAGAAAAACAGGGGCTCGTGCTTTAAGATCTATTATAGAGGAAGTTATGGTAGAAGTAATGTATGAAATTCCCTCCCTTAAGGATGTGCGTGAATGTATAGTTACAGAGGAAGTTGTCTTGAAAAAAGAAAGACCAATCTTAATTTTTAATAATAAAAAAGCACGGGAGGGATAAATAAATCATGTCAGAAGAACTTAAAACTTTACCCCTTTTACCTCTAAGGGAGATAGTGGTTTTTCCAAATACTGCAGTTCCTCTTTTTATTGGAAGAGCTAAGAGCATTTTTTCTGTTGAAAAGGCCTATTCTTCAGATAAACTCATTTTTCTTTCTGCTCAAAAAGATGCTAAAATAGAGAACCCTTCTGAGGAAGATGTATATAAGGTTGGAACTATTTGTAAGATTATTCAACTTTTAAGACTTCCTGATGGGACTCTCAAAGTTTTGGTAGAGGGAGTAAGTAGAGGTAGAATGATTAGATATTTCAGTAATCTGGAATACTTTTTGGTAGAAGTAGAAATTAAAACTGAGGTAATTGAAGCAGATGTAGAAACTAAAGCTTTATTGAAATTATGTAAAGAATCTTTGGAGGAGTATGTTCAGTATAATAAAAAAATCAGTACCGAGATACTTAATAATTTATTGGAGATTGAGGATCCTGCAGAATTTTCAGATCGAATGGCAGCTATATTGAACTTAAAACTGGATCAAAAACAAAAACTTCTTGAGACTGTAAGTGCCAAAAAGCGTTTAGAATTTTTGTTGAATTTCCTAAGAGGAGAGATTGAAATTATTAAGGCTGAGGCTCGAATTCGTGAAAGAGTTAAGAAACAGATGGAAAAAACCCAAAGAGATTATTACCTTCACGAACAGATGAAAGCTATTCAGAAGGAATTAGGAGAAAGAGAAGATGGCAGAAGTGACTTAGCGGAATTAGAAAAGAGAATAAAGAAAAAAAGAATGCCTAAGGAAGTAGCAAATATTGTGCGAAGAGAGTTTAAAAAATTATCTCTTATGTCACCCATGTCTGCAGAGGCTACGGTAGTCAGAAACT
The DNA here is from genome assembly GCA_025062245.1 of Thermodesulfobacteriaceae bacterium. GTDB lineage: Bacteria > Desulfobacterota > Thermodesulfobacteria > Thermodesulfobacteriales > Thermodesulfobacteriaceae > Thermodesulfobacterium. The sequence continues at coordinate 3,330 of JANXAD010000026.1, read as the reverse complement.
ATATAGATTGGTTATTAAGTCTTCCTTGGTATGAAAAAACTACGGATAATATTGATATAACTAAGGTAGAACGACTACTTAATGAGAAACACTATGGACTTGAAAAACCTAAACAAAGAATTATAGAACATTTGGCAGTTCAAAAATTAACTAAGAAGAATAAAGGACCTATTCTTTGCTTTGTAGGACCTCCAGGTGTGGGGAAAACCTCCTTAGCCAAATCTATTGCTGAAGCTATTGGAAGACGATTTGTAAGAATTTCTTTGGGAGGAGTAAGAGATGAGGCTGAAATAAGGGGACATAGGAGGACCTATGTAGGTGCTCTTCCAGGTAAAATTATTCATGGAATGAGAAAGGCAGGAACTATTAATCCGGTGTTTTGTTTAGATGAAGTAGATAAAATTGGTATGGATTTTAGAGGAGATCCAGCAGCTGCTCTCTTAGAAGTATTAGACCCAGAACAAAATCATTCTTTTCATGACCACTATTTAGAAGTAGGATACGATTTATCCCAGGTTCTTTTTATTACCACAGCTAATACTTTGTACACTATTCCACCTGCCCTTCTTGATCGAATGGAAATTATTGAACTTCCAGGCTATACCGAAGAGGAAAAATTAGAAATTGCTAAACACTATTTACTTCCCAGACAGCTTGAAGCTCACGGTTTAAAACCAGAATGGGTTCCTCTTAATGACAAAATAATTTTAGAAATTATTAGAAGATATACTAAGGAAGCTGGAGTTAGAAATTTAGAAAGAGAAATTGCTACTATATGTAGAAAAATTGCTAAGGAAATAGCTAAGGATCCAGAAAGTTTTAAACCCTTTAAAATTAACCTTTATAAATTAGAGAATTTATTAGGGGTTCCCAGATATAGATATGGAGTAGCCGAAGAGAAGTCACAAGTGGGAATTGCTACTGGACTTGCTTGGACTGAAACAGGTGGGGCTTTGCTTCAAATTGAAGCTGTTATAATGCCAGGTAAGGGGCATCTCCAAATTACTGGTAAACTTGGAGAGGTTATGCAAGAATCTGTTCAAGCAGCTATGAGTTATGTTAGATCTCGAGCCTTACAGTTGGGATTACCCTTAGACTTTTATAGAAAGGTAGATATTCATGTGCATGTTCCTGAGGGAGCTATTCCAAAAGATGGACCCAGTGCGGGGATAACTATTGCAACTGCTATTATTTCTGCTTTACTTAAAATTCCAGTTAAAAACACTGTAGCTATGACAGGAGAAATTACTCTGAGAGGTAGAGTTCTTCCTATAGGAGGGTTAAAAGAAAAATTACTGGCTGCCATCAGAGGAGGTATTCAAACAGTAATTATTCCTAAGGAAAACGAAAAGGAACTAAAAGATATTAATCCTAAGATCTTGAAAGGTTTAGAGGTCACTTTAGTTGAAAACATGGATGAAGTTATTAAAATTGCTTTAATGTTAGAAGATCCAAATTCCCTATTTAAAGAAGCTCCTATTTTAGATGTTTGGCAGTTAGTGGATTTAGAGAAAAAATTTGATGAAGAAAAATCCGTAGCTTTAGAACATTAATCAATTTATCAATTTATAGACAAACTCAATAGATTTTATTAAAAATCTCTATTTGACTTTAAAAATTTCTTGATATAAAAAGATTTTTAAGTTTGTAAAAAAGGAGGTTGGTATGCGTTGGCGATTTTTAATTTTACTTATTTTATTTTTATTGATTCCTTTCATAATTTGGAGTGCCTCAAGTCAAAAGTCATCCCCTAAAAAGGTGATCAAAAAAGCTAAGACCATAGATGAATTAGTAGCTATGTATGATTCTCGTGAGTGTGAGACCTGTCATGCAGATATTGCTGAAGAATGGAAAAAAAGTGTCCATGCCTATTCTATCTTTGGAACAGCTGGAAGAACAGCAGCTACCTTTTATACAACTTATAAAATTGGTCTTAGAAGTTTTCCCTATTCAGGAGTAAAAGATTTAAAAGATGTAAAGGTTGAGCACTTAAGATTTTGTACTAAGTGTCATCTTCCTCAACTTGAAGAAGCTGAGGATAGTGTAGCTCAAGAAATAATTAAGTTAGCTATGGATTTTATGGAAGGAGATGAAGAGGTTGCAGAAAAAGCTGCCGAAAAGTTACAAAAGCTTAATATAAATTGTTTGATTTGTCATCAAAGGAATGCCATTATTCATAAGTGGGTTGATGGTTATCCTCAAAAAGATACAGTCTATGGTTCTAAAAGTGGGGTTCATCCCTATGATAAGTTTCCCAAGATGAAAGAAATAGCTACTATGAAGGAGTCTATTTTCTGTGGACAGTGTCATGGCTTGGGGCCTAATTTTGAATTTGACGAGCCATCTCAATGTGCAACCCTTTATGGATATTATCTTTGGGCTTATGCAGCTAAAGGAGGAGCGAAATCCTGTCAAGATTGTCATATGAGAGAAAGTAAGTTGGGGCATAATATACAGTCTTATAAAGAATCGGTAATGCAAAAGATGGCTATAGATTTTCATTTTAACGCCAGACCTATGTTTTGGAGAGATGGAAGGGTAATTAAACCTTTAATTTTTGCCGAAGTAGAAATTAAAAATAAAGCTGGCCATGGAATACCAGATGGCTGACCTACTCCTAACAGGATGGTCCTGGATGTGACCGTCAAAACTTTGGATGGAAAGATGATTTTTAAGGATAGTAAAATTTATATGCCTGTTCCTCAACAGTTGGGAAGAGGAGATAGAATGGGAAGAGGTCCCTATGAAAAATCAGGAATTCTTGTGGATTGGGCCCTTCATCCCTTAGAAGAAAAAAAGGAAGAATATAAAATTTTAGTTCCTGCTAAGGATGGTAAGCCAGAAATACAAGAATTTCTTGTAGAAGTTGAACTCTGGTATCATCCTTTTGGTGATCCCCACCCTGAATATTCTAAACTCTTTGCTAAGGAAAGTAAAAAAGTAATCTTTTCCTTAGGGGAACCTTATTAGAGGATTTTAAAAGAATATAAAAAAGCCCCCTCTACAAAGGGGGCTTTTTTTATTTTTTAATTTTACAAAGAAAATTTACAAAATTTTATTTAAGACCTTTCAAAAATTTAATGGTTTGAAAAAAGTTTTAAAAAAAATTACGAAAAAAACAGGGAGTTTCTCATTGCACTAATCTAAACTATAACCAAAATTAAGAAGGGTTTTTTCAGGATCTAAAGAAATTATTAATTCTCTATGAAGTCTTTTTAGTTTTTCTCTATCTTGTTCTGCTTCAATCTCTCTTTTTAACACCTCAGGCACCCTTCCAAGCTTAACCTCTACCACCTCAAGCACCATCTCTTGAGCATCTCTTAATAATCC
>JANXAD010000025.1 GCA_025062245.1 Thermodesulfobacteriaceae bacterium | reverse complement strand
TTAGCCAGACATGCAGGAGCAGAGGTTATAGTGGTAGACGTAGGAGTAGATTATGAATTTGAAAAAGTGGAGGGGCTTTTTCATAAAAAAGTAGTTAGAGGCACTAAAAACTTTTTAAAAGAAAGGGCTTTGTCTAAAGAAGAAGCCGAGAAAGTTATAGAAGTAGGAAAAGAAACTGTTAGAGAAGCTATAAAAAGGGGTTTTAACCTTATAGGATTAGGGGATATGGGAATTGGAAACACCACAGCTTCCTCAGCCATCACTGCAGTTATTACTGGAAGACCTGTTGAGGAAGTTACAGGCAGAGGAACAGGCATAACTGAAGAAATGTACAATAAAAAAATAGAAGTTATAAAAAAAGCTATAGAACTTCATAAACCCAATCCTCAAGATGCCTTAGAGGTGTTAAGTAAAGTAGGAGGAGCAGAGATTGGAGCCATAGCGGGAGCTTGTTTAGCCTGTGCAGAAAATAAAGTCCCTGCAGTTATAGATGGTTTTATCTCCTCTGCTGGGGCTCTTTTGGCTTACAAGTTAAATCCTGAGATAAAGGACTATCTTATAGCTTCCCATCGGTCTGAAGAAATTGGGCATCAGGCTATACTGGATTATATGGGACTTAAACCTCTTTTGGACTTAAACCTAAGATTGGGAGAAGGCACAGGAGCAGCTCTGGCTATGCTTATCATTGAGGGTGCTATAAAAATTTATCGAGAAATGGCTACCTTTGAATCTGCTAAAGTTTCAACTTCCATAGTTTAAAAAATGTTTAAAAATATAGCTTTAGCCTTTTCCTTTTTAACCCAGATTCCTTTTAAATTTTCGGAAGTAAAGGAATCTCAGCTTATTCAGGCTTTAGGTTACTTTCCACTGGTAGGGGTTTTTGAAGGACTTTTGTTAAGCTTAGTGGCCTACTTAAGTAGCCTTTTTCTTTCCTTAGAGTTAGGTTCTCTTTTTTGTATCTTGATTCTTCTCTTAATTAGAGGAATCTTTCATTTAGACGGATTTTCTGATACTGCAGATGCTCTCTGGGTTAAAAGTAGTGGAGATTATACAAAAGATGTAGAAAAAAGGCTTAAAATTATGAAAGAAAGCACTGTAGGGGTAGGAGGAGTGGTAGCCTTAGTGCTAAATCTTTTTTTTAGATTTATTCTCATAAAAGAAATTTTACAAAAAGAACTCTTTTGGGGTGCCTTTGTGCTAAGTGCTACTTTTTCTAAGGGTTTTATAGTTCCTATTATTTATCTTTCAAAGCCAGCTAAAAAGGAAGGTATAGGAGCACTTTTAATTACTTCTATAACTCTTAAAGAAGTCTTTTGGGCTTTATTTTTTACTTCCTTAGTTTTTTTAATTTGGGTCTTTTTTAATTTCTCCCCTTTTTTAAAACTAATTTATCTTTTAATCTATTGGGGTTGGCTTTTTTTCTTAGCCCTTTTAATAAAGAGGTTTTTTGAGAAGAGATTTTCAGGCCTCACAGGAGATAACTTAGGAGCTCTTATGGAGTTTTTAGAAATAGGTTTCCTTCTTTTCTGGGGTGTTCTATGGCTAAAGCTTTAATGATACAGGGAACTTCTTCAGGTGCTGGAAAGTCTCTTTTAGTTATGGCTTTAGGAAGAATAGCTAAAAGAAGAGGACTAAAGGTTGCACCTTTTAAAGCTCAAAACATGAGTTTACAAAGCTATGTCACCTTAGAGGGAGGAGAAATTGGACTTGCTCAGGCTCTACAAGCTAAAGCTTGTGGAGTAGAACCAGAGGTTCACTTTAATCCCATCTTACTTAAGGCTTCAGGAGAACAGGGATCTCAGGTCATCGTTCATGGTAAAGTTTATAAAACTTTAAAACCTAAGGATTACTATCAAGAAAGAAACTATCTTTGGGAATATGTTAAAAAATCTCTGGAAATTCTCAGCTCTAAGTATGAGCTTTTAGTGATAGAAGGAGCAGGTAGCCCTGCAGAAATCAACCTCTTAGAAGCAGAAATAGTTAATATGGCAGTAGCTGAGTTCTTGAAAGCTCCTGTTATTTTGGTAGGAGATATAGATAAAGGAGGGGTCTTTGCTTCCCTTTATGGAACCGTAGAACTTTTAAAACTCTATAAAAAGGAATATTTTGACCTTATCAAAGGCTACATCATAAATAAATTCAGAGGAGAAGTAGAGATCTTAATTCCTGGAATTAAAAAGATAAGCAGGCTTTTAGAAAAACCTTGTTTGGGAGTTTTACCCTATTTTGAAAACTTAGGCCTTTCAGAAGAAGATGGACTCTCCCTTCCCTATTTTGTTCAAAAATTGGCTTCCCATCAAGAAGCTATAAAAATAGTAATTTTAAGACTAAAGTATATTTCTAATTTTTATGACTTTGACCCCTTTAAGTATGAACCCGATGTGGAGTTAATTTACTCTCTAAGAAAGGAAGATCTTCTTAATGCAGATATAATAATTATTCCGGGAAGTAAAAAAACTATAGAAGACTTTTTTTTAATTAAAAACTTAAGGTTAGATGAGGCTTTAAAGGAAGCTGTAAAAAAAGGAATAGAAGTTATAGGCGTGTGCGGGGGTTTTCAAATGCTTGGAGAAGTAATTAAGGATCCTGAAAATGTGGAAAGTTCCTATAAGGAAGTTAAGACCTTAGGATTGCTTGAGGTTGAAACACACTTTTATCCCCAGAAAATAACCACTCAAGTTTCTGCCACCTATCTTAAGAATCCTACCTTTACCTCTCTTTGGGGATACGAAATACACAAAGGAGTATGTTTGGGAGATTTAAATCTTTTCAAAATAAAAAGATTAGCCCATCAAGAAGAAACACTGGATGGTTCTCAAAAGGGAACTACCTGGGGAACCTATCTTCACGGAATTTTTCACAATGACGAATTTAGAAGACATCTCATAAACCGCCACAGAATTAAAAAAGGCTTACCTCCTCTAACTAAAACCTATTCCTACTTTGAATTTCAAGAGCTTCAAATAGAAAATTTAGCTAATTTGGTTGAAAAGTATTTAGACTTAGAAGCCCTTTTTAAACTTATTGAAAGATGAATTTTTTCGAATACCTTAAAGTTGAAGTTTGGGAAATCCTTTTAGCTTTTTTTCTGGATCTTCTCATAGGAGATCCAGAGTTTATACCCCATCCTATAGTCGGAATCGGAAAACTTATAGAAAAAACGGAAAATTTCTTACGAAAATTCTCGATTTCAGAAAAAGTATTAGGAATTTTTCTTTTTTTAGGAGTAAATAGTATAGTTTTAAGTTTAGTTTTTTTGGGACTTTTTTTTATTCTTTGGGGAAAAAAATCCGAATATGTAGGACTCAAAATTTTTTCAGAGGGTCTTTTTATTTTTTTAATAAGTCAGTTTTTAGCTCTCAAAGGCCTAATTAGGGAAGCCCAAAGGGTAGAAAAGTTTTTAATTTCAGGGGATTTAGTCTCTGCCCGTAGGGCTTTAAGAGCTTTAGTGGGAAGAGATACGGAAAACCTCTCTGAAAAAAAGATAAGGATTGCCGTTGCTGAAAGTCTTTCTGAAAACCTAAATGACGCTGTTTTAGCCCCTCTTTTTTATCTTTTTTTAGGAGGTTTCCCTGGACTGGTTTTTTACAAAACCGTAAATACCTTAGATTCTATGGTAGGCTACCGAGATGAAAAATATTTAAAATTGGGATGGTTCTCAGCTAAAATGGATGACCTTTTAAACTATCTTCCTGCAAGGATATCAGGTCTCATGGTAGTTTTGACCTCTTTTATCTTGGGGGGATCTTCTTTAGCCAAAAGGTCCTTTATTACCATGTTAAGAGATGGAAGGAAACATTTAAGCCCCAACAGTGGAATTCCTGAGGCAGCTTTGGCAGGTTTCTTAGGGATTAAAATGGGAGGACCTCACTTTTATAAAGGAGTTTTAGTTGAAAAACCTTACATAGGAGAAGAACTTCTTTCAGATTATTCCTTAGTAATAAAAACTTCCTGTAAAGTAGTATTAATTTCTTCCTTTTTATTTTTAGTTTTAGCAATTTCCTTAAAAATAATTTTTCCTAAAGGGTTTTATTAAATGGAATATCTTTTTAAGAAATTTTCCCACGGTGGACCTACTTTTCAGGTATCTAAACTTATCTCTAAACCTATTGAAGAAATTATAGACCTTAGTTCTTCTGTAAATCCTCTTAACTTCTTTCTTCCTTTTCTTCCTGATCGTAAAAAACTTTCCTTTCTTTTAAACAAATATCCAGATCCAGAAGTTTATGAATTACGTCAAACCATATCTGAAGTTTATCAAGTGCCTTGGGAGTGTATTCTTTGTGGAAATGGCTCCATGGAACTCATCTATTTAACTCTCAGAAGTTTTAGTTGGTCCTCCGTTTTAATTTGGGAACCAACTTTTATTGAATATTACAAAGGTTGTAAAATATTTGGAATTTACCAAGTAGAAAGAATTTTCAGTTTAGAAAAAGAAGAAGGCCTTGAAAAGCTTAAACAAGCCCTCTCTAAAAATTTTAATCTTCAAGCAGTTTTTATTTGTAATCCTAATAATCCTACGGGATGGCTTATTTCAAAAAAATCCTTATTAGACCTGATTGAAACCTTTCCTTCAGTTATTTTTTTAATTGATGAAGCTTTTATAGACTTTGCTTTAGAAGAAAGTCTCTTAAGGGAAGCAAGTTTTTATTCTAATCTTATAGTATTTCGTTCTCTTACGAAGTTTTTTGGTCTGGCAGGAATAAGATTAGGTTATATGGTAGCCCATAAAAAAATTATTGAAAAACTTAAGCTTTATCAAGAGCCCTGGAGTGTAAATTCCTTAGCTCAATACTTGGGAAACCTTCTTGTTAAAAACACTAACTTTATTCAGAGGACTTTAAACTTTTTTAAAAGAGAAAAACTTTATGTGGAAAATTTTTTTAAAAAATGGAAAATAAACTACTTTCCAAGTGTAGCTAACTTTTATCTTTTTATCTTAGAAAGAGGGGCTGAATTTACGGACTATCTTCTAAGAAAAGGAATTCTTATCAGAAATTGTTATAATTTTTATGGTTTAAATGAAAACTTTTTAAGGGTTTCGGTTAAAAGAAGAGGTGAAAATAGAAAGTTTTTGGAGGAGTTAAAGAAGTGGTTAGAGGATTTTTAATTGGAGGAACCCATAGTGGTTGTGGGAAAACTACCGTAACCCTTGGGCTTTTAAGGGTGTTAAGAAAGAAGGGCTTTAAGGTTCAGCCCTTTAAAGTAGGTCCAGACTATATTGATACAAGCTGGCATAAGGTTGTAGGTGGAAAAGCCTCTGTAAACTTAGATCTTTTTGCTATGGAAAAAGACTTAGAGGGCTGGTTTTTAAAATACGCCTTAGAAGCAGAGCTAAGTGTAGTTGAAGGCGTTATGGGACTTTTAGATGGAAATTTTTCTTCTTATAGGGTAGCTAAAAGACTCGGACTTCCTGTAGTGTTGGTAGTTGATACCTTCGGTTTGGCTGAAACCATAGAAGCTATAGTTTTAGGTTTTAAAGTATTTTTAGAAAGGGAGGGTCTTAATCTTTATTTAGTCTTAAATAGAGTTTCCTCTGAAAAACATCTTTTAAGGCTTCTTAAAGCTTTAAAAGATTTTAAAATAGTGGGTTTTCTTTTTAGAAAAAATGAAATTTCAATTCCCTCAAGACACTTAGGACTTTTTATGCCAGAAAGAGAAATTTTAGAAGAAGAAAGGTTTTTTCTTTTAGAAGAGGAAGTGGAAAGAAATTTTGATCTGGAATTTTTGACCCATCTTAGGACTAACAAAAATTTTGATACCTCCGAAGTTCCTTTTTCGAACTTAGAAATTCCTTTCTCTAAAATAGCTATAGCCTATGATTCAGCCTTTTGTTTTTATTATACCCATCTTTTAGACCTCCTTTCTCAAAAAAAACAGCTTTATTTTTTTAGTCCTCTTAAAGATAGAAGGCTTCCTTCTGAGGCTGAAGTTATTTATTTGGGAGGGGGTTATCCTGAGCTTTATGCAGAGGCCTTAGCTGAAAATGAAACTTTAAAAAAAGACCTAAGGGACTGGGTTGAAGAAGGAAAGCCTCTTTATGCTGAATGCGGAGGGTTAATTTACTTATCTAAAAAGCTTTTTTATCAAGAAAAAAGCTATCCTATGGTAGGTATTTTCCCTTTAAGAGTAGAAATGAAGGGTTTACATTTAGGCTACAGAGAGGTCTTTCCTAACTTGGAGATAGGTTTTTGGAAAGGTTCTCCCTTTAGAGGACATGAGTTTCACTATACTTCCGTAGAGGAACTTTCGGAAATTAAAAAAACTTATTTAGTTAAAGATCTGGAGGGAAAAGTTTGGGAAGAAGGTTATACCTATAAAAAGGCTATAGCCACCTATGTTCATCTCATAAACCTTATAAGCTAAGGTAGGAGGTTTTAAATGGAAAAAATTATTTTAGTCTTACACGGAAGTCCTAGAAGTGAAGCTAATAAGGTGTCCTTCTTAATTCCTCTTTTAGCTAAAACCTTAAATAAATCCTTTCAAGACATAAAGCTTTCTTTTCTCCAATTCGGGAGTCCTTCTTTAGAGGAAGTTTTAGAGGAAGTGATTAAAGAGGAACCTTCTAAAGTTATTATTCATCCCTTTTTTTTGACAAAAGGCCAACATGTATCCTTAGACATTCCACAAATTATAAAAAGTTATGAGGAAAGATACCCTAAAATTAAATTTTTTTATACTCCTCCCTTGGGAATTCATCCCAAAATGGCTGAAATTGTGAAAGAACGAATAGAGGAGAGTTTAGGTTTTACAGGAGAAAAGATTGAGAGACTGAGTATGGAGATTATCGAAAGAGAAGTAGATTTAAAATTTAACAAGATTTGGGAAAGGGAGTTAGTTAAAAGGGTTATTCATGCCACTGCAGATCCTGAGTATAAAGATACCATGTATTTTCACCCCGAAGCTATTTCTAAGGCAGTTAAGGCTTTAAAGGAGAGTAAAGATCTTTTAGTAGATGTAGAAATGGTAAAAGCTGGAATAAATAAAAAACTTTTAGGACCTTCTAAGGTGCTTTGTTATCTTTCTGAAGTTGAAGATTCTGAAACTACCCGTTCAGAAAAAGCTATAGCTTTAGCCTTAGAAAGAGAAAAAAATTTGGGCCTTATAGCTATAGGAAATTCTCCTACCGCCCTTATAAAAACAGTAGAAATTTTAAACTTAAGGAAAGAGAAAGAAATAGTGGTTATAGGTATGCCGGTTGGATTTGTAAAAGCTTTAGAGGCTAAAATTTTACTTTCTCAGCAAGACATTCCCTTTATTACTAATTTTAGTCCTAAGGGAGGAAGCTCAGCAACTGTAGCCATAATAAATGGACTCTTAAAAATAAAGGAAGGAGTTTTTTAAGCTATGATAGAAAAGATTTATCTCATAGGAATGGGACCAGGGGATATAAAATATCTAACCTTAGAAGCCATAGAAGTCATTCGTAAACTCAAACTCTTTTTAATTCCAGCTAAAACTGGAAAAAAGGAAGCTTTGACTTTAAAAAGAAAGGAAATTATAGCTCAAATTAAAGATAAAGAGGATTTTTATTTTTTAGAGATTCCTTTCCCTGAAAGAAAAAAAACTGGAGCTTATGAGGAAGAGGTTCAAAGGTGGAGGGGAAGCAAAGCTCAGGTTCTTAAAGAAGTCTTACAGAAAGAAACTGAAAAAGAAGCAGGTTTTTTAGTTTGGGGAGATCCTTCTCTTTATGATGGACACATAGAAATTTTTAAGAAAATTCAAAAGGAATTAAATTTTTCTTTAGAGGTTATTCCTGGAATCTCTGCTTTTCAGATTTTAAGTGCGAAGCATCAAATTTCTTTAACTGAGATAGCGGGAACTTTGACTTTTACCACTCCAAGGGGATTAAAAGGGCTTAAATCAATAGATCATCATGTGGTAGTCTTCTTAGACAACTATGAAAGTTATAAAAATTTTGCTTTTTCAGGGTTAAAAATTTATTGGGGAGCCTATCTTGGAAGCTCTGAAGAGGTGCTTCTTGCTGGAAATTTAAAAGAGGTTCTTTCTAAACTTATAACCCTTAGAAGAAATTTAAGAAAAGAGAAGGGCTTTATTATGGAAACCTATCTTTTGGTTCCCGAAAGATCTGAGACATAAAAAAGTTTAGAATGGAAAATAAAATTTATCTTATAGGAATAGGATTTAAACCTTTAGAAAAAGAAGCTGAAGAGTGTCTTTTGGGAAGTCATGTGATTTTAGGATTTTTTAAAACCATAGAACTTTTTAAAAATAAGTATTTCTCAGTTTATGAAAAGGTAAGATTTAAAATCAAAGTTTTAAATAAGGTAGAGGAACTTTTAGAAGAAGCTAAAAGGGGGCTTTCTTTAGGAGATGTTACTCTTTTAGCTTCAGGAGATCCTCTTTATTTTGGAATTGGAAAAAGGGTAATAGATTTTTTCGGAAAAGAAAGGATTCAAGTTTTTCCAGATTTAAGTTCCCTTCAAAAGGCAACCTCTTTAATAAAGGAAAACTGGTGGGAAATACCCTCATTAAGTTTTCATAATCGTCCTTTAGATCTTGCTCTTTTATTAAACAAGCTTTATTACCACCAAAAACTGGCTCTTCTTACAGATCCAGTAAATACTCCCTCTTTTATTGCTTCCTGTTTAAAGGAAAAAGGACTTGGAAAGGAAATTATTTTTTGGGTTTTTGAAAAGATGGGAACAGAGGAAGAAAAGGTTTTTAGAGGGACTCCTGAAGAAATAGCTCGAAAGACTTTTAAAGAACCCAACTTTTTAATTTTAACTTTAGAACCCCAGAAAGAAAAAATTCTTTTCGGACTTAAGGAAGAAGAAATTTTTCATTTAAGAGGTATGATTACTAAAGACGAAGTTAGAGCAGTAGTTTTACATCAGTTAAGAGTTCCAAGAGAAGGAGTGCTATGGGATATAGGAGCAGGATCAGGTTCAGTAAGCCTTGAGTGTGCCCTTTTAAGCTCAGACCTTAAAGTCTATGCTATAGAAAAGGAAGCTTCAGCCTGTGAACTTATTCAAAAAAATATAGAAAGGTTAAAGGTTTTTAATGTGGAGGTAATTAAAGGTTTAGCTCCAGAGGTTTTGACAGATTTAAAAAAACCTGATAGAGTTTTTATAGGAGGAAGTGGAGGAAAATTGAAAGAAATCTTAGAATTTTTAAATAACTTAGATAGCTTACCTTTAGTGGTATTAACTGCTATTTCTTTAGAAACCTTAAATATCAGCTTAAAATTTTTTAAGGAAAAAAACTGGAACTTTAAGATCTCCCAGATAGGAATAAGCAGAGTAGAACCCTTAGGAAGTCAGTTGGTTTTTAAAGCTCAAAATCCCATTTTTGTGATTAGAGCTCAAAAAGGATGAAACTTTTTGTTTTAGGGGTTGGCCCAGGAGATCCAGAACTTTTAACTCTTAAGGCTAAAAAAATTTTAGAAAAGGTTTCCCTTATTTTTTCTCCTACAGGAGGAAAAGACCATTTAGCGCTTTCTATAGTGGAAAAGTTAATAGATGTTAGAGACAAAAGGGTAATTAATCTTTATTTTCCTATGAAAAAGACTAAGGAAGAAAGTTTAGAAGCACACTGGAAGCAACTTTCTGAAAAGGTCGTAGAGGAACTTAAAATTTTTAAAGAAGGGGCCTTTATTACTTTGGGGGATCCCTCCTTTTATTCTACTTTTTTTTATCTTTATCCCTATCTTAAGTCTTTAGTAGAGGTTAAACTTATTCCTGGAGTAAGTTCGGTTTCCGCCGTAGCTTGTGCCATCCCTTTAAGCCTATCTATAGCTGATGAAAAAATTGCTATTTTACCTGCCAATTACTTAACTAAGGAGGAAGCTAAAAATTATTTGACTTATTTTGAGACTCTAGTTCTTATGAAGCCTCATAAGTCTTGGTCTGAAATTCTAAATCTTCTTTCCGAGTTACCTAAGGTTAAAACCTTTTATGTTAAAAAGGCCACTTTTCCTGAAGAAGAAATTTATCAAAACTTATGTGAAGTTGAAGAAACCTCCTTAGATTACTTTTCCATAGTAATTGTAAAGAGGGAGAAAGAAGAAGATGGGACCTAAGGTATATTTTATAGGTATGGGACCTGGAGATCCTGAACTTTTAACCCTAAAGGCTTGGAAAATTTTAAAAAACTCTCAAGTTATTTTATATCCAGGAAGTTTGGCCAATCCAGAAATGATTGACTTTTTAAAAAGGGAACTTCCTTTTTCTGAGTTTTATGATAGTGCCTCTTTAAAGTTAGAAGAAATTCTTGAAATTATAGAAAAGGCAGTTTTAGATGGAAAACAGGTGGCAAGATTAGTAAGTGGAGATCCTTCTTTTTATAGTGCCATTCAGGAACAGATTGAAGGATTAAGAGAAAGAAAAGTAGAATATGAGATTATTCCGGGTATTTCTTCTGCTACGGCAGGTGCAAGTAAGCTTGGAATAGAACTTACCTATCCAGAGGTTTCTCACACTGTCATTTTTACAAGATTTTCTGGAAAAACTGGAGGAGCAACTCCTGAAGAAATAAAAAGCTTAGCTTTAAAAAAAGCAACTTTGGTGTTTTTTTTAAGCGCCTTTTATGCTAAGGATTTAGAAAATACACTTTTAGAAATTTTACCTTCTGATACCCCGGTAGCTATTCTTTACCGTATAACCCACAAGGAAGAAAAAATAGTTAAGGGAACTTTAAAGGAGCTTTCAGAACTCATGAAAAAAGAAAATATTAAGAAAACCGCTCTTATATATGTGGGAGAAGTCTTAAAGCTTTCTTTTCAAAGTTTAGGTAAGAGGTCTAAACTTTATGGAAGTTAGAGGGGTAATTTTTTATCTTTCGGAAAGGGGTAAAAAATTAGCTGAAAATTTGAAAGCTCTTTTAAAGGAAGTTCAAATTTTTAGATTGGAAAGTGGTTTAATTTCTAAGAATTGGCAAAAGGATAAAATCTTAATTTTTATTTGTGCATCTGGAATTGTAGTAAGGAAAATAGCCCCTTTCTTGAAAAACAAGTTAGAGGACCCAGGAGTTTTAGTTCTTAACGAAACTGGAGAATATGTAATACCTCTTTTAGGGGGACACAGGGCTAAGGCTAATGAATTAGCTCAAAAAATAGCAGACTTTCTTTCAGCTAAAGCTGTCGTCACTACAGCCTCTGATTCCCTCTCCTTTACCCCTTTAGATCTATGGATTAAGGAAAAGGGATTAATTTTAAAAAATCCTGAACTTTTGCCTGGAATTATGGCTTTATTTAATCAAAAAGGAACTTTAAGGGTCTATAGAGAAAAAAGTGTTAAGATTCCCCTTTTTAAAGGAGCTTTAGAAGTTGGAAAAGTAGAGGAAGCTGAGGTAATAATTACTAATCGAATCATAGGAAAACCTAAAAAACAACTGATTTTAATTGTGCCTAACCTTTGGCTTGGAGTGGGTTTTCACGAAAATTTAGAGGAAGCCTATTTAGAAGAAGCCGTTAAGAAAGTTTTTGAAGAGTATCAATTAGAAGAAAAGGCTTTAAAGGGAGTTACTACTTTAGATAAAAAAGCCAAACATCAGGCTCTTTTAAATTTTTGTGTCCATAAAAAACTTTCTTTACTTTCCTTTAGTAAAGAAGAACTTGAAAAAGTTAAGGCTTTAACTCCTTCAGAGAAAGTTTACGAAGCCGTAGGATTAGAGAGTGTTTCTGAACAGGCAGCTCTTTTAGCAAGTAAAGGAGCTCTTCTGATTCCTAAACAAGTTTTTTCAGGCCTAACTATAGCTGTGGCTGAGGAGGACTATCAACTTAGAGGAAAACTTTACATAGTGGGCACTGGTCCAGGAGCAGTAGACTTTTTAACTTTAAGAGCTTTGCAAGTTTTAAGAGAAGCAGAGGTAATTGTAGGTTACCAAACCTATTTAAAACTTTTAGAACCTCTTTTTTATAACAAAGAGGTTTACAGTTTTTCTATGACAGAAGAGACTGAAAGAGCTAAAAAAGCTATAGAGGAAGCTTTAAAAGGGAAAAAGGTGGCTTTGGTTAGTGGAGGAGATCCTGGAATTTATGGTATGTCAGGTTTGGTTTTAGAAATCCTAACTTTTAACAGATTATCTTTAGATTTAGAAATTATTCCTGGAATTTCTGCTTTAAATGCCTGTTCAGCCTTAGTTGGAGCTCCACTTATGAATGACTTTGCGGTAATTAGCCTTTCAGATAGACTTACTCCCTGGGAGGAAATAGAAAAAAGACTTAGAAGTTTAGCTCAACTTGATATACCGTTAGTTATTTATAATCCTAAGAGTAGAAGAAGAAGTAAACAATTTTCAAAAGCTTTGGAAATTCTTAAGACCGTTCGTGCATTAGATACGGTAGTTGCCGTGGTAATTTCTGCTATGAGAGAAAATCAAAAAATTTACCTAACCACTTTGAGGGATTTAAAAGAAGAATGGGTAGATATGCACAGCACTTTAATTGTAGGAAATTCTCAAAGCTTCTTTTCGGGTAACTGGTTTATTACTTCAAGGGGTTACGAAAAAAAATATTCCGAGGAATATTTTTTGAAACTTTAAAGTTTAAAGGTTTCTTTAATTCCTGTTAGGATGTATTCAGTAGCGATAGTAGCTAAGATTAATCCTAAAATTCTTATAGTGGCTTTAGTTCCTAATTCTCCTAAAAATTTAAAAATCAAGTAGGCTTGACTTAAAAAGAGATATATAGAAAGCGCCACTCCTCCGATGATAAAAAATAGGGAAACTTTTTGAATTAAAGTGGTATTTTCTCCTAAGATAATCACAGTAGTTATAGCACCAGGTCCTGCTAAATAGGGAATACCTAAGGGGACTATAGCAATATCTTCTTTTTCCTTAAAATAACTCATTTCTTGAGCAGAAGTTTTAACCTGTCCTACTCTTCCAAAAAGCATTTCTATAGCGGTGATAAAAAGTAAGGCTCCTCCAGCAATTTTAAAGGAAGAAATAGAAATATGAAAAAAATTTAAAATTAATTTTCCAATCCATAAAAAGATAGTAAGAGTTACCAAAACAGTAACAGAACTCATAAAAGCTACTCTTTTTCTTTCTTCACGAGAGTAATTGGAAGTAATGTTTAAAAAAAGTGGTACAGCTCCTATGGGGTCAACTATAGTAAAAATAGCTAAAAAGCTTTTGATTAAAAAACCTATTTCCATAAACTTTTTTCTTTTAAGTAAAAGTATAAACCTGGAAGTGCAGAAATCAGAATTAAACTATAACCCAAAAGCCCTAAACTTAAACCGTATTCTAGAGGATAATTTAAAAGAGAAAAAAAGTAACTTAGACTACCTTCTCTTATTCCTAATCCAGCAATACTTATAGGTAAAGCAGATAAAAAGCTTATTACCGGAATTATTACAAAAAAGTATTCTGATTGGAAATTCAATCTTAACGCTAAAGCTAAAAAGATAAATTGAAAGACAAAGAGTATTTGGATTAAAAATCCTAAAAAAATAGGAAAGATATTATGGGGAAGACATACAGGTTTTAAAAAGTCTTGTCCTTCCCTTTTAGAAAGAAAAAGGGAAGTTGAGAAGTAAAGTATTAAGAGAGAGTAAGTTAAAATTTCTAAGAAAATAAGAAAGGAATAGGGAAGAAAATAACCTTTAAAGGGAAGAAAGAGAGCTAAGATAATGAAAATTCCTAATAATCCGTAGCCACGGTCTAAAATTACGCTAAAGCTGGCCTTTTTCCAAGAAAGTCCCCTTTTAGTTAACAAAAAACTTCTCAAAATATCTCCTCCTACTATACCAGGCATAACGGTATTTAGGGAAAATCCCATAAAATAGGCTTTTAAAAAAAAACTGAGTTTATCTTCAAAATTCCAGGATAAACAAATTTTTTTCCACCGAAGGGCTATTAAAATTTGAAAAGAAAAAAAGACTCCTAAAGCTATAAAATAGTAAAAAAAAGAGATATTTTGCCAAATTTCTTTAAGCTTTTCAAAGTCAGTTTTTTGAAAAAGGTAAAAAAGGATAGAAAAGGTAATTACTAATCTTAAAAGAAAGGCTAAATAACTTTTTATTTTTTGGTTCATTTAAAGAATCAATTTTTAAAAACTTTAAAATAGGCAATAAAAGGTTTAGAAGGGGAAGTGAGTAAAGGGTTTTCTATAATAGCTACTAAATCACCCTTAGTACTTAATAATCTTATCCATCTTTCTGTAGAAGATAGAGTAAGTTTTTGAAATTTCATAAGGGAAAGAAAAGAGGAAGTATAGAGAGGTTTTCCTTCTCTAACTTTTTTTGAAAATTCTTCACTTATAATAACCTTAGGTAGAAACTCTAAAGCTTTAGGAATAGAGATTAAAAATTGGGTCCAAGAGTTATCTTTAACCCTTTGTTCTAATTCTTCTAAGGTTAAAGCTTGTTCTATGTGAAAGGAGCTTTTTTTTAATCTTCTTAAGTTTAAAAGTACCGCTCCACATTCTAATCTTTCTCCTAATTCATGAATTAAGCTTCTTACATAGGTTCCCTTTGAACAATGAAGATAAAAGGAAACTTTATCCTTTTCCAAAGATTTTATTTTAAATTCGTATATTTTAACCTTCTTAGGTTCCTTAGAAATAAAAAGTCCATTACGGGCATACTTATACAGGGGTCTTCCTTTAAACTTAACTGCAGAAAAGGGAGGTGGAACCTGCTCCAAAGTTCCTTCCAAACTTTTAGCTAACTCTTGCAAAGTTTCTAAAGTAAACTCGGGGACCTCTAACTTTTTAATAACCTCTCCTGTAATATCATAAGTAGAAGTAGTTATACCTAATAGTAGTTTACCTTCATAGATTTTATCTCCTTCTAAAAAGATTTGAGCCATTTTGGTGGCCTCTCCTATTAAAATAGGAAGTACTCCTGTAGCTATAGGATCTAAAGTTCCTCCATGGCCTGCTTTTTTAACTTTGAGCAATTTTTTGACCTTTTCTAAAGCTGAAGTAGAAGTAAGACCTTCTGGTTTATCTAAAACCAAAACTCCACTAAAGGAATTTTCTTTCATAAAATTTACTTACAAATCTCTTTAAATAAGTAAGAGTATCTTTAAAATTTTGGGTTTCTATTTTAAAACCGCTTGCGTATCTATGTCCTCCCCCTCCAAACTTTTTAGCTAAATCCACTACCTCAAAAGGGGCTTTGCTTCTTAAACTTACGCTTACCTTTCCCTTTTCTACTTCTTTAAGTAGAACTGCCACTTTTACTCCTTGCAAACTTCTTAGAAAGTTAACCCAATCTTTGGAAAGATTGAAAACCCCTACTTTTTGAAAATCCTCAAAGGTAAGATAGGAAAAGGCTATTTCTCCATGGTTTATAAACTCTAAATTTTGTAAGACCTTTTTGAGAAATTCTACTTGAGCTAAAGAGATATTTTCAAAAATTTGGCAAGCCACCCAAGAAGGTCTGGCTCCTAAATTAACTAATTCAGAAGCAAAAAGAAAGGTCTCCTTAGTAACATTTTCATATCTAAAACCTCCGGTATCAAAGTAAAGCCCTGCTAATAAATTTTCAGCCATCTCTGAAGTTATAGGAAAATTTCCCATTTTTAAGAGTTGGTATATTAAATAGGTAGTAGAAGGAACTTTAGAATCTATAATGAAAATTTCTTCCTCTGAAAAGGAAGTCTCTTTATTCCAGATATGGTGGTCTATAATAAGAAATTTAGCTTTTAAGTTAAGTTTTTCCCAAATTTTTTGAGGGATTCTTTTAGGGGAGTGGGCATCAGCTACTATGACAACTTCAGCTTTAAAATCCTTAATCTCTTCAGGCAATTTAAGTAGAGAACTTCCGTGTAAAAATAGAGCCTCCTCTGGGATTTCCTCTACTCCTGGCAAGGCTTTTTTACCTAAATAGTTAAGTGCTTGAGCTAAAGTTAGAATAGAAGCTAAGCCATCTACATCTGGCTGAACATGGGTTGCCAAAAGGAAAGTGTAATTTTCTTTAATCCACGAAAGTGCTTTATTAAAGTTTTCTAAATCCATAATTAACTTTTAGAAATTTTAGCTAAAAGTTCTTCTAATTCCTTTTCCTTCTCCTCTCTCAGATCAATTTTGAAT
The DNA here is from genome assembly GCA_025062245.1 of Thermodesulfobacteriaceae bacterium. Lineage (GTDB taxonomy): Bacteria > Desulfobacterota > Thermodesulfobacteria > Thermodesulfobacteriales > Thermodesulfobacteriaceae > Thermodesulfobacterium. The sequence goes on along the minus strand of JANXAD010000025.1, from coordinate 8,251 downwards.
TCTATATCGGGTATAAATTTAAGAGTAATTTTTTGCCCTAAAAGTTTCTTGATATATCCTTTAGCTTTATTTAAAGCCTTTTCAATTTCTTCATTTTCTTTACCATAGGCTCTAAAATATATGGTAGCTTTTTTTAAATCACTACCTATGGTTACCTCAGTAAGGGAAATAAAATTTTTAAAAATAGGGTCCTTTAATTCATAGAGTATGATTTCTGAAATTATTTCTTTTAAGAGACTGGCTACTTTTTTTGAGCGATAGCTGTTAGACATTAGAACTGGCTCTTTAGTAAGAAATAAAATCTATTTCTGCTTTTATTATTTCTAATTCACTTCGAGTTTGGATAAAATTAATAATCGAGGTAATTTTACTGTCTACCATTTTTTGATCCTTTCCTACCACACAAATACCTAAAATAGCATTTTGCCAAAGATTATGTCCGTCTACCTCAGCCAAAGATATTCTTTTAAATTCCGATTCAATCTTGTTAATAAGAGCCTTTAAAACCTGCCGTTTAGCTTTTAAAGAATTAGGCTCAGGAAAAAAAAGTTCTATTTTAGCAATTCCAACTACCATAAATTACTAATTTTTTATAATTCAGGAAGCACTTCTTTAATTTCAAAAACTTCTATAAGATCTCCTACCTTTATATCTTGAAAACCTTCAATTCTTATACCACACTCATAACCTGCTGGTACTTCTCTTACATCTTCTTTAAATCTTTTAAGTGAGGCTATCCTTCCTGTATAAATAACTACTCCGTCTCTTATTACTCTAATTCTACTACTTCTATTAACTATTCCATCCTTCACATAGCAACCAGCTACCATTCCAATCTTGGGAATTTTAAAAACAGCTCTAATTTCTACTATTCCTATAATCTTTTCTTCGTACTTAGGTTCCAATAAACCAACCATAGCTTTTTTGACATCATCCAAAAGATTATAAATTACATCATAAAATCTAATATCCACTCTTTCATTTTTAGCTACTTCCTTAGCTTGAGGAGTAGGCTTAACATTAAAACCAATTACTACAGCTTCTGAGGCTGAGGCTAACATAACATCACTTTCAGAAATAGCTCCAATTCCAGCTCTAATAATATTTACCTTTACCTTTTCACTTGAAAGTTTTTCTAAGGAAGTTTTTAAAGCTTCTAAGGTTCCTTGGGTATCTGTTTTTAAAACAATTTTGAGTTCTTTTAATTCTCCCTCTTTTAATTTTTCAAAAATTTTTTCTAAAGAGATTTTAGTTTCTTTAGCGATTTCAGCTTCACGAGCTTTTCTTTGGCGATATTCAGCAATTTTTCGAGCTTTTTCTTCCGTTTCTATTACAATAAAGTCATCTCCAGCTTGAGGTAATTCCTCAAATCCTAAAATTTCTGCAGGAACAGAAGGAGTAGCTATTTTTATTCTTTGACCATAACTATCAAACATAGCCCTTACTCTACCATAGGTGGTTCCAGCTATGAAGATATCTCCCTCTTTTAAAGTTCCTTCTTGAATAAGGACGGTAGCTACCGGTCCTCTACCTTTGTCTAATTTACTTTCTATGATTCTTCCACGGGCAGGACGGTCATAAGCAGCCTTTAGATCTAACATTTCAGCTTGTAAAAGAACCAATTCTAAAAGTTCGTTAATTCCTATTTTTTTCTTAGCAGAGATATTGGCAGTAAGGGTATCTCCACCCCATTCCTCAGGAATAAGACCTAAGTCTGCTAATTGAGACTTTACCTTTTCTATATTAGCCTCTGGTTTATCTATTTTATTAATGGCTACTACGATAGGAACCTTAGCAGCTCTTGCATGTTCAATAGCTTCTTTAGTTTGTTCCATCACTCCATCATCAGCTGCTACCACTAAAATTACTATATCAGTTACTTGAGCACCTCTAGCCCTCATAGAAGTAAAAGCTTCGTGACCAGGAGTATCAATAAAAGTAATCGTTCTTCCATCTTCCAATCTAACAGTATAAGCTCCAATATGTTGAGTAATTCCTCCAGCCTCTTGACTAACCACATCAGTTTTTCTAATAGCATCAAGAAGGGTGGTCTTTCCGTGATCTACATGTCCCATTACCGTTACCACAGGAGGACGAGGTTTTAACTCTTCTGGAGAAGGGGGTATATATTGTAATAAAATTTCCTCTTCAATAGGAGCCTTCTCTACTTCGTATCCAAACTCATAGGCTAAAATAGCTGCAGTATCTGCATCAATTGATTGATTGATAGTTAAAGGCATTCCCATCTGTAAGGATTTCTTAATTACTTCACTTACCTTAACTCCCATCAATTTAGCTAATTCCCCAACCTGAATAGTTTCATAAACTTTAACTTTTCGTTCCTTAGGAGGTAAAGTGGGAGGCCTTTCTGGAACCTTTTCAAGTTTTTCTTTTGGTTTAACCCTTACCTTAGCAGATAATACCTCTTCTTCCTCTTCAAGTGCAGGAACTTTTTCTAAAAACAAAATTTCAGATTCAGGTTCCTCTTCTAACAAAAGCTCTTCCATCTCTTCCTTTCTTTTTTTAGGAAAGGCAAATTTTTTCTTTTGTTTTTTTCTTTCTTCTAAAAAAAGTTCCTCCCTTTTCTTTTTTTTAAACTCCTCTTTTTTTACTACCTCCTCCTTAGGAACTTCCTCTGGTAAAGAGGGAGGTTTTTCTCCTTTATCTAACCTTTCCTTAGGGAATTTAGGCTTAAAAGGCTTTTCCCTTCTTTTGGTAAAATCTGTAACAATTCTTTTATCAGGGGATTCCTTAGGTCTTTCTTCTTTCAATTTGGGAGTGGGTTCTATTTCGGGAGTTAATTCTTCACTTAATTCCTTTTCTTCTACGGGAGAAACCTCCTCAGGAGTAGAAAGTTCTTGAGAAACAGAAATTTCTGCCATAGAGACCCTTTCCTCAAGAGAGGTTTCTAAGGAGGGTTGAACTTCTGCCCTTACGACTTCTGGTTCCTCTTTTTGTATTTCAGCAGGAGGCTTCTTTTTTAAAATTAACTTCTTTTTTTTAGGAATAATAACAGGTTCTTCAGAAACTTCTTCCTGAGATATCACTTCTTCTTTTTTTATAAGGATGATACCCTTTTTAGAGGTAAATAGTTGTCTGACTCTTTCAACCTCCTCTTCCATTAGAGAAGAAGAGATAGTTTTTATAGGAAACCCCTCTTCCTTTAATTTTTTTAAAAGTTCCTTAGGATCAAGATTTAATTCTTTAGCTAAATCAACTACTTTAATTTTCTCCATAAAAGCCTTTAACACCTACCTTTTAAGGTTTAATTTTTAAAATATTTTAAAAATATAAAAAAGGTATTTGTAAGTTTAATATTAAACTAAGAAAATTCAAGAGTTTTTTAAAAATTTAGTATTACCAAAAGTATAATTGTATCAAAAATTATTATTCTATTAAGTAAGTTTTAGACAAAAAATCGTAACTTTTTATATTAGAAAAACTTCCAATGTTCTTCAGCCTTTTTATGACCTCTTTTTTTTCGTTTATTTGCTTAGGGAGTCAATTTTTAGATAGAAAATAAGCTTTTAATTTCCTAATTTCAGATTAAACTTTTAAAATATGAGAAAGGTTATCATAATTCCTGCACGATATGGTTCTACTCGTTTTCCAGGTAAGCCTTTGGCACTTTTGTGGGATAAACCTCTTATTCAGCATGTTTATGAAAGAGCAATAGATTCAGAAATCTCTGAGGTCTATGTAGCCACTGATGACCAAAGAATTTTCGATTTAGTAAAAAGCTTTGGTGGAAAGGCTCTTCTTACTAAAAAGGAACACACTTGCGGCACGGAAAGATTAGCTGAAGCCAGTGATATCTTGGGTCTTAAAGAAGAGGATTTGATTATAAATTTACAGGGGGATCAACCACTATTTCCTTCTGAGTATTTTTCCCTTTTAATTAAACCCCTTTTATTGTCTTCTGAAATACAGCTTTCCACTCTTGCTACCCCTATTCTTAATAAAGCAGATTTAGAAAATCCTAACAAAGTTAAGGTAGTAGTAGATAAAAGGGGATTAGCCCTTTATTTTTCTCGTTCACCTATCCCTTATTTCAGACCTCCTGGAAGGGAACCTCTATATCTTAAACATATAGGAGTATATGCCTATAGAAAGAGTTTTTTGAGTAAATTTGTAAAATTACCTCCTGGGGAACTTGAAAGTGCTGAAAAGTTAGAACAGCTTCGTGCTTTGGAGTATGGATATAAGATAGGGGTAACTGTGGTCTCTAAGGATGTTCCAGAGGTAGATACTTTAGAAGATTTACAATACTTAGAAAATTTAAAAGGGGTTATAAAATGAAAAGAGAACCGACAGTAGCTGGATATTTTTATAGTGAAAATAAAGAGATTCTTAAGTCAGATTTAAGAGAGCTCATTAAGGAAAGGAAAGAAAAGCTTAAAGTTAAGGGAATAGTAGTTCCTCATGCAGGTTATATGTATTCAGGATGGGTGGCAGGTCAAACTTATGGTGTCATTTATCCACCAGAAGTAGCCTTAATTATAGGTCCTAATCATACAGGATTGGGAAGGGAAGCCTCCCTATTTACAGGAGAGGCCTTTATTACTCCCTTAGGAGAAGCCAGGGTCTGCCAAACTTTAGCTTCTAAGTTATTAGAGGAAGTTCCTTTTTTAGAAGAAGATCCCTTGGCCCATCTTCATGAACATTCCTTAGAAGTTCAAGTCCCCTTTTTGCAGTATCTCAACCCTAAGATAGAAATCGTTCCCCTTTGTTTGGGAAGACTTAGCTTAGAAGAAATAGTTACCTTAGGAAAGGGTATAGCTAAAGGCATAAAGGAAGAAAATAGATATATCGTTATAGTAGCCAGTTCAGACTTTAGTCATTATGTTCCTCAGGAAGTAGCTAAAAGAAAAGATTTTTTAGCTATAGAACAAATTTTAAATTTTTCCGAGGGAGGCCTTTTACATGTAGTTCAAAAAGAAAAAATTAGTATGTGTGGGGTTATACCTGTAGCGGTAACCATCTATGCTTGTAAGGAATTAGGAGCTAAAAAGGCAGAACTTATAGTCTATGGAACCTCAGGAGATGTATTAAAGGATTATTCCTCAGTTGTAGGTTATGGAGGAATAATATTTTACTAAGAAGGAGAAGGTCCTATGTTTCAAGTAGTAACCAGGTTTCCTCCCAGCCCTACGGGACATCTCCACTTAGGAGGAGCAAGGACAGCTCTTTTTAATTGGCTTTTTGCCAGACACTATCAGGGAAAATTTATTCTTCGTTTTGAAGATACCGACCAAGAAAGATCCAAACCTGAATATGTAACTTCCATTTTAGAAGCTTTAAAATGGCTTGGTCTTGATTGGGATGAAGGTCCTTACTTTCAAAGCCAAAGATTAGAGCTATATCACCAATTTGCTCAAAGACTTTTAGAGGAAGGTAAGGCCTATTACTGTGAATGTTCTAAGGAGCTTTTAGAAGAAAAAAAGAAAAAAAGATTAGAGCTTGGTTTAAAACCTGGATATGATAAAACTTGTAGAGATAAAAATTTAGGTCCAGGAGAAGGGAGAGCTTTAAGGATTATAACTCCGGATATAGGAGATATAGTAGTTGAAGACCTATTAAGAGGAAGGATTATTTTTTCAGCTGACGAAATAGACGATTTTATTATTTTAAGGTCAGATAAAACCCCTACTTATCAGTTTGCAGTGGTGGTAGATGATATTACCATGAAGATTACTCATGTGATAAGAGGTGATGATCATCTTTCTAATACTCCTAAGCAGATTTTAATTTATAAAGCCTTGGGGGTTAATCCCCCCTTTTTTGCTCATATTCCTATGGTTCTTGGTTCTGACGGAGCAAGGCTTTCTAAAAGACATGGAGCTCGCTCAGTTTTAGAGTATAGAGAAGAAGGATATCTACCTTATGCTTTAATTAATTATCTGGCTCGTTTAGGTTGGGGATATGGAGATGAGGAATATTTTAGTGTAAAAGAATTAATAGAAAAATTTTCCTTAGAAAGAATTAATTTAGCTCCTGCCCGATTTGATTCAGACAAACTTTTGGCTGTTAATACTTACTGGATTAAAAATAGCCCCTCTGAAGTCCTTTTAGAGCATCTCTTGCCCTTTCTTAAAGACTATTCTATTTTTCGATTTTCCAAGGAATACTTGATTTTGGCTATAGAAACGATAAAATCTCGAACCAAAACTTTAAAGGAAATGGCAGAGATGCTACATTTTTACTTAGTTGAAGAGATTGACTATGAAGAAAATTCGGCTCGAAAGTATTTAACTAAGGCTATAGGACCTTACTTGGAAAGGTTTTTTTTAGATTTAAAGGATTTATCCTTAGAAGAGCAAGAGTTGGAGAGTTATTTTAAAAATTTAGCTCAAACTTCTGGCATAAAATTAAAAGATTTGGCTCAGGCTATAAGAGTGGCTTTAACAGGAAAGAGTGTTAGTCCAGGGCTTTTTGAAATAATTAAAGTTTTAGGAAAGGAACGGGTGGAGAAGAGATTAAAGAAAGCCTTAGAATTTATAAAAAATTTATAAAAGGGAGATGGTAAAGTGGGAGAGGTAATTTTGGTAATCGTTTTATGTGTAGTGGCTTTAATTCTTTTAGGAAAATTTAGTCCTTTGAGAATAGGTGGTTTTTGTTGAAAGGTGGAAGTTCCATCGCGTGAGGATGGAAAGAAAAGTGAAAATTAAAAGAGTGTTGTAAAATAATAGGAAAAGGATATAATGAACAGAGATTACGGGGCGTGGCGCAGCCTGGAAGCGCACCTGCCTTGGGAGCAGGGGGTCGGAGGTTCAAATCCTCTCGCCCCGATTTGGTTTATTAAAAATTTCTCATCTTTAAAAAATTTTTCCCTATTAAATTTCTAATTTTTGATGGAAATTTTAAATAATTATTTAAGTTTTATTCTATTTTTAGCCTTTTCCCTATTAATGGGTTTTGCTTTAAAAATCCTTCTTTATAAAAGCTTAAATAAAATTTTTCTTCAAGCTCAATGGCTGAAAGGGGAAATATTTTTAAAAACCCTGGGAAATCTTCCAGTCTTATGGTGTTTTTTATTAGCCTTTTATCTTGGCTTTCAGTTTTTAAAAATTTCTGAAAGATTTCTTCCTCTGACTAACAAAATTTTATTAATTATTTTTGTTATCTCTTTAACCTGGGCTATATCTAAAATTATTACAGTTTTCATAGACACCTTCCTTTTTGAAAAAACTGAACTACCTTTTAAGGTTTCTCTTATCAACATCATAGTTAAAATTTTCGTTTTTATTCTTGGTTTTATTATTATTTTAAATCTTTTGAATATTAACATAACTCCCTTTTTAACAACCTTAGGAATTGCAGGCTTAGCTGTAGGTTTAGCTTTGCAAGATACCCTTAGCAACTTTTTTGCAGGTCTTTACATTTTAATGACTAAGCAGATTAAACCTGGAGATTATATTGCTCTTGACTCTGGAATTGAAGGTTTTGTAGAAGATATTACTTGGAGAAACACAACTATAAGACAAATTTCAAACAACATAGTGATTGTCCCCAATTCTAAACTTTCTTCTTCTATCGTTACTAATTATTTTTTACCTGAAAAAGAGCTTTTAATAGTAGTTCAAGTAGGAATAAGTTATAATAGTGATTTGGAAAGAGTAGAAAAAGTAACTATTGAAGTAGCTAAGGAAGTAATGAGGGAGGTTCCTGGTGGAGTTCCAGATTTTGAGCCTTTTATAAGATATCATACTTTCGGAGAGTTTAGTATAATTTTTAATGTCATCTTAAGGGCTCAAAGCTATCCGGATAGACTTCCCATAATTCACGAATTTATTAAAAGGCTTCACCAAAGATATAAGGTAGAAGGAATTGAGATTCCCTTTCCTATAAGGACAGTTTATCTGCACGAGAAAAAATGGTCCTAAGTTTATCTTTTATAAGATCAATTCCAAATTTGAACTCTTTAAACATTAGGATAATATTCACTCTAAATGCTTTGCTATATCTTTACTTATCAACCTAAAGCTTAAATTTCCTTTCTTTTACCGTATCCTTCTTATGAGTTCATCAAGGGTTTCTCGTATCCTCAAAAATGAGGTGCAATTAAAAAAATTACAAAAAAATTATCGAATTGGGGAATGGCTATAAAAAATAAAGCTTGTTTTTTCTTTAGATAGGGATTAGAATTTAAGAGAAGATTAAAGAGTGGGAGGTAGAATTATGATAGATATGGAGAAAATAGTTACTGTTATTAGGGAGGTTATAGTTAAGGAGATTAAGGATGAGTTTAAGG